>NZ_MKWH01000060.1:0-316787 GCF_001899705.1 Sphingobacterium sp. 40-24 | reverse complement strand
TGCGTACGCTTTACATAATTTGTGCCTTCTTTCATAACGATTCTTTTTATGTATCGCTATTTCAGGACGAGACATTAACATATTTTAAGAAGCGGATGAAAAGCAAATTATACTTTTCATCCGCTTTTTTTTATATATTGTGCAGATACTGGCACCTGTTATATCAATCAAGAAGATGATACGCAGCTGATCTGGTTAATTAAATTACAAAATAAGGTACTGAAAGTCACGCTAGTAAAAAATAAACAATGAAGAAAATATACAACCTACTTTGGATAGCATGCGCTCTGATGAGCTGTGCAAATGCACAGGACATAAACAGTAAATATGCCGATGAAATCACGGTAGAATCTACACAGAAGCATCTGCGCACTTTAGCTTCCGTCGATTTTGAAGGCCGGGGAACGGGTCAAAAAGGCGGACGTCTGGCAGCAGAATATATTGCCAATGAATTTAAAAAATATGGACTTAGTGCGCCTGTCAATGGATCCTATTTCCAACCCCTGCAACTAATTCGCAACAGCTTTAAAGTAAAACAGTTTAGTATTAACGATAGACCCTTTCAGCATGGTAAGGACATTTTCGTCATTGGCAACAACGAGAACAAATTCTTCGAAAGCAATGAAATCGTGTTTATTGGTTATGGCATAGATGATCCCAAGTATTCGGATATCTCGGGCTTGGATCTCCACAATAAGATCGTTATGTTGATCAACGAGAATGAGCCAACAGATGAGAAAGGAAATTCATGGATTAGCAGCAAGAAGACTGCTTCGGACTGGGCAACAACCCGAAATAAAAAAGTCAAAGAGATCCTTAAACACAATCCCAAAATGGTGTTAGCGATCAATAGTCAGCTGTCCCAACTTTTGGAGGATGCGGGAGACCGCGCCATTGAGGGCCGTTATAATTTGGCGGTGGACCAACCAGCGCCGGAAAAGTCGCCAATGATCCCTGTAGTCAACATTACAGACCATGCCGCAAATTATATACTAAACCTGGCGAGAACTAACCTTGCTACTGTTGTTGCAAAGATTAATCGTACGGGAAAACCTAATTCCTTCGTTATTTCAACAAATTTTAAAGCTGAGTTTGGCACCAATGCGGCTGCTTTAGCTGATCCAAACATTCTTGGCTATCTGGAAGGAACAGATAAAAAAGACGAAATCGTTGTGATCGGAGGCCACTACGACCACGATGGAATGGATTCCAAAGGCAATATCTTCTTTGGGGCCGATGACAATGCCTCGGGCACAACAGCCGTCCTTGAGTTGGCACGCGCTTTTTCGAAAGCTAAATCAACAGGAAATGGCCCACGTCGCAGCATTTTGTTCATCACCTATGCTGCAGAAGAAAAAGGTTTACTAGGTTCCAAATTCTATACAGAAAATCCGATATTTCCATTGAAAAACACCGTTGCATGCATCAATATCGATATGATCGGCCGTGTCGACGACAAGCATCTCAAAGGCAATCATGATTATATCCACGCTATCGGTTCAGATAAATTGAGCTCCGAGTTATATGAGATCAATAAAAATGAGAATGAAAAACATACGAAACTGGAGATTGACTATATGTATGACAATCCAAAGGATCCTATGCGTTTGTACTATAGATCCGATCATTATAACTTTGCCAAGAAAGGTATTCCTTCTGTCTTTTATTTTTCGGGCCTGCATCCGGACTACCACACGCCTGCAGATACCTATGACAAGATCGACTTTCCATTAATGGTAAAACGCGAAAAGCTCGCATTTTACACGGCATGGCAAATAGCCAATAGGGAAAATCGCCTGGTCATCGACAGTAATAAAGAGTAAGGTCAAATTATCGGCTTTATCAAGGATTATTTTGTACAATACAAAAAGCAAGTAAATGATTGTTTACTTGCTTTTTTTATGTACTAAAATGACCTTTAGCATAAACCTTTTATTCACAATTATTGTTATCTTTAATACAAAACAAGTATAATTTATGGCTTTTGTAGATTACTATAAAGTGCTTGGCATTGATAAAACAGCTTCTGCTGATGACATCAAAAAAGCATATCGAAAACTAGCCCGTAAATACCACCCTGATGTCAACCCCAATGACAATGAGGCCAAACAACGATTTCAGGAGATTAATGAGGCAAATGAAGTATTATCCGATCCCGAAAAGCGCAAAAAATATGACCAATACGGTGAACATTGGCAACATGGAGAGGGGTATGAAAAAGCGCAACAACAATACCGTCAGTCACAATCTAACGGAGGAAATCCATTCGGCGCTGGAGGAAATCCATTTGGTGGTGGCGGTTCCCATGAGTACACTGGAAACTTTGATGATGGGCAATTCTCTGATTTCTTCGAACAGATGTTTGGTAGCAGACGCGGAGGAGGCCGCCAAAGTACATTCCGCGGCCAGGACCTTAATGCGGAGCTCAGCTTAACCTTACAAGAAGCTTACACGACACATCAACAGACCTTCAATATCAATGGAAAAAGTATCCGCATCACGATTCATGCTGGCGTGGAGGATGGTCAGAAGATCAAACTGAAAGGTTATGGCGGAGAGGGCATCAACGGTGGTCCAAAAGGAGATCTCTATATCACCATCAACATCACACCTGATGCCCGTTTTAAACGTCAGGGGAATGACTTATACACAACACTTGATATAGACCTCTATACAGCTATTTTAGGCGGTGAAGCAACCTTAGATACATTCGGCGGCAAAGTTAAACTGAAGATTAAAGCCGAAAGTCAAAATGGTGCAAAAATGCGACTTAAAGGAAAAGGATTCCCCTTGTATCGCAAAGAAGGTGAATTTGGCGATCTGTATGTCACATTGAATATTCAAATGCCCAATAATCTGTCTGCCGAAGAAAAGGCCTTGTTCCAACAATTGAAGGATTTAAAACACTAATCTTATGGAAACGACACTCATTAAAGTCATCGACTTCTGCCAGTCCAGAAAGGTTGAAACAACATTCCTGCAAACCATGGAGGAATACGGACTCATACATATTGTCATTCAACAAGAAGAACAATATATTGATGAAGAAGAGCTCCAAAAATTGGAACGCTTTTCAAATCTCTACTATGATCTTGAAGTAAATCCTGCCGGAATTCAGGTTGCCAGTCACCTATTGGAGAAAGTTGAACAGCTCCAAAATGAAATTTCACATTTAAAGAATAAATTGAAAGCCCTGGATTATTGATCCAAGGCTTTCAATTTATTTCGTTAGAATTCGACATCCCGCTCTGTATTCACCTTGGTCTGCCAAACAATCTTGTCCTGCAATGTGGTATATAGAATTTCATAATCCCCTTTACAAGTCACAAAGGAACCATAAAAATCACCAGGCTTCATCACGCGGTAAACAACCAGTTTTCGTTCTCCGCCAACTTCACCATAAGCTTTCATTAACATGTAACCTGTTTTATTCACCTTTTCTTCCGGAATTTTATAATCTAAATGCGAACGGCTACTACCATCATCAGGACATAAAATCTCTGTGCGGCTCGGGGTAAATTTATAACGATCGCGATACATAGCAACATTAGACATCACTACATCCTTCGCCCACGCGATATCGGTAAAATCCTCCGGGAAAAGAAAGATCAGCGACACCATTTTCTCTTGCCAAAGGCGCCCGTTAAACGGAATTACAAAATGAAGCAGCTTTTGTCCCTTAAAAGTTGTAGTCGTATAAAAATATCGTCCCTCCTTATTTTGCTCCCGTTGAAAAGAACTTAAATCAAGTAGGTGATTTTTTTTCCCTTTTACATTTGGCGAGTTGTTGACTACAGCAAGCATGTCATACTGATATTTTCCTTCCAGATGTCCAGAAAACAAAACCTGATACGCGGTATCTGAATAGCGTAAATGGCGTAATACACGACGAAATCGATTGTCAACCTGCTTTGCATTAATCGGATTAGTCTTACCTTGCCAATTTTTATCCTCCATAATATCATCCCCGAGGAATACGGTAAGCTCTTTGTTAATATTAACAAAATACTCATCACCTTGTACAGCAAAACCGTTGGGAACCACTTTATAGGACTTACAGGAAGAAAGCATGGCCAAAACCACAATAAAATAGAAAATTTGAATGAATCTGCTCTGCATATTTATGATCTAATCTTTACTTCTTTAAATTTAAACGAATAGGCAATGTGTAAGCCACGCGTACCGGTTTACCGTTAACTAATCCCGGTTTCCATTTTTTCGCACCTTTTAGGAGCTCCAATGCCGCCTCTTTGGTTCCATAACCAAGATCTTTTTTCACATCAACATGGGATAAACTGCCATCCTTTTCGACAATAAAAGCCACTTCAACAATGCCTTTAACCTCCCGTTTAATTGCTGCTTCCGGAAAAACAAAATTATCGCCTACCCAGATCATAAAAGATCGCATTCCTCCAATAGGTGTTGGTTGCACCTCAACTTTATCAAAAGTTACTAAATCGGACTGAAAATCCAATGAAAGATTCCAGCGGTCGCTCTCATCTTCCGTCCTTATCGATTTTACTTCCTTGAGTTGTTTTTCCGTCTCTTCACCAGATTCAGCGCCCGGGAATGAATGAGATGACATCCGGACCTTTCTGCCCAATGTGTCAGTTTCCTCCCAATAGTACGTCGTTTTTCCGCCAACGGTAACGGGTAAGGAAAGCAGCGATCGAACGACTTTCCCATTGACGATTGCAGGTTTCCATTTCCCACTTGCTTTTACAGCATTTTCCACAGCGGATGCCAGGCCATAGCCCAAATCATTCTTAGCCTTTATATGGCTCAACTCACCATTTTTCTCCACGATGGCTGAGATGACAATTACCCCGATCACATTATTTTTGATTGCTTCATCACTCACGTGGATTCTACTGCCCAATCCCATGACATACTTTTTCATTCCTCCAACTGGAATAGCCATGATCTCAGGATCTTTGTAGACCTTACTGTCTTCATTTACCTGTCCATTTTTTAGCTCCTCAGACTGGCTCGGCAATGTCTGCTCATCAGTCACAGTTAAGCCATTAACGCTTTCTTCTACATCCGCTACCATAGCCTTGGCCCTACTCGTATTAAAGACCAACGTAGACCCCGCTACCACCAATAACATGGGCAGCACAATCACATATAACAAGCGTTGTCTTTGTACAGATTTATCTTTAAATAACATCGTGATGCGCTGCTTTAAAAAAGAATGATTGGAAAACTCATGTGAAAAAGCCAATTGATCTGTACGTAATGCATGAGCAACCAGCATTTCTGCATAAGCCACTTTATCGGTCGAGCAAATTTCATCTACAATATATTCGTGTTGAAACCTTATTTCCTTTTGAAAGAAATACACAACAGGATTGAACCAATTGAAAATTTTAAGTAGCTCAATCAACAGTAAATCATAGGAATGTCCCTGCTCAGCATGAACCTGCTCATGCCATGCAATATTCTTCTTGTTTTTAATCGATTTTCCAATCACAACCCGATTAAAAAAAGAAAAACTCAGGTACTCAGGAGAAGAACGCAATACCCGAACAAGTTGCCTGATCCGTATCGCCAGGAAAAAAAAGGCGATTCCCACTCCTATCCAATAGATCTTGGCAAGAATATCCAACAGAAAAAGAGTTTTTTTTTCGATCGGGCTCCCGATTTCGACATCCATATATGTTCCTAAGTCGACCTGTGGAATATGATTGGAAATCATTTCCGTCTTGGGTAATTCAATAAAAATACCCACAGGAGCTAATAAGGAAAATACAACCATTCCAATCAGATAGATCCGGTTCCATTGAAAAAAAGTAAGTTTTCTAAAAATCAGTTTGTAGAGCACAAAACTGATAATCAATGAAATATTGACAATCAATAAGTAAATCATAATCAAAAAGTTTATAAAAGGGTATTGGTTGTTATTTATTACGTTCGATGATCGATAAGATGTCATCAAGTTCTTTGATGTCCAGCCTATTCTCTTCCAAAAAATAAGAGAGCATACGCTTGGGCGAATTATCAAAATAATTCGTTAATAACTTTCCTGTGATACCTTTCTTATATTCCTCTTTTGAAATCTTTGGTAAATATTGATGACTTTTACCAAAAGATTCATGCCTTACAAAGCCCTTTGTTTCGAGAATACGAACGATGGTCGAGACCGTGTTATAGGCCGGTTTCGGCTCCGGAAGTCGATCAATAATTTCTTTGACAAAGCCACGGCCCATCTCCCAGAGCTCTTGCATAATCTGCTCCTCAGCTTTCGTTAACTCTTTAAAATCCTCCATAACTCCTCAGGAATAAAATAAATACCAAAATAATAAATCAATACACAAGTTATAACTAAAATCATAGTTTTACAACTAATAAATTAGTTTAAAATACAAAATACTGATAATTAAACAATTAATTTACAACAATACGTGATATTGTCATCTTTATTCGTCGAAATTCTTTTTCCTTGAGGCTTTCAATTGAGACTGCTGTTTCTTTCGATCCAGTCTTTTCAGCACACTCGAATACGGAGTTTTGGTTTTTTTACGGGGTTTTGCTGGCACAAGTGCGCCTTCCACTATACGCTTAAAGCGATCGATTGCGATTTCTTTATTACGGATCTGCGACCGATCGATATCGCACTCCAATTGCAGTATTCCTTCTTTATTGATACGGTTTGCCAACGCGCTGAAAATCATTGCTTTTTCTTCAACAGAAGCAGCTGTGGATAGCGCAACATCCCACTGCAACAATACTTTCGATGACACCTTGTTTACATGTTGTCCACCTGCTCCACCCGATCTGGAAAACTTAAACGTAAGTTCTCCTATTACTCCTTCTAAATTCATTTATTTTTAAATGCTTCTTCTATTTTTTCCATCTTTTTTAATAGAAAGCTCAATTTTTCCACTTGATCCCGTTGTACTTCGACAAGTTCTTGTTCTTTGCGGATAATGAGATGATCTATTTTCTCATGCAATTCCCTGATTTCGAGTTCAGCCTTTAAGTTGACCATATAGTCATTTCTTGCACGTTCACGATCCTTATCTTCTTGTCTGTTTTGACTCATCATAATAACTGGAGCTTGCAAAGCAGCTACGCAGGACAAAATCAGGTTCAGTAAAATAAAGGGATAAGGATCAAAGCCTTTATTATTTAACCAAAAGATATTGGCCGCAATCCAGACAATCAAAAATAAGACAAAGGAAATAATAAAGGTCCAGCTTCCGCCAAACTCAGCCACTTTATCGGCAACCCGGTCTCCTACGCTGACTGGCTCCATATTATCTCCATCCAAACTTGCGCTGATCACTTTATTTTCCTTAAAACTGTTGATGACCTGCTGATCCAATTGACTTAACTGTCCAGACTCATCTTTCAGAAATTCGGCGATATAAGTTTCTTTAAATCGTGTCAACTCACTTGCGGCGATATACTTGTCCTTACTAAAACCTGGATATTCCTTTTTTATCAGCTTAAAAATGGGTTGTCGGATTGAAGCCCCCAAAATACGTTGTTCCGAAGGAAATTGCTGTCCTGAAATATCACTTATAAAGTTATCCATATACCGATTTAATATCTATTTAAAGATAGTGCTTTTTAACCAATCAAAAAATTCACAAAACTATGGCAATTGGTTTTTGTTATTTTACGCATAAATAGACGAAATTTGCAACACAAAATTCAGGAATAAGCATCTTCAATTTACCTTGTTATCATAAAGTAAAATAAGAGGGCAATTGTCAAGCTAAAGAACTTCGTCGGTGCCACATGAATGAATAGCGTTTGTATGTAATGGACATTGCGAGTCTTGAACAACGACAATCAAAGTACTAACACGAGGTTCCCGGGAGCCTTTTAACAAAAAATAAACAGCGTTTATAACGGGATGCCGTTAAAATATGCGCTCAGACATAATTACGCAGATGAAAATAGGAATTGTTTGTTATCCCACCTTTGGTGGAAGTGGTGTAGTTGCAACCGAACTAGGAAAGGCCTTGGCCGCAAATGGACATGAGATTCATTTTATAACCTATCGACAACCTGCACGTCTGGATTTCTTTTCTGAAAACCTATACTATCATGAGGTAGCTGTTTCGCAGTATCCTCTTTTTGATTTTCTACCCTATGAATCTGCGTTAGCCAGCAAACTGGTTGATGTTGTTCGCTTCGAAAAGTTGGATTTGATCCACGTCCACTATGCCATTCCACATGCATCAGCGGCATTTATGGCCAAACAGATCTTACTCACTACCTACGGCATTAATATTCCTGTCGTGACGACTTTACACGGGACGGATATTACATTGGTTGGCAAAGACAAGAGTTTTAGTCCGGTCGTAACATTCTCCATCAATCAGTCCGATGGCGTAACCGCTGTATCACAGAATCTGAAAGATCAGACGCTTCAATATTTTGATATTACGCGCGATATCAAAGTGATTCCCAACTTTATTGACCTCGACAGATTTAGCAATAAAGATCGGTCACATTTCAAAAAAGCCATTGCCCCCGGCAATGAGCGTATATTGGTCCATACGTCCAACTTTAGAAAAGTCAAAAATACAGAAGATGTCATCCGTATTTTTAAGAAAGTACATGATGTTATCCCTTCCAAATTATTGATGGTAGGTGACGGCCCTGAGCGTCGAAATGCAGAAGAGCTATCCAGAGAACTTGATGTATGCAAGGACGTCCGTTTCTTGGGGAAACAGGATGCAGTGGAAGAAATACTGTCTGTATCAGATCTATTTCTGATGCCTTCAAGTTCGGAAAGTTTCGGTCTTGCGGCTTTAGAAGCCATGGCTTGTCAAGTTCCAGTTATCTCTTCCAATACTGGAGGGTTACCTGAGCTGAATGAAAACGGCGTCACTGGATTTCTCAGTGCTGTTGGTGATGTTGAAGATATGGCAAAGAATGCGATTTATATCTTGGAAGATGGAGAGCGCTTAGAAAAATTTAAGGAAGCGGCATTAAATCATGCGAAAAAATTCCAATTGTCCAATATTATGCCTTTATATGAACAGTATTACGGAGAAGTCATTAATCAAACAATAAAAGCACAATAAATATTATTTTAGGCTTAAGGGATAAAAAAAATATTTTATCTTTGACCTTTGGAAAATTTCCAAAAAAACAATTATGAAATACAAACGTATCTTATTAAAACTTAGCGGTGAATCCTTAATGGGTGACCAAAGCTACGGTATCGATATTAACCGTGTATCACAATACGCTAATGATATCAAAGAACTTCACGATCAAGGTCTAGAAATTGCAATTGTTATCGGTGGCGGTAATATATATCGTGGTCTAAGCGCCGAAAAATCAGGCATGGACCGTGTTCAAGCAGACTATATGGGCATGCTTGCCACAGTCATCAACAGCATGGCACTTCAAGATGCGCTTGAGAAAGTTGGGAAAAAGACACGTTTGCTTACTGCGATCAAAATGGAGCAAATCTGCGAACCATTTATTCGCAGAAGAGCTGTACGCCATTTGGAAAAAGGCCGTATTGTTATTTTCGGAGCTGGTACAGGAAACCCTTATTTCACAACGGATACCGCTGCATCTTTGCGTGCAATCGAAATCAATGCGGATGCCGTATTGAAAGGAACCCGTGTGGATGGTATTTACACCGCAGATCCTGAAAAAGATCCTACTGCAACAAAATTTGAAGAAATATCATTCACAGAGGTTTATGAGAAAGGATTAAATGTTATGGATATGACAGCCTTTACCCTTTGTCAAGAAAACAAATTACCGATCATCGTATTTGATATGAACAAACCAGGCAACTTATTGAAACTTGCTAATGGTGAACATGTCGGAACTGTGGTTAAATAATTTAAATCTGTAAAAAACGTAATCTTATATGAACGAACTAATTTCAATTGAATTGGACGATTGTAAAGACAAGATGTCCAAAGCAGTTGCTCACACCGAATCCGAATTAACTAAAATTCGTGCGGGTAAAGCTTCTCCATCGATGTTAGATGGAATTTCAGTAGACTATTATGGTAGCGCCACTCCACTTTCACAAGTGGCCAACATCAATACAACTGATGCACGGACTATTGTTATCCAACCTTGGGAAAAATCGCTCATCAACGCAATTGAAAAAGCTATCACTGACGCTAACCTAGGAATCAACCCACAGAATGACGGTATCGTTATTCGTCTGAATATTCCTCCTTTAACAGAAGAAAGAAGACGTGATTTGGTTAAGAAAGTAAAAGAAGAAACTGAAAGAGGCCGTATTGGTGTACGTAATATCCGTAAAGATGTCAACGAATCCATCAAAAAATTAAAAAATGACGGCGCTTCTGAAGATGAAATCAAAACTGCAGAAGGTGAAGTTCAAAAATTAACAGATGCATTCATTGTAAAAGTTGATAAATTGGCTGAACTGAAAGAAAAAGATATCATGACTGTTTAAGTTTTCCTACTTGAATAGAAAAAAGGTCTGAAAAATATTCAGACCTTTTTTATTGGTGTGAAGAACTCCGCACTCCTCCCCTAAAAAGAACTCTTCCCAACCTACAAGACATTGACCTTCCAAAAATTTTATGGGTTAAGATTCAGCATACACTTCAAAAATATTCCCTGTTGTACCATTGATTTCTGAACAAATAATTGTACATTGTACACTAACAAGTAATCAATTATATGATGAACAATTCTCGTCGTCAATTTTTAAAGCAAGCTGGAATAGGTCTTTCGGCAGCTTATCTGGTGCCCAACTTTATATCTTGTCAAAATAAAGCCGGTGCAATCAGCGACAATCCATTACAGAATATAGGCGTACAGCTGTATTCCATTCGCGATTTAATGGATAAAGATCCGAAAGGATCTTTGGAACAAATTGCCAAAATTGGGTATAAACATGTTGAGCTCTATGGGATAGACGCCACAGCCAAGCAGTTCTGGAAATTGCCTTACAAAGAGTTGAAGAAAATATTGGATGATAACGGTCTAAAAACACATTCAGGCCATTACGATATGTCCAAATACCTCAGTAAAGCGCATACCGACAAAGAAGATCTTGCGGCTTATTTTGATGCAGCAAAAGAACTTGGCCAAGAATATGTAATTGCTCCTGTGACACCGATGTTTGATCTGAATGCATTGAAAAAAGATGATTATCTCTATGCTGCCGAGCAATTGAATAAAGCTGGTGAACAGGCTAAAAAATTGGGTCTAAAAGTTGCCTACCACAACCATTTCTGGGAATTTAGGGATCTGGGCAATAATACGACCGGTGAAGAGGTGATGTTAGCATTCACTGAACCTGATTTGGTCGATTTTGAATTAGACCTTTTCTGGGCAGAAAAAGCGGGTAAAAACCCGATAGCCTTGTTTGAAAAATTCCCCAACCGTTTTAAACTATGGCATGTCAAAGATATGGATAAAACAAAATCCAATCCCATTGAATGGCCCAAAGATGGAAAATTGCCGATTGAGCAAATCTTCAATGACATCAAGTATACCGAAGTGGGGACCGGAAGCATCAACTTCCCTGAAATCGTCAAAGAAAAGAATAAAGCCGGACTTAAATATGCATTTGTCGAGCAAGACAATATCTATATGCCAGATAAGATCGAAAGTCTCAAAAAAAGTTACGATTATGTTCAGGCAAATCTTACAAAATAAAAAAAGGGAGCAATGCTCCCTTTTTTTATTTTGTAAGATTGTCAGCTTAGAATTCGGTATCTTCGACCTCTACTGCGGTCTCGATTACTTTTCTCGCCAACTCTTCTTTAAATTCGATAATATTCTTGCTGATTGTTTCATCATGTGTACCCAGAATCTGAGCTGCCAATATACCTGCATTCTTCGCCGCATTTAAAGCGACAGTTGCTACAGGAATACCATTGGGCATCTGAAGGATAGAAAGTACCGAGTCCCATCCATCAATGGAATTTGATGATTTTACAGGTACGCCTATTACAGGTAAATGTGTAATTGAAGCGACCATTCCGGGCAAATGCGCAGCACCACCCGCTCCAGCAATAATAACTTTCAAACCACGAAATGCTGCATTTTTGGCATAATCAAACATACGTTGTGGTGTACGATGTGCTGATACGATCGTTACCTCAAATTCCACCCCAAGGGTTTTGAGCACATCTATCGCATCCTGCATAACAGGAAGATCTGATTTGCTTCCCATGATAATGCCTACCTGGGCCTTATTATTGACTGACATAGTATTGTTTAAGCTTTAACTTTTAATATTTCTTGTACTTTTCTTGCATTGGAGATCGCTTTCTCCCGGTCATCATTGATAATACAAACATGGCCCATCTTACGGAATGGCTTCGTATATTTCTTTCCATATAAATGGATATATACGCCTTCCATTGCCAACACCTCTTCTACACCCTCGTATTTGGCCAATCCTTCATAGCCAGGTTCACCTAACAGGTTAATCATAACGGCGTTCGTTCTGCATCTGGTATCACCTAACGGTAGATTGAAGATAGCTCTTAAATGCTGTGCAAATTGCGACACATAATTACCCTCTATGGTCTGGTGACCACTATTATGCGGACGCGGAGCCAATTCATTGACCAGAATATCACCATTTTTCGTTAGGAACATCTCTACAGCCAATATACCCACGATCTGCAGATCATCGGCAATCTTTTTTGCTATAGCCTCTGCGCGTTGTTGGATCTCTACACCATACAAAGACGGCGAAATCAAAAATTCCACCAAGTTAGCCTGAGGATTAAATTCCATCTCTACCATTGGAAATGTAGACACCTCACCTTTATCATTCCGGGCAACAATGACCGCAATTTCTTTTTCAAAATCTACCCATTCTTCAATTAAGCTGGGTTCTTCGAAAGCATCTTGTATATCTTGTTGGTTAACAATCTTCTTTACCCCTTTCCCATCGTATCCATCCTTACGCAATTTCTGGATATAGGGTAAGTTTAACGAGGCATTCACTAAATTATCTTTATTGGATATCAATTGAAATGCCGAAGTGGGGATATCATTTTGTTTAAAAAATTGCTTTTGCAGACCTTTATCTTGAATCAGACGAATGATACGTGATTGTGGGTACACGATAACGCCCTCGCCTTCCAGTTTCTCTAAAGCATCTACATTCACCTTCTCAATCTCGATCGTGATCATGTCCAAATCCTTACCGAAATTATAGACCGTTTCAAAATCGCCCAATGAACCACATTCAAATTTATTGCACAACTTGCGACAAGGAGCATTCTTATCCGGGTCCAATACATGAACATTTACATTGTAATTAATGGCTTCCTGGATGAGCATTCTTCCCAGTTGACCACCGCCAAGAATACCCAATTGCAATTCACCATAAAAATCTTTTGCCATAATTGATTTAAAATCTTATAAAATTTATCTTTTAAGCTTTTGCGCTGAACAATTGCTCACCCAACAAGCTTTCTTTGTCTATCTTTTTTTGCAACTCAATAAAAGCACCAATTAATGCCTCGGGACGTGGCGGACAGCCCTGGACATAAACATCCACAGGGATCACTCGATCTACCCCTTTGACCACATGATAACCATGCTGCCAATATGGACCGCCACAGTTGGAGCAAGAGCCCATCGAGATAACATATTTAGGATCGGGCATCTGTTCATATAGTTTCTTGATACGATCGGCCATCTTAAAAGTAACCGTTCCAGCAATAATGATCACGTCGGATTGCCGTGGAGAAGGCCTTGGGAATACGCCCATCCGGTCTAAATCATACGTTGAAGCCATTGCCCCCATCATTTCAATGGCACAGCAAGCAATACCAAAGCTCATGGGCCACATTGAAGACAACCTTGCCCAATTCAGCAAATCATCTAATTTGGCAACAATAATACCATTATTCTGCAATTGACTATCTAAACTCATGCTTACTCAGGTTTTTTAAATCGAGGTTTAAAGGCTGGTTTCGGCGTCGACACGTGTTCATCTGTCGTCGTTTTGTGCGCGACAGCATCTTCTACAATCCGTGCATAATCACGCACCTGATACGTCCTACTATTCAGGCTTGCATAGGCACTATCCGGGATAGCCACAGGAACTTTAGGTAAGGACACATTCGGTTTAACCCATTCCAAATCGCCCTTTTTCCAGACAAAAACCAATCCTAAAATTAAAATGCCAATGAACATAGCCATTTCAATCATGGTAAACCACCCCCATCTTCCATCTGCCGCAATATATTCGGACTGTCCAAATACAGTGGCCCATGGAAAAATAAAAATAAGCTCTACATCAAAAAGTAAAAATACAAGGGCAATAACATAGAACCGTGGATTAAACTGAACCCAAGAAGAACCAATGGGATCCTCTCCACATTCGTAAGTACCAGATTTGATGGGATTATTCTTTTTCGGAGAGATTAAACGTGCTAGAAAAATGGTCGCACAGACTAACAGCGCCCCTATCAGCAGAATGATAAGGATTTTGCCGTATTCCGATAATTGCGCGGGGTCATCCATAATAATTACAAATTTAACAAATATTTCGTTTACTCGGGTGAGGAACTTGAAATTACGAATTATTTCTTTAAAAACAGTTCGAATTTTAAGGCACTAATGCCCCGTATCCGGTCTGCAAGCAGTCCCCAATTCATCTGGTGCAGCACTTAGCAGCAACCGAAACTTAATCGAAAGAGCAATGCCATGTTCAAAACCTTCATGACTTTGCAGACACCAACAGCAATGAAAGCGGACTGAAGGTTCTTTCTGGCCAATAAGATCAGACATTTTCAGAAAAAAAAGAGGGCATCGTATAAAACGATGCCCTTCTTATGATGTAACTATTCTCCAAAAATTACATTTTTCCTGGCATTTTGGGCATATTACGCATCAATTTAGCCGCCATCGCCGGATTAGACATCTGCTTCATGACTTTACGCATATCACCAAATTGTTTCAATAACTTATTCACTTCATTAATATCAGTACCTGATCCCTTCGCAATACGTAAACGACGTTTTTGATCAATGACATCTGGGTTTTCGCGTTCAAAAGGTGTCATGGAATCGATAATCGCTTCAATGGGTTTGAAAGCATTGTCATCGACTTCAATATCTTTCATTGCTTTCCCAACGCCAGGGATCATTCCCATGAGGTCTTTCATATTACCCATTTTCTTGATTTGTTGAATCTGGGATTTAAAATCGTTGAAATCGAATTTATTCTTACGGATTTTCTTTTGGAGCTCTGCGGCTTGCTTCTCGTCAAACTGTTGCTGTGCACGTTCCACTAAGGATACCACGTCACCCATACCCAAAATCCGAGAGGCCATACGATCAGGGTGGAATACATCCAATGCATCCATCTTTTCACCTGTACCAATAAACTTGATAGGCTTATTAACGACAGATTTAATCGATAAAGCTGCACCACCGCGTGTATCACCATCCAACTTAGTCAATACTACACCTGTAAAGTCCAGACGGTCGTTGAACGTCTTAGCTGTATTCACGGCATCCTGACCAGTCATTGAATCCACAACAAATAGGATTTCGTCTGGCTTTGTCGCCTCTTTAACTGCTGTAATCTCCACCATTAAAGGCTCATCGATGGCCAAACGACCGGCTGTATCGATGATTACGACATTATTTCCATTGCGTTTTGCTTCTTCCACACCGGCTTTGGCAATCGCAATAGGATCGTTAGATTCACGATTCACATACACTGGTACGCCCACTTGTTCGGCAAGCACTTCCAATTGATCGATCGCTGCAGGGCGGTAAACGTCACCAGCCACCAACAATGGTTTTTTATTCTTTTTATCTTTAAGGTACAAGGCCAACTTACCGGAGAAAGTTGTTTTACCAGCACCATTCAAACC
This sequence comes from Sphingobacterium sp. 40-24, assembly GCF_001899705.1. NCBI lineage: Bacteria > Pseudomonadati > Bacteroidota > Sphingobacteriia > Sphingobacteriales > Sphingobacteriaceae > Sphingobacterium > Sphingobacterium sp. 40-24. The sequence continues at coordinate 300,964 of NZ_MKWH01000060.1, read as the reverse complement.
CGCAATTAGAATGACTGTTGGATTTTTTCCAGTCTCAAGCTCCGTAACAGATCCGCCCATCAAAGCTGTCAACTCATCGTTCATGATCTTCGTCAACAATTGGCCTGGGGAAATACTTGTCAGTACATTTTCGCCTAAAGCTTTTTGTTTAACATCGTCGGTAAAAGTTTTGGCAGTTTTATAATTCACATCGGCATCCAACAACGCTTTGCGAATTTCTTTCATCGTTTCTGCAACGTTGATCTCGGTAATACTACCCTGTCCTTTTAATACTTTAAAGGCCCTATCTAACTTATCTTGAAGATTTGAAAACATAAAATCTGAATCTTATTCTATATAAACAGCAAAGTTAAAAAAATTGTCTATAGTAACCTCATTAACACCCCATAAAAAATGCGACTATGAAAAATAATCGCATTTTTGTAGGATAAAGTTACAATATCCGTATTTAATCACTTCTACGGCCACCGAATAAAATAGACGCATAATACAAAAGTGTTACCAACGCACTTAACGCCGCTACGACATAAGTCATCGCTGCCCATTTCAAAGCATCTTTCGCACCGTCATGTTCTTCGCCATTATAGGTTACACCAGCATGGTTTAACCATTCCAGTGCGCGGTTCGACGCATCAAACTCTACGGGCAAGGTGATAAAAGAAAACAGGGTCGTAATAGCCAAAGCCCCCACTCCAACAGCTAAAAGCCAGGGGTTACCCCCTTTGGAAAAAGCAAATAGCATAACACCCAGCATCAATACCCATGATGTCATTTTAGAGGCCACATTTACCATCGGAACCATTGCCGAACGGAATCCCAACCATTTATAGGCTTTGGCGTGCTGTACAGCATGACCACATTCGTGCGCCGCTACTGCTGCAGCTGCAACACTGCGGCCACTGTAAACTTCAGGACTTAAATTTACGGTTTTATCTGACGGATTATAGTGATCTCCCAAGCGATCTGGAATAGACACTACCTTTACATCATATATACCGTTATCATTTAACATTTTTTGCGCAATCTCAGCTCCAGACATCCCATTGCTCAAAGGCATTTCGGCGTATTTCTTAAATTTGTTTTTGAATCTTGTTTGGACAATCAGGCTTACCACCATTATTCCAATAAATAAAATCAAGTACATAGCTATTCAATCGTTTTATTTTATTATATGACTATCAAACCTTATTCCAATCGTCGAAAAAAGGCATATGCATGAATTTCTAAGATAAAAAAAGTCTTTGACCTGACAAAAAGAACAGGTTCTTCTGATCTCCACATGACATAATTGCCAGATCATTTGGGCAGATAACTCCATTTTCAGCTTCGTACAGTGAAACACCTGCGCTATTTAACAAGAATCCAAGATGTAGTCTCATCGGTGAGTATTGGAGATGCGTTTTATTTCAAGTTCGATCAGGGAGCTTATTATTGAAGCAAATGGCTTTTGAAAACACGATGCCCAACGGATTGTAGCCTTGCTATACTATTAAGACAAAGATGAGAAACTAAGACAAAAGACGAGAAACTACAAAAGCGTCGAGACTTCCTATGGCTCCAATTAGCAATGCAAATAAAAAGGGGCATTAAAAATGCCCCCTTTATTATAAATAGCCCATTTGCAGGGTAAGATCAGTACCTTCAATCATTTTACGTAAATTGCTCAATGCGTAGCGCATCCTCCCTAAAGCAGTATTGATACTTACTTCGGTTATCTCCGCAATATCTTTAAAACTCATATCACAAAAGTGACGCATAATAAGCACTTCTTTTTGATCGTCCGGAAGCTTTTGAATCATTTTTTTAAGGTCGACATCAACCTGCTGTTTGAGCATTTTTGACTCTGCGCTTTCATCACTAAATTCGAGCACCTCAAAAATATCAAACCCGTCGGCATTCACAATATTCGGAGCACGTTTTGCTTTTCTAAAAAAGTCAACGATCATATTGTGCGCTATACGTATAGCCCAAGGTAAAAATTTACCTTCTTCATTATATTTACCGGATTTTAAGGTGTTGATGATTTTTATGAAAGTCTCCTGGAAAATATCTTCAGCAAGATATTCATCTTTTACTTTCATATATATGGAAGTATATATTTTCGATTTATATCGATTCAACAATGCCTCTAGACCGGACTCTTGGCCACCGACATACATTTGGATCAACTCTTGATCGCTTTTACTTTTTAAAAGTCTCATACGTCACTTACTTTTTTAGCAGTTCGCAAATAAATTATCAGTTCTGTGTTAAAATGTAAATGTTTGCCGTATAAACTATCCTTTCTTATTGTAAAACAATCAATTAATCTAAAACCAAATTACCGTAAAATAAATGAGTAATCAAATTATTACAATTTATTTTAAGATTTTTTAACATTTAAAAATAAGTTATCTACCTCATAATTCCAAAATAAAGGTTCTTCGACCACAGTACGCCCCTTCAGACAAGATGGAATAACAACCTCGAACAGCTCCAAAATAACAAGTTTTAAAGTTATTACTTCATACGGACTTTATAGGGAGCTAATAGGGACCTTATAGGGACCTCATTCGGATGAATACCTATAAAATCCGTTTAAAGTCCGTATAAGATTGTTGTTAAGTTCGTCTAAAAAGTTAAGTTGATACGAGACTGTAACGGAACTATTCTTTCTAAAATAGCAGTAGAAAAAAAGACGGGATAAAAAAAGCGGAACCACCGCATCGGTAATTCCGCTTTTTCTATTCCTATGGAAAAAGTCTTATTTATACAATGGGAACTCAGCCATCATTGCTTTTACTTTACCATGGATCAAATCCAGTTGCGCATCATTAGATGCATTTTTCAATGCCTCATCGATCAATTCACCGATTTGAATAATTTCATTCTCTTTAATACCACGTGTAGTGATTGCAGCAGTACCAAAACGTACACCTGAAGTCACAAAAGGAGAACGTGTATCGAAAGGAACCATATTTTTATTTGTTGTGATACCCGCTTTACCCAATACAGCTTCGGCTTCTTTACCAGAAATATCTTTATTGCGTAGATCCACCAACATCAAGTGATTGTCTGTACCACCAGAGATGATCTTATAATCTCTTTCTACAAAGAATTGCGCCAATGCAGCTGCATTTTTCTTTACCTGAACGATATATTCCATATACTCATCGGATAAAGCCTCACCATAAGCGATTGCTTTAGCAGCGATTGTATGTTCTAAAGGACCACCTTGTGTACCTGGGAATACAGCTAAATCCAATAATTGTGTGATTGTACGGATTTCACCTTTAGGTGTTTTGATACCCCATGGATTTTCAAAATCTTTACCGACCATGATCATACCACCACGAGGGCCACGAAGCGTTTTGTGCGTCGTTGTTGTAACAATATGGCAATGTGGAAGTGGATCATTCAATAAACCACGCGCGATTAAACCTGCAGGGTGAGAAATATCTGCCATCACAATAGCACCAATTTCGTCTGCAACTTTACGGATGCGTGCGTAATCCCAATCACGAGAATAAGCAGAAGCACCACAGATAATCATCTTTGGTTTTTCACGAAGCGCTGTTTCTTCCAATTGCTCATAGTCAATTAAACCAGTGTCTTCTTTTACACCATAAAATAATGGTTGATAGATCTTACCCGATAAGTTCGCTGGCGAACCGTGTGTCAAGTGACCACCGTGAGATAAATCAAGACCTAAAATTTTGTCGCCAGGTTTGATTGTCGCCAAAAAAACAGCCGCATTTGCTTGAGCACCAGAGTGAGGCTGAACATTTACCCATTCTGCGCCAAATAATTGTTTTGCACGGTCAATTGCGATGGTTTCGATCTCATCCACAACTTCACAACCTCCATAGTAACGTTTTCCTGGGAGGCCTTCTGCATATTTATTTGTCAACACTGAACCAGCAGCTTCCATCACTTGTTTTGAAACAAAGTTCTCTGAAGCAATTAATTCAATACCTTCTTCTTGGCGTTTAAGCTCATCAGCTATTAAATTAAAAATGGCTTGATCTCTTTCCATTGTTTTTAAATGTTGTAAAGTAAATTTTGTAGTTTATTTTAATGCCTCAAAGATAGCATATTCCATAAAGAATATCGACAAAAAGCCATATTTTATTAAATGTTCTTAGAAAAACAGCCTTATTAATGCGAATTACCTAATTAGGTCGGGATCATTTTATGGTACTATCGGACAAAATAAGCGGACAAAGAATTGAATGTTTCGAAAATGTCAAAAAATCCAGGTCAAGCAATTTGCCGTTAAAAAAATGTATTTTTGTATTGGATTGGCTAAAACACTATTAAAATGAGTACAGAACATACAGCAGTTGCTCCTGTTTCTTTAACAGAGGGGGCAATCAAGGAACTAAATAAATTAAAGGATCAACAAGAAATCTCTGATGATTTTGGTTTACGTGTCGGTGTTGAAGGCGGCGGTTGTTCCGGTATGAGTTATATCTTGGGCTTTGACCAGAAAAAGGACGGCGATAACGAATACGAAATTCAAGGAATCCGCATCTTTATGAACAAAGCACATGGCCTATATCTTGCCGGAATGGAAATCGACTTCAAATCGGGACTCGATGCAAGGGGCTTCACATTTAATAACCCCAATGCAACAAGTACCTGCGGATGTGGAAGCAGTTTTTCAGCATAACTGAATTTCAGTACAAATGAAATAAGAAAGGGACTGCCATAGGTAGTCCCTTTGTCGTAGTAGACACCACACTCATTTTTTGTCGGTTGATCGAGGAAAGATTTCAAAAAGTTCGACCTCGATTTAATGAGATTAGTACAACAAAGCCCTCTTTCATTTTCCATCATAAATCACTAAATTAGCGACCTTTATAAAAGAAGCATACAACAGTCTGATGTACAAAGAATATAAGCAGTTAAATTTACCCGAGATAGGTAAAGAGATTTTGACCCGTTGGGAACAGGAAAAAATATTCGAAAAAAGTATCAATAATCGTCCTGAAAGCAAGACCTATACATTTTTTGAAGGTCCGCCTTCTGCAAATGGCATGCCGGGGATTCACCACGTGATGGCACGTACGATTAAGGATATTTTCTGTCGTTACAAGACTTTGAAAGGTTACCAAGTGAAAAGAAAAGGCGGCTGGGATACCCATGGCCTGCCCATTGAACTTGCTGTCGAAAAAGCTCTTGGAATCACAAAAGAGGATATCGGCAAAAAGATTACCGTAGAACAATATAATGACGCTTGTCGCAAGGAGGTAATGAAATATACCGATGTATGGAATGACCTAACCACCAAAATGGGGTATTGGGTTGACCTTGAACATCCTTATATTACTTACAAGAATGAATACATCGAAACTTTATGGTATTTATTGAAAGAACTTTACAAAAAAGGTCTTTTGTACAAGGGTTATACGATACAGCCTTACTCTCCGGCAGCAGGTACGGGATTGAGTTCACATGAACTTAACCAGCCCGGCACCTATAAAGATGTGAAAGATACCACTATCGTTGCAGAATTTAGACTGATCAAAAGTCAGCTTCATCCAGCTATAGAAAAATTAGTTGACGACGATGCGGAGGATGTTGCATTCATTGCCTGGACCACCACACCATGGACTTTACCATCCAACACAGCTCTGGTTGTAGGCAAGAAAATAAATTATGTGAAGATCCGAACGTTCAATAAATATACCGGTGCGCCTGTATCCGTCGTATTAGCGAAAGATCTGATCAGCAAACATTTTAAAGCAGAAGGCGAAAATGCATCCTTCCAAGACTATAAATTGGGCGACAAAGTAATTCCTTGGGAGCTTGCAGCAGAATTTGTGGGCGAAGAGCTTGTTGGCTTGCGTTATGAGCAATTGTTGCCTTATATCACCAGCGAGGATTTACAAGAAAATGCTTTCCGCGTTATTCCAGGCGACTTTGTTACGACCGAGGATGGTACGGGTATCGTCCATGCGGCCCCTACTTATGGTGCGGATGACTTTCGTGTCGCAAAAGAACATGGTGTACCGGGCATCTTGGTGAAAGATGAAAACGGAAAAGAGGTTCCTACTGTTGACCGTACGGGACGTTTTGTAAGTGAAATCACCGATTTTGCCGGAAGATTTGTCAAAGAGGAATATTACAGTGCAGAGGAACGTTCAAAAGAAGATTTCAAACCTACGGATGTATTGATCTCTATCAAACTAAAAGAGGACAACAAAGCTTTCGATGTCAAAAAATATGAGCACACCTATCCACACTGTTGGCGGACAGACAAACCTGTTCTTTACTATCCGCTAGACAGCTGGTTTATCCGCACCACAGCAGTGAAAGAAGATTTGGTTGCCTTAAATAAAACCATCAACTGGAAACCTGAAGCAACCGGTACTGGACGCTTTGGAAACTGGTTGGAAAACTTGGTAGACTGGAACCTTTCACGTTCACGTTATTGGGGAACTCCACTTCCTATCTGGCGCTCAGAAGACGAAAATGAAGAGGTTTGTATCGGTTCCTTACCTGAATTAAAGTCTTTATTGGAAGCTTCTTTGACCTCCGACATTCTGTCTGAGGATGAAAAAGCGAAAAATAAAGCTTACTTGGATAAATTCGATACCGAACAATTGGACCTTCACCGTCCCTATGTAGACGATATCGTCTTGGTTTCTGATGCCGGACAAAAGTTATTCCGCGAACCTGACTTGATCGACGTTTGGTTTGATTCGGGTGCCATGCCCTATGCACAATGGGGACTGGATCACGAAAAATTAGCCAAAGGGGAACAATTTCCTTTTAAAGCTGGATTCGATCATGCATACCCGGCAGACTTTATTGCTGAAGGGGTTGATCAAACACGGGGCTGGTTTTTCACCTTACATGCGATTTCTACGATGATGTACAAATCGGTTTCCTTCAAAAACGTCGTTTCCAATGGCCTGGTATTGGATAAAAATGGAAATAAGATGTCCAAACGCCTGGGCAACGGTGTGGATCCATTCTCGACGATCGATCAATACAGTGCCGATGCAACACGCTGGTACATGATCAGCAATGCCGCTCCATGGGACAACCTTAAATTCAATATGGAAGGGTTGGATGAAGTCCGTCGTAAATTCTTTGGTACTTTATATAATACCTATGCTTTTTTTGCATTGTATGCCAATATCGATAAGTTCTCCTATGCAGAATCCGATATTGCGTTGGAGAAACGTCCTGAAATTGATCGTTGGATTATCTCCTTGTTAAATTCGTTGACCAAGGAAGTAGACGAATACTTGGCGGATTACGAGCCTACAAAAGCAGCGCGTGCTATTCAAAACTTTGTTGATGAACATCTCAGCAACTGGTATGTCCGTCTTTGCCGTCGTCGCTTCTGGAAAGGAGATTATACAGAAGACAAAATTTCGGCCTATCAGACACTTTATACATGTCTTGATACGATTGCGAAATTGATGTCGCCAATATCACCTTTCTTCTCGGACAGGTTATTCCTGGATTTGAATGCAGCAACGAATAAGGAACAAGTTGAATCCGTTCACTTAGCGAATTTCCCGGTTTACAATGAAAGTTTAGTCGATAAAGATCTGGAAGAACGTATGGCGTTAGCGCAGGACATCTCGTCTTTGACACTTTCCTTGCGTAAGAAAACCTCCATCAACGTACGTCAACCATTAAACAAAATTTTGGTTCCGGTACTTGATAGTGCCTTCCAGGAAAAGGTAGAAAAAGTAAAAGATCTGATACTTTCGGAGACGAATATCAAAGATATCGAGTTTATTACGGACACCACCGGTATCATTAAGAAAAAAATAAAACCAAATTTTAAAGCTCTTGGCGCGAAAGTTGGTAAGGATATGAAGTTAGTTTCTTCGTCTATCCAATCGTTGACTATAGATCAAATAAATTCATTGGAATCAACAGGCGAATTGGCCCTAGCAGGCACGCCATATACGATTCTATTGAGCGATGTAGAAATTATAGCAGAAGACGTCGAGGGATGGCAGGTAGCGAACCTAGGTAAATTGACCGTAGCATTAGATGTACATATCACCGAAGAATTGAAAAAAGAAGGTTTGTCAAGAGAATTGATCAACCGCCTACAAAATCTAAGGAAGGATAAAGGATTTGAAGTAACTGATAGAATTAACGTAAAGTTAACAGCTGCTTCAGAAGTGGTCAATGCTGCCAACGAAAATTTATCGTATATTTGCACCGAAATTCTGGCCGATTCATTGGTATTTGAAGATTCACTAACTGAAGGAGAGACCATCGAGATCGATGGCAAAGAACTTAAGGCATTAATCCAAAAAAATTAAATTATGGCAAACAACAACGAGAAAACACGCTATAGCGATTCAGAATTACAAGAATTCAAAGATATTATCTTGGACAAGCTTAGAATAGCAAAAGAAGAGCTTTCCTCGTTGACCGCAACGCTAAATAACAGTAATGCAAATGGTACCGACGATACTGCTGGAACGTACAAGACATTGGAAGACGGTTCAGCTACTTTGGAAAAAGAGCAAACAAACCAATTGGCTGCTCGTCAAAAGAAATTTATCGACAACCTAGAAGCAGCGTTGGTGCGCATCGAGAACAAAACGTATGGTATCTGTAGAGAAACAGGGAAACTGATTCAAAAAGAACGTTTGAAAGCTGTTCCACATACAACGTTGAGCATCGAAGCGAAAAACAAACAATATTAATTTTAGGCATTAAATATATGGTCTTTGTTTAGGCAAAGACCATTTTTATAACACAATGAAGGGTTATACGAAACCGATCGCGCTTATTGTCGCGATACTTTTAATAGACCAATTGTCGAAGATCTGGGTTAAGTTATCCATGACAATCGGACAAAGCCACCATGTATTGGGCAAATTTTTCCAGATTCATTTTATTGAAAACAATGGAATGGCCTATGGGATGGAATTTGGCGGTGATTATGGAAAATTATTTTTGACGGTATTTCGTATTTTAGCCGTAGCGGGTATTGGATACGGCCTGCATTACATGATCAAAAATAAGTACAACCGGGGTTTCATCTTAAATGTTGCCTTAATTCTTGCCGGTGCACTTGGAAATATCATCGATTCTGCTTTTTACGGTGTCATCTTTAGTGAAAGCACCTGGTATGATAAAGCGAGTTTGTTTCCAGCAGGTGGTGGTTATTCTTCCTTCCTACACGGGAAAGTAGTCGATATGCTTTATTTCCCATTGATTCAAGGTAACTTCCCTTCTTGGGTGCCCTTTTGGGGCGGTGAAGAGTTTCTCTTTTTCCGACCTGTATTTAACATTGCAGACTCGGCGATTTCTGTTGGGGTGGTTTTAATCCTGTTATTTCAAAAACGGTATTTCAAAACCGAAAAAGAAGAAAAATCCAGCATACACAGCGAAATCGTTGAAGATTAACGAAATATTCCTTAAAAGCCTTGTTAATCGCAAGGCTTTTATTTTTTTTCATATAACCCAATACAACTTCTAAACTCTACTATTCGCATGAAAAACATTAGTCTACTTCTGACACTTTGCTGCCTACTAGGAATCCAAATAGCACAGGCGCAGCAGATCGAAGTTTCCAACTTAAAGAAACATATTTATTACCTCGCTGACGACAAAATGCAAGGACGAGGAACGGGCAGTAAGGAAGTCTTTAAAGCTGCAGATTATATTGAAAAGGAATTCAAAAAATACAAACTTGAGCCTAAAGGTGAAAAAGGCTACCGCCAATCCTTCAAAGCCAAAGTCTGGAAGGTAAAAGTTGCAGACAGCATTCGAAATGCAGATAATATCATTGGATTTCTTGACAATGGTGCCGACTTAACAGTTGTTATAGGCGCACATTACGATCATCTGGGAACAGGTCGTCAAGGAAGCTCAAAGGATTCTTTAGGAGTAGGCAAAATCCATAACGGAGCCGACGATAATGCCTCTGGTACTGCTGGTTTATTGGAGCTCGCACGTTACTTTAGCAGCAACAAGGAAAAAGAACCTTACAACCTATTATTTATCGCTTTCGGGGCAGAAGAATTGGGATTAATAGGTTCCAAATATTTTACGGAACACCCTACGCTCCCATTGGAGAAAATCACAGCCATGCTGAATATGGATATGATTGGCCGTTATAATCCCAGCAATGGCCTTGCTGTAATCGGCTATGGAACAAGTAGTCAATGGCCGGCTATATTCAAAGATGTTCAGGCCCCTATAAAATTTAATCTTAGTAAGGATGGTAATGGCGGATCTGACCAAACTTCATTCTACAAAAAGAATATACCGGTGTTGTTTTTCCATACTGGTGGACACCCAGACTACCATATGCCGACCGATGATGCCGATAAAATTGATTACAATGCTTTAAAATCCATTTTAGATCTAGAAAAAACAGTGGTTGAAAATATCATGAAACAATCCAGTAAAATGGACTTTATATGGACCAACTAAAACAAAAAAAGCGGATTTGTCTTTAACAGCAAGTGATAATCTAGCTTTTTATATGCTCAGATGCTATAACAGAGATTAGTCAACGAGTTTGTAGACATACACGAATAAACTAAACAGCGCACTTAAGTCCCTGCAAACGAGTCTTTATAAACGGGTGCTTGGATATCATTTAATTATTATTGATGAAAAAAATACTAGTGACAGGATCCAATGGATTCCTCGGCCAAAAAGTCGTTGATTTACTTGCAAAAAATGACCAATATGATGTTGTTGCCATTTCAAAGGGTCCAAATCGCAACCCGAATCAAGTGAATTATACTTTCTATCAAGTAGACCTATCGGATCGGGAAAAACTGACAGATTTTTTAGCTGCAAAAACTTTTGATGCAATTGTACATACAGCAGCCATGACAAGTGTGGAAGCTTGTGAAGCAGATCAAGCCGCATGTCAATCGCTTAACGTCGATCTTGTGGCCTATCTTGCCTCCTATTGTACTACACATCAGACCCAATTGGTCCACTTATCTACGGACTTTGTATTTGATGGCAAAAAAAATGCCCCTTATAATGAAACAGATCTTCCCAATCCACAAAGTGAATATGGGAAAAGTAAATATGCTTCCGAACAAGTGCTTGCACAATCGGGCTGTCATTATGCTATCCTTCGCACAATATTAGTCTATGGAATCAATGCTGACCCCAATCGTTCGAATCTCGTATTATGGGCCAAAAGTAAGTTGTCACAAAATGAACCTATAAAAGTAGTCAATGACCAATGGAGAATGCCTACCTTTGTGGATGATTTAGCTTATGCTTGCCAACTCGCTATTGACCGAGAAGCACAGGGAATATTTCATATTTCAGGAGCAGAGCTTATGTCAATCAATGAGGCTGTCTACAAAATTGCAGACTTCTGGCAACTAGACAAAGGATTGATTTCGGAGATCAGCGCTGCCAGCATTGGACAGGCAGAAAACAGGCCACGGCAGACAGGCTTTGATCTGACTAGATCTAACGCGGAATTGGGTTATGTGCCGACGTCATTTACGGATGCTTTGGCAATCATAGATCATCAATTCAAAACGTTTGGACGATAATGACAAAAAATGATATGATAGAGAAATTTGCGCGAGAGTCATACACAGAGATGAACGAATTGGTATTACCCAACGATACCAATACATTTGGAAATTTGATGGGTGGCCGTTTATTGTATTGGATGGATATCTGTTCGGCTATTGCTGCTCAAAAACACTGTAGCAATGTCGTCGTCACAGTATCTGTTGATAATGTATCTTTTAAGCGCTCCATTAAACTGGGTGAGGTCGTCACGATACAAGCTCAAGTAACACGTGCGTTTAATAGTTCTTTGGAAGTACGCATGGAAATTTTCGCTTCTAATTTACCGGAAGGCACCCGTGTAAAAACCAACGAAGCGTATTATACCTTTGTTGCTGTTGATGCGGATAACAACCCTAAAGCTGTGCCTGTATTAATTCCGGAAACAGAGTCAGAACACAAAGCATACGAAGATGCACTACAACGAAGAGAACTGCGTCTTATTCTCGCAGGGAAATTAAAGCCTGAAAATGCAAAAAAATTAAAAGCGCTGGTCAGTCTTTTTAGCCAAAAGAACTAATACTTGATGTTCATGACTTGCATACCGTGTAAATAATCAAAAAGGGAAAACGATCGTTTTCCCTTTTTGATTTATATCCCCATATACTGGGTTGATTTAGTTAAGATAGCTTACGCGTTGCCAAGCGCTAAAATCCGATCAAATTCTTCTGGCTTCAGCGGCATGACAGACAAACGTCCTTGTCTGACCAAAGCAATATCCTGCAACTGCTCATCAGCCTTAATGGCTTCCAACGTAACGGATTTCTTCAGCGTCTCAACAGGTGCCAGATCCACAACGACCCAACGCTCATCATCTGTTGTCGGATCTTGATAAAATTCCTTGACGACTTTCGCCACCCCCACAACTTCTTTTCCTTCATTGCTATGGTAGAACAGGACCAGATCCCCTTCTTTCATAGCTTTGATATTATTCCTAGCTTGATAATTACGAACGCCATCCCAAAATGTACGGCCATCTTTATTAAATTGTTCCCAGCTATATTTAAATGGTTCAGATTTTACTAAGAAGTATTGCATGGTCAAATTTCTGTTAAGCGTTAAAACTATTGTTGTGGCATTAAAACTTCCATTTTATCTGCAAAATGCGCACAGTAATCACGCAAGTCGCCAATAACTTTTTCCGCCATCGGATCACCGCCTGAAGAACGGATAAAAGAGTCGCCCAATGTTTGTAGCGTTTCATAGAAAAAACGTTTCATCTCATCGTAGGGCATATCTTTAGTCCAAAGGTCGATACGCATTGAATTTTTATAATGTGAATCCCATAGGGCTAAAAACATCGCTTTTGCAGGTAATTCCTCCGCATTATTTCCATCTGTAGAAGACCACATGATATTTTCAGGTACGTTGTTTTCATCTAACTCTACCTGTAATTTTATTTCAGCTTTTTTCATTTTAATATTATTGAGCTATTTATATTGAGCTATGTTTTTTGAAACAGGAACTATATTTGCCATCGATTCACAACCTAACTCTTCTTTATTTTTAATTTTACCTCTTACCCAAAGGTTACTTTGACAATTAAACTGGTGACACAAACGACGACCAAAAATGCCAACTGTAATAACCACATTTTTTTATTTGGCTTTACAAAGACCCTAAATACAATATCAATGACGGTCAATATCAACAACAATAGGATAAATGCGCCCCAAGTAAATAAGGCCTTTTCGTCATTGGGGTTTTCCATAACAAACCAGGCAACAAGGCATGCACTAGCGATATTTAGTGGTGTAAAGCGCACAATAAATTAACGTTTTTTAAAATTACGATTTGTTCCTCCCGATTTTCCGCCTGCAGACTTACTTTTACTTTTTGCTTTTGGTTTAAATCCGGAAGCTCGTTGTGCCTCCCGCACTTCTTTCTGTTTGATAACGTATTTTTTCTCGTGAAAAGCACCTTGAAAATCAGGATCATCTTTTCGCTTTTGATTATCAATCTCGCGCGCAATATCCTGTTTTTCATGAAAGGGTGTTTTCTCTATAAAGACATCCTCTGGGAGTGCATGGACAGGGATACTTTGTTTGATCAATTTTTCGATTTTGCGAACATAATATTTCTCGGCCTCATTACAGAACGTGATAGCATCCCCTTCATTGAAAGCTCGCCCAGTACGTCCAATGCGATGTACATAATCTTCTATCACAATAGGTACTTCAAAGTTGATCACATGGCTTACATTAGAAACGTCTAGTCCACGCGCCGCCACATCCGTTGCGACCAAAATACGAATATTCCCTTCCTTAAACGCATTGATGGAGTTGATACGTGTATTCTGACCTTTATTGGCATGAATAACACGAACCTCATCTTTACCATATTTACGTTCTAAAAAGTGAAAGACATTATCTGCTACCTGCTTTGTTTTACAGAAAACAATCAATCGACTAAACGCTTCATCATCTTTCAAGAGGTGTTGAAGTAAATTCAATTTTGTCTTTTGGTTTGGAACGACATATAGCGCCTGACTTACCGTCTTGGCTGGTGTAGCTTGTTCAGATACCTCAATAATGGTTGGAAACGCCAAGAAATCACCTGCAATTTTGCGAACAAGCTCACTCATTGTTGCTGAGAACAATAAGTTCTGACGTTTGCGTGGCACAATTTCAAGTACACGATGGATCTTACTAATAAAACCCATATCCATCATCTTATCGGCCTCATCCAAGACCAAAAATTTGAGTGATTTGACGACAATGTGCCCTTCCAGGTACAAGTCCAAAAATCGACCTGGTGTTGCAACGATAATATCCACTCCTTTTTCGAGTGCTTCTATTTGAGTTTTTGGTCCTAATCCACCATAAAGTACCACTGAACGCAAATCAAGATAAGTAGAAAACAGTTTAATATTTTCTTCGATCTGCATGGCCAATTCTCTCGTTGGTGTCAAAATCAACGCACGCGCATCATTTCCCTGAGCATATTTTAGCTTCATCAGCATCGGCAAAACGAATGCCGCTGTTTTTCCTGTTCCAGTCTGAGCGATTCCCATCACATCCTGCCCGGCCAATATTGGAGTAATTGCCTTTTCTTGGATCTCTGTCGGTTGTTGATACCCCGCCTCCGCTATCGCATTTAAGATCTGTTTATTGAATTTAAAATTTTCAAATGATTGCTGCATCTTGCAAAGATAAGGAAAAGAGTCCATTTGACTTTCCTTGACAACCAATACGGTACACATTTACTTTCAATTGACATAAAAATTGGTAAAAAGCATATTATAAAGTCTAATATTTTGGTTTTTAAGAGAATTAAAGCATTTTTGTACTGTATAAACAAACTTTTTATCAGGTTGATATGAAAAAATTATGGATGTGTTTGTTGTTCATCACAACAAGCTTTGCTGCATTTGCCGATGAGGGAATGTGGTTTTTAATGTATCTAAAGCGTCTGAATGAGTCAGATATGCAGAAAAAAGGACTTCGCTTAAGTGCCGAAGAAATCTACAGCATTAACCACTCGAGCTTAAAGGATGCAATCGTACAATTCAATGGTGGCTGTACCGCTGAGATCGTTTCTGATCAAGGATTGGTATTCACCAACCATCACTGTGGCTATGGTGCTATTGCAGAACTTTCTACACCAGAAAATGATCATTTAACAAATGGTTTTTGGGCCAAATCCAAAAATGAAGAGTTAAAACCTAAGTCTCTATCGGTTCGCTTTTTTGTGCGTATGGATGATGTTTCAAAACGAATCTTAGGTTTGGTCAACAACAAAATGTCTGAAGATGAACGTAAAAAGATCATTGCTGCTGAGACTGCTAAAATCCAAAAGGAAAATAGCGAAAATGGCAAGTATGTGGTTGAAGTAAAATCGTTCTATCAAGGCAATGAGTACTATTACTTTGTATACCAAGATTACAATGACGTTCGGTTGGTGGGCACGCCTCCAAATAGCATCGGTAAATTTGGTGGTGATACCGATAACTGGGAATGGCCCCGTCATACCGGAGATTTCTCGATTTTCCGCGTATATGCTGATAAAAATGGGAATCCCGCAGAGTATGCACAAGATAATGTTCCTTTGAAACCAAAACATTTCCTACCTGTCAGCTTAAAAGGTGTTCAAGAAGGAGATTTTGCAATGATCTTAGGATATCCAGGTCGCACCAATCGTTGGATGCCTTCTGGTGGCATCAACCAAAATGTTAAATTCGCTTATCCAGCTTGGGTAGAAGCTTCTAAAACAGGTATGGATGCCATGAAAAAATTCATGGACCAAGACCAGGCAGTCAAATTGAACTACGCTTCGAAATACTCTCAAGTAGCGAATTACTGGAAAAACCGTCAAGGAATGATTGACGCTTTGACATTACATAAAACGGCGGAAGCGAAAGCAAAAGACGAAGCTAAATTTGACAAATGGGCAAATAAAGCTGCTAACAAAGCAGAGTACGGTGATGTCATCAAAACAATCAACGAATTTTATGCTTCGACAAACGAGAAAGCTAGACATGACAATTATTTAATGGGCATGCTGCGTTCTAGCGCAATGGCAGCGTTACCGTATACAATCGGATCCGGTTTAGAAGTTTATGCTGCTGGAGATGAAGCAAGAAGAAATGCTATTCTTCCTCGTTTAAAGTCGGCCATCGATGCAGGTTATGAAAAAATGTATATGCCGCTTGAAGAGCAGGTATTGATTGACGAATTGAATCTTTACGCTAAAAAAGCAGGAAATATTGCACCATATATTGCAGAATTGGCGGCTAAAAACAATGGCGATTTTACGGCGTATGTCAAAGAATCTGTGAAGAACAGCATCTTCGCTTCAGCGGAACGTTTGAACAATTATCTGGCTACCCCTAACGCTGAAATCTTAGCCAATGATCCATTGTATAAACTTTCTTCGGCCCTACTTAACAGATACCGTCAAGTAGATCCTAGCTGGAAAGCACAAGACGACAAATTTGAAGGTGCTTATCGCAAATATGTTGCTGGTGTATTGGCTTCTAATCCAAAAGGTAAATTCTATCCGGATGCGAACAGTACTTTACGTTTAACTTACGGCTCGATCAAAGGCTTACCACAAGACCCGCGTAACGATGCTGACAAGAACTTTTACACGACGTTAAAAGGTACTATTGCAAAATACAAAAAGGGCGACGAGGAGTTTGATTTGCCACAGCGTTTGATGGATCTGTACAATAATAAGGACTATGGCCGCTATGCGGACAAAAAAGGACATTTACCAGTAAACTTCCTAAGTGACAATGACATAACAGGCGGAAACTCAGGTTCACCAGTGATAAATGGCAACGGTGAATTAATTGGCCTAGCTTTTGATGGTAACATTGAAGCAATGGCTGGTGATGTGATCTTCGACCATAAGCTACAACGTACAATTTCAGTTGATATCCGTTATGTATTATTTATCATCGATAAATTTGCAGGTGCAACTAACATTATTGACGAACTTAAGATTGTTGAATAGTTTTTTTTAAGCTTTTTCGATAAAAAAAAACGAAATTTATTTTCTATTTGATTCGTTTTTGTATATTTAAGGAGTGTTTAGGAAAAACCATAAAAACTAAAATTATAATTATAAAAAAATGGAAAACTACGTAAAATTAAAAGAGTTAGTAGCTTCTATCGAAGCTGATGCAGACAAGTTCTTCAACAATGGTAATTCTGCAGCTGGTACACGTGTACGTAAAGGATTACAAGAAATCAAAACCTTAGCACAAGAACTTCGTAACGAAGTTACTGCTAAGAAAAACGACGGAAAATAGTCTTTTTCGAAGTTAGACATAAAAAGGGCCTTTCACATGAAAGGCCTTTTTTGTTGGCTTTTACAGAAATGTACAGGCCATCACCAAATTGTAAATCTTAATACCCAGGTAATCACCGAAAGAGGCCTTCAGTTTGTCATAAACCTGCTGCCTGGTCAAGGGTTTATCTTTCTTTTTCAACAATGTTGCCGATGAAGGATTTACAGCGCCCAATTCCACCTTTGTCGCAAACATATTGTAATGTAGTTCTGGAACGGCCAAACCAAGGATCATCCCCGGTAATCCATTAAAGGCCGAAGGACCTCCTGAAACAGGGATTTGATCCGTATAAAAAGCAACGGCATAGATGGAATCCAGTACAAGTCCATTGGCCCTGCGGCAGGGATAACCTGCAATTTCACGGTACTCATTCGTAATTTTCCACTTGATCTTCAATGTCGAATCCGCCACGACAACCCTTTCCCCACCTAACTCAAAGACAGAATTAAAGGCTTTACTTTTCAGATTCTGATAGCCACTTATCCCCGACTCAAAAATTCCAGAGCGCATCAAGCCACTAACAACGTCCGAATACTCTTCAGCAATATGCTCATAGAGCACCTCATCATTGGAGAAGGTCAGTTTCTTTTTCAACACCTGATTTTCGGGAATCTGCCCCATCATTTCTTTGATGGAGTTTCGTGTATCCTCGTCTTTTGCATAAGTTGCATAGCGTTTGAGGAGGTTTTTAAGAAACACAGTCTTGTCATACGTAATTGTTCCTTGTGTAGGAAAATAAGCATATTGTCCAACAGCTGTAGCTCCCCAGAAAAAGAACAGCAATAGGACGAGTAAATTTTTGATATCTTTCATTTTATTTCGATTTTACGAGCATTTTATTTATTTCCCAAGTGAGCTTAACCATATAATATCTACTGATTGTATTGTATCGGCGTTCCGTCAGTAGTGTTCCATTTTGACTTCTGTCAAAACCCACATTCTGTTTGAAGAGGTCATTAACCATAAAGGTCAATTCGAGCTTTTCATCTTTTCGGAATTTTTTTGACAATGCAGGGCTCAGCACAAATCGTTCAAATTTTTTACTGTACACCGCCGTGGGTGCCTGATACGTATAGCTAAAATCTGCCCGCACAATAAATTTAGCCGGAAGAAAATACTTTAGGTTTCCTTCAGATGAAAACGTAAATCCCTTACTATCTTCCATTGCACCGATGGAATTGTCTTGTATAAGATATCCTGGAGACAATTCAATACCAAAGTCCAAGCCTTTGGTGGTCGATCGCTGTAGACTATAATTGATCGCATAACGCTGCACTTTGGCATTCGTCAAAACAGTATTGACATAGTTATAATTGTTGCTGAAAGATACCGATGGACCGCCACCATGTCTCAATTGAATTTTTTTCCATAATTTGCCGTAATACATTGGCCTGATGCTAATTTGATTATTGCTGTTATGATTCAAATTTCCCCAGACAAATGTCGTCTTGCCCAATGAATCAATCGTTGTATTTTGCACCAAAGCATTGTTGGTACGTGATGCACTCAAAAATATACCTATAAACTTATCTTCCAACACGGAATACGTTCTAAAGCTTAGATTCAAATTATTGGTGTAGGAGGGTTTCAAATTTTCATTACCTAGATATTCATTCAAAGGGTCCAAATTCGACCGGAGTGGCTGGATCTGATTCAAAGAAGGCAAACCATTGGTACCCTGATATTCCAGATTGATCGATTTATTTTTTTGTATTTCATAATTAACATTAGCCACCGGATTATAGACAAAAAAAGATCGTGAGAGTCTCGAATTTTCCATCCGGTTTAACTGTGACAGATTACTGTTTTCGAACTTATTCGAGACATTGATCACTAGCTTTTCCAGGGGTTTATAATTAATTGCGAAATTATAGGTGTTTTTTATCGTTTTATATAAGAAATCATTGCTATACAAACTATCTAGCCTATCAAAAGTACCGGTATGCTGATTTTTATCGAAAGATCTAACTGCGTTGTTATTTCTGTTGAGATTCAATCCATATTCAAAAGAAAGGATCATCTTTTTTGAAATCGGTTCGGAATAAGCGAATTCACCGCCCGTGGAAAAAGAGCTGTTTTTCACAAATTTCTTCTGGTCGAGAGTCGAATCTCTTTCAGCATTCCCTTCTTTGTAAAATTTGAGTTTAGAAAACAAATCTTGCTCACCATCCTGTTTATTACCTGATGTAAAATAGTTGAATGATAACGAACGGCCTTTCTTTTTAAAACGTCTTACATAGAGTGCTGAGGCATTATACTGTTCTGACTTAGAATCGTTCGTAAACTTCCGCATGTTATTGTTGATCTTTTGATCAAATTGATTTACAGTAGTTGATTGTGTCTCTGAAGAACTATTATCATGTCTTTTGTTTGCACCTGCCCAGACCGTTAAATCCGACATGGAATCGACCTTAAATTCATATTTCAAACCAATATTATGCTTTCTGTTCTCATTTGACGCCAATGTGCTGCTATTGCTAGTCAATATCGTGTCGCGTGCCGCATTGCGCGTAAACACACTGCGATCCAGATCAACATCAGATCGGATATGCTTATAGTCGATCCGCCAAGCATGTTTTTTGTTAGCGGTTTTATCCGAATATAAAAATCCTGTATTCAAGGATTTGGGAATACCTTCGCCATTAAAATTATCACCGCCATCGTAATCTCCCCCCATACTATTCACTTCATCATAGCTGAGACCGGTCTTCCCGGTATTGCTTGCAATCAAATAAGCCGAAGCTTTAAACGATTGATTAAAATAGTTCAAAAAGCCCTGTCCAGCGTAGAATTTATCGCTACCTCCACCGACATCAACTTTTCCGAATATTCCGCGTCTAGCTTCCTCTTTTAGTTTCACGTTGATTGTCTGTGTACGTTCACCGTCATCAATTCCTGTTTTCTCAGCCTTATCAGACTTCTTTTCATAAACCTGAATTTTATCAACCATATCAGAACGAATATTCCGGCTTACTAAAATGGGATCGTCACCAAAGAACTCTTCCCCGTCAACAAGCATTTTCTTCACTGTTTTTCCTTGGGCAGTAATTTTTCCAGAGGCATCGACGGTGATCCCAGGTAAGACTTTCAACAAATCTTCAACTTTGGCGTTCTTTTCCACTTTAAAACTTCCAGCATCATATTCCGTTGTGTCCCCCTTGATACTAATGGGCACCCGTCCCATTACAATGACTTCCTCCAGCAAGGTTGCGCTGCTGGTCATTCCAATAGATAGGTTATTGTAATGCTGCCCTGGCAAGATCTCCGCGTAATATTCACCATACTTCGGATAGGTTACAATGATAAAATATTGTCCCGTATCTGGTCGCTCAAGAGAGAACTTACCTTGTTCATCTGAACGGGTAAAATTGGTCAAAATAGAATCTTTGGCAGTTAACAACATAATGGTTGCATTATGCAGCTTAAGCTGATCCTTTACATCACTGATTTTTCCTTCAATTCGCGATTGAGCATGAACTATTCCGCAGAAACAGAATAAAATAAGTAAAAGTAGTTGCCCCACTCTTTTCATAATATGGTTTTGGATAGTATATAATTATATAAATAATAAAATTCGTGCACAAAACTAATATTTTGTTTCAGTTAATTTCAGTTTATCCCAAAAAAAATACAAGCAATAAAAAGGTATTAAAAAATAAAACAAACAATTGACTAACAATACAATACAAACTAAAAACCATAAAAAAAGCTCTTCTTTTGAAGAGCTTTTTTATCTAAACAGTTAGAAATATGCAACATATTGTATAAACAGCATGCTGTGATCTTTATAAATTGCCAAGTTCCATAATAAATTGAACAGTTTCTTTATTCATGTGTTGAGACAGCACACTTGTAATCTGATCTGTCATGGCCTTTCTTGTCATTCGTTTGACTTTGGTATTCTCGAATTTCTTTTTGTCCATCACTACGGTGTTGCTGAGTTCAACTTTTGTTGCAAAATAGGAAACGTGCTGACTAGGTACAACCAAGCCTAAAATCATTCCGGGGAGACCATTGATGGACTCTGGGCCACCACTGATCGGAATTTCATTGCAGTAATATCCAATGACATAAATGGAATCCGGTGTAATACCATTGGCTCTCCTGCAATTGTACCCAGCGATCTCACGGTATTCATCGGTGATTTTCCATTTGATACGCTTCATGGAATCCTGAACAATAATTTTTTCACCTACAATATCATTGTATCTCAAAAAAGATCGGTTGGACATATTTGAAAGTGTGGATGCATCAAAGTCTAGCGCAAGCATCATAATATACTGCTTAATCTCCGCATCCAGGCTCTCGTCTTTTACCGACTCAAACAAAGTCTCCGTGGTATTAAATTTCATAGACTTCTTTAACACGGCACTTTCTGGTAATCTCGGTATTATACGCTCAAAAAATTGTTTTGAGTTATCATCGGCTTTAGCGATGAATTTTTTACTTACGATATTCTTCATATACATCGTCTTATCGTAGGAAATAGTTCCCGATCGACCAAACAACGTATACTGTGCTTTAAGACCAAAGGCTGAACAACAGAAGAAGAGAAAAAAGATATATTTTAACATTGTATTTCGCTTAATATTTTATAAAAACATTTTTGTAAAATCCCATGATAGTTTAAGCATATAATATCTGCGTATCGTATCATATCGACGTTGCGTAAAGACAGAAGTCGATGCCGAACGACTAAAGCCCTTGTTTTGGTTAAGAACATCATTGATCATAAAATCCAACACCAACGATTCATTTTTCAAGAATTTCTTGCTTACACCCGGATGCAACAAAAACTGCTCAAACTTCTCATCAAAAGCTTTGGTGGCCGCCTCGTAGGAGTAGGTATAATTCGTGTAAACCTTAAATGTTTTGTTGAAGAAATACTCCACACTTCCGTTGGACGCGAATACGAAACCATTGCTATTGGTATTGCGTTCCAAACTTGATTTCATCAAACGATATTGTGGACTAAAGTTCAGGTCAAAATTTAAACCTGTCTTGGTATCTCTTTTAAAATTATACGTAAAATTAAAGTTCGTCGTATTTACTTTATTCAATTGGTGATTGAACATGTTATAGTTGTCACTCATATTCACATAAAACTGTGGCGAGTTGGACAAGCCAAGTTTTTTGCTCAACTTGAAATAAACTCCAGACCATACGTTCAGCGAAGTATTTGTCTTACCCTCAACGTTATTCCAAGTATATGTATTGATTCCTTTTAGTGTATCAATATTCTGTGTAATCGGGTTCTTTTCCGTAGAAATATTACCACCGACATAAACATAGTTTCCGGTCAATACACGGAACGAATTATAATTCAGATTCAATGAATTTCTAAACGAAGGTTTTAGGTTTTCATTTCCTAAATAACGATTAATCTGATCTGAATTATCCAAAACTGGCTGGATCTGGCTCATGGAAGGTAATTGATTTTTACCTGTATAGTTCATCCATAAACCTTTTGTCTTCGTAAAAGAATAACCAGCACTCACATTTGGATTATAGGTAAAATAACTTCTTGTAATCCCCTGACTTGTATAATTATTAAACTGCTTTAGTTTGTCATTATTAAAATTATTGGCTACAGTAAACTTAAACTTTTCAGTTGTGTGAACAATAGCGAGTTTATATCTACTGCTATTTCTATCAAAATCATAATTATTACTAAACTTTCGATCCAATTGATTATAATTTCCTTGCCCATCATCATTGAACGATTCCACGAGTGATGTATTGGTACTTCGTTCTATTCCAGTTCCCACAACAAGATTCCAAATTTTGGATAGGGGTTCGGTATAGGAAATTGAAGCGCTTAGCACATCACTTGTATTGTTACGTACCTTACTTTGATCTGTAGTTGAATCGGTTTTTAAGCTATAATTTCTCAGGTCGGAATTTAAATGTCCTGTACCTTTCATCTCATTTCTTTTCCACTGACCATCGAATGTAAAAGAACGTCCTTTTTTCTTGAATTTATGCGTAAAATAGGTACTCAAGTTGAACTCATTGATGTTATTTTTGACCGATTCGCGAGTACTCTCAGCAATCGTTGTATCCATGTTTTGGGCAAACTGATAGGCATCACGTTTGGTATATGACCAAAGATTCTTTCTTGACGCACCACCTCGTATGGTTAGTAGATTTAACGAATCTAATTTCAGGTCATATTTCAGGTTAGCACGATGTTGGTCATTTTCAGAATCTACATTTTTCAATGACCGGTTGTTAATTAAACCACTAGTAATCGTTTCATCATTTCCATCACTGTTCAATCTTCCATATTTATAGTTTATGTTGACCGTATGTTTATCCTTATCAAATTTGTCCGAGAAGTTAACCCCTGAATTTATGGCCCGAGGTACACCGACTACCCCTTCCCCTGAAAAAGGATCTGTAAAATTAGACCAGCTCATCGATCCGTCATCACCATAGGATACGCCTGAATCACCACCATACTTTTGTGCATCCTGCCAATTCATACTGGTTGTACCATTGTTACCAAAAAGCCCATAAACTGATATTTTTTGCGAACCCTTAAATTTGTTCAACATCAATTGACCCATATAGTAGTCGTCGGTTCCCCCTCCAAGAAGTGCTTTCCCGAACATACCGTTTTTGGAACCATCCTTCAGTTTGACATTGATGGTTTGCTCACGCTGACCATCATCCACTCCTGTTCGCTCGGCCTGTTCTGATTTTTTCTCGTAAACCTGAACTTTATCGACCATATCCGATCGGATATTTCGGGTCACCAGCGTCGGATCATCACCAAAAAACTCTTCTCCATCTACCAACACTTTTTTCACTGTTTTACCTTGCGCGGTAATCTTGCCAGATGCATCAACAGTGATTCCGGGTAAGGCTTTCAACAGGTCTTCAACCTTGGCATTTTTCTCAACTTTAAAACTGCCAGCGTCATATTCCGTGGTATCACCTTTAATTGTAATGGGAATACGTCCCGTAACAATGACTTCTTGTAATAATGTAGCTGTATTTGTTAGACCAATAGCCAATTTGGAGTAATCTACACCGGATTGAATCTCCGTATAAAAATCACCATACTTGGGGTAACTCACAATCAGTACGTAATTTCCTGTATCGGGCTTGGCTAAGGAAAATAGACCATTTTCATCAGATCGGGTGAAGCCCGTCAATATGGAATCTTTAGCGGTCAACAGCATCACTGTTGCATCTGATAACTTTAGTTGGTCCTTTACATCACTTATTTTCCCAGCAATCTTGGATTGACCTGAAACCAAACCAGGGATAGCAAAAATGAAAAATAAGAGCATTTGTAAAACTCTTTTCATAAAATTGTTGGATAGTAAATTAATATCAATATAACATTAGTAGATAAAACCAATGTTTTGTTACAGTAAATTTAATTTTATTTCTAAAAAAACTAATTTTGGCCCACGCCCCCACTATTTGAACGAAATAGGAAGTCCTTTGTACAAAAACTCAGGCCCTATACCTTTACTCAAAAAAAGATTTTTTGCTAGACTTGATAATGTCTTTTCTGTTGCATATTGATCAACCGCCACAACTGCAGACAAAAGAAGCATATCAATAGGGCAAAAGATATTTGACAAGCTATCGCACTATAATTTTTAAGATCCGTGGTTATATCTGCAACTTCAATTTTGGCCATCAGATAATTATTTAACAGGATTCCGCAAACAGTCCCAAGGAGAAAAAATGTAATCGCATACTTTTTATTTGACAGGGCTTTTTCTTTATCTTTCTCAAGCGCTACGATGCTGTCCATGATCCTTTGTTCAAAATCGTCGAATGGCATTTCTATTTTGCTCATTTGCATAACCTTTCTGAATTTTTCCTGCTGCTTATCCATAATACTCTGCTTTTTTAATTAACTGACTCAAGATGATCTGCATATTTTTACGGGCCCGGTGTAAGATCACTTTTGTATTTGCCAATGTCCAGCCCATAATTTCCTGGATTTCATCCATAGACTGTTCTTCTAAATAAAATAAACGTAATGCAACAGACTCCCGGGCGGGCAGGATAGTGAGTGCATCGTTGATCATTTCTTTTCTTTCATGCGCGATTATTTCATCCAATACAGAATCCTCATGCGATGTGTCATGGTGGGAAAGATCAAAATTGACCAGGTCCAGTTTCTTATGTCGAACGGCATTAAAAGCCACATGCACCACAATCCGGTAAAACCAGGTACTAAATTTAGATTTCCCTTTAAAGGAAGACAGCGATTGATAGCATTTTATAAATGCATCCTGAACGGCATCTTCTGCCAAATGCTCTTCCTTCACAATAGAAAGAGCGACAGAAAATGCCATATCCTTATACGTTTTTATAAAATAACGATAAGATTCCACATCACCTGACAGAACTTTTCGAATATAGATTTCATCCATTGGCGGGTTAAATATCGCGTTTTTTATCCAATCGGTTAGCAATTATCATCGCAACTCCTGCAGAAATAATCAAAATTGCTACGGCAAGTGAATCTGGCAAGTCTGTATTGATATAGTTATCCAAAATCCCGACAATGAACAGACCTACTCCGATACCAAGGACCAAAATTCCGGGTTTTTGCCAATCCAAAGACTCCTTTTTCCTACTTTCGCTAGGTAGGTGTACTGTGGCACTTCGATAACGCATAATAAAATAAACACACAAGGTAATACACGTAAATAATCCGACGCCCAAAACGGCTGCTACTGATTGCTTTTCCATAATTATTTGAATTAGTTTTTACATTAGTCACGGCTATTCCCGAAAAGGTTACAACAAATTGAGTTAAATGTGTCGATTTGTGTAAATTTGTTTCAAACACAAACAATATGCAAAACATTAAAGAATATGTAGAAGCAAACAAGCAACGTTTTTTAGATGAGTTGTTTGATTTATTGCGTTTACCATCAGTAAGTGCCGATCCTAAATTTAAAGGAGATGTGGAAAAAACTGCTGACTTTGTTGCTCAGAAATTGCGTGAAGCCGGAGCGGACAATGTAGAAGTCTGTCCTACCGCTGGTAATCCAATCGTTTATGGAGAAAAAATTATCGATCCGGCACTTCCTACAGTGTTGACATATGGTCACTACGATGTACAACCTGCTGATCCTTACGAGCTGTGGGATACCCCTCCTTTCGAACCGACGGTCCGTGATGGCAAAATTTATGCACGTGGTTCTGCCGACGATAAAGGTCAGTTTTATATGCATGTAAAAGCCTTCGAATACATGATTAAAAATGATGCTTTAGCATGTAACATCAAATTTATGATTGAGGGTGAAGAGGAAGTAGGCTCAGTCAATTTGGGCACGTTTGTTAAAGAAAATACAGAGAGACTGAAAGCAGATGTTATCGTTATTTCTGATACCTCGATGATCAGCATGGAGCAACCTTCTTTAGAAACTGGCTTACGCGGCCTTTCTTATGTTGAAGTTGAAGTTACGGGGCCTAATAGAGATTTACATTCCGGCGTATATGGTGGAGCAGTAGCCAATCCGGCGACGATATTAGCAAAACTGATTGCATCATTACATGACGAAAACAATCATATCGCTATCCCTGGATTTTATGATGATGTTGTCGAATTGACCGCCGAAGAACGCAAAGCATTAAATGAAGCACCTTTTGACATTGAAGAATACAAAACAGACCTGGGTATCCAAAATATCTGGGGAGAAAAAGGTTTCACAACATTAGAACGCACCGGTATTCGACCAACCTTGGAGGTAAATGGTATCTGGGGTGGTTATATCGGTGAAGGCGCCAAAACAGTACTTCCATCAAAAGCGAATGCGAAAATCTCCATGCGTCTTGTACCAAACCAAAACTCTCACCGTATTACGGAGCTTTTCAAAAAACATTTTGAATCTATTGCACCAGATTATGTGAAAGTTGAAGTAAAGCCCCATCATGGTGGTGAGCCTGTCGTGACACCGACCGACAGCATTGCTTACAAAGCAGCAGAGAGAGCGCTACATGAAACATTTGGTGTTCAACCGATCCCAACTCGGGGTGGCGGATCTATTCCAATCGTTGCTCTTTTTGAGGAAGTATTGGGTTTAAAAACAGTACTTCTAGGCTTCGGTTTGGATAGTGACAACCTGCACTCGCCAAATGAAAAATATGGTATTGAGAATTACCTAATGGGAATTTCAACAATACCTTTATTTCATAAATATTACGCGGAACTAAGCAAATAATTTAGTTTTTCATTAGATAAAGGGTTATTTTTAAATTTTAGAAATAACCCTTTATCGTTTTATGGATTTTGATTTTCGTTTAATTGTATTTTACACTGCTGCTCAGCACCTTAACTTCACCAAAACGGCCGCTGCCCTTTTCATCTCGCAACCAGCAGTAAGCAAAAACATCCAAGAACTAGAAAAGAAACTTGGCGTACCACTCTTCGAAAGAAAGGGTAACAATCTTAATTTAACCGATTCAGGTCAAATTCTCTATAAATATGCCCAACAGATTATTAATCTATACAATCAGGCGGGCCAAGAAATACAGGAATTGCAAGAAGGACGAAAAGGAAATCTGATGTTAGGAGCCAGCACAACCATATCCCAATATGTTTTACCCGCTCTACTTGCTGATTTTCTATCCCAATACCCCAACAACCGTATTCAGTCTTTTCAATCCAATAGCCGCAGTATTGAGGAACAGCTTATTGATAAAACATTGGATTTAGGTATCACGGAGGGGTCTACCGACAACCGGGCCCTGAAATACATTCCTTTTATGAAGGATGAACTGGTTCTTGTCACAAATAGCCAAAACCCACTATTAGATCAATTAAAAAATCCAGTATTATCCGATATCACACGCTTACCCTTGGTACTACGCGAGCAGGGATCGGGTACACGAACAATTATTGAGAACGCACTAAAAGATAACCGCATCAATCTATCCGAAGTACAGATAGAAATGATCTTACCTTCAACAGAGAGTATCAAAGGCTACCTTGCCCGTCGCAATAGCTTTGCTTTTTTGTCAATTCATACGGTGCAAAAAGAAGTGTTAAATAATTTATTGACCATTGTCGATATTCCACCACTGACAATAGAACGTTACTTCTATTTTACCCATTTATATGGAGGACTTGCCGGTACGCCCAACCAGTTTCTGCAATTCTGTCTACGGCAAAACTTCAAGTTATAACCAAATGTTATGTCTCATAAACAAACTTCGTTTTAATTCCAGGTTGGAGCCGCATAGATTTGTACAAATGAATTAGCGGAATGGATTATAAAAAACTTACAAATTACTTAAAGGCACTCAGCTGGATCATCGTCGCATTGGTCATTACTTGTACAACTTTATGTGTGTTTCCACTCAAACATGAGAATCGGAAAAACCGAGCAGATGCTATTGATATACACAACGACTCCCTTATTACACACGTTTCCCAATTTAAGGAAATCTCCTTCAAAGATAGCCCCGAAGGTGAAATGGCCAGTTATGGTGAAAAGCTAATTAAAAACACATACGATTATTTTTATGATGGTGAAGTCAAGATTGGAAACAAGCTGGCCTGTAGCAGCTGCCATCTTAATGGCGGCACAAAGGCTTTTGCTGCTCCTTACGTCGGGCTCACCAATGTCTTTCCAACCTATATTGGACGAGAAAATAAGATTGAATCACTTGAAGAGCGCATCAATGGTTGTTTTGAGCGGAGTATGAATGGTCGAGCTATTCCCGAAAACAGCAAGGAAATGAGGGCTATTGTCACCTATATCAAGAACATCAGCGTGAATACAGTTAATAAAGGTCGGTTGGCAGGCCAAGGATTTATAAAAATGGATATTCCCAACCGTGCGGCGGACCTGAAACATGGTCAAGTGGTCTTTGAGAACAAATGTGCCAGTTGTCATGGACGAGATGGACAGGGGCTGCCTCAAACAGCTGGCAAAGGATATCAATATCCACCCTTATGGGGTAAAGACAGCTACAATGATGGCGCGGGGATGGCACGATTGCTTACCGCGGCCCGTTTTATCAAAGCGAATATGCCTTTAGGCGCAACTTATGATGCACCTCAGTTGAAAGACGACGAAGCCTATGATGTGGCGGCGTATATCAATTCTTTCGATAGACCTCAAAAAACAGATAAGCAATTGGACTATCCTAATCTAAGCAAAAAGCCCAAAGATAGCCCCTATCCACCTTATGCCGATAACATTAGTATAGAACAACATAAACTCGGACCTTTTAATTTTTAAACATACATATCCCTATAAATCAATAATAAATATGAAAAAACAATTTACAATCGCTTGTATTTTATTAGCGATAATGACTATTCAAGCGAAAGCACAGGACAATAAATTGTTGCTCGATAACCATCAATACAGCGGTGCCGTTGCGAAGAAAAAAGCGTATAAAGCTATCTATCAACTGGACAGCAATGATCCAAAAACAATTGAAAAAGCAATTCGCAATATTAACAATGTCTTGAAGGACCCGCGATTAAAAGGACGTTTACAAATTGAACTGGTTGCATTTTCTGGCGGTACCGAAGCCTACCTAAAAAAGAACAGCCAATACGAGAAACCCTTGAAAGATCTCGTCGAGAAAGGCGTTATCGTAGCGCAATGCCTGAATACGTTGGAAGAGAAACATATTGCCAAAGAAGAGCTATTTGATTTTATAGGTTATGTTCCTAGCGGAAATGGTGAATTAATCTTACGCGCAAATGAAGGTTGGGTTATCGTTAAACCATAGTATAATGAGAAATTTTCTACTGCTTGGTCTAACAATAGCATTATTGGGTGTCCAGGAAATTAAGGCACAAGAACATCGTTTTGATCCGCCCTGGAATACTCCACCAGAATCGGCGCTAAATTTTACGGTACCTGGGATAGACAATATTCCAGATTTATATGGTGATATCGAGAATCCGCAGCTTACCGTTTTTTTCGCTGGCAATCAATTTATGGTCGTCGATGATCTACTCGCATCATTCAAACAAGAATACCCACAATACGAACGTATTTTTGTTGAAACACTGCCACCAGGCATTTTAGCCAAGCAGATTAAAGGCGGTTCAATTACGATAGGCAATCTACGCATTACGCATAAACCCGATATTTACACGGCGAGTAAACGGGCGATCAACGAAATGGCAGATTATTTTAGCCATACGCAGGTGTATTGCTATAACAATATCTGTTTGATGGTTCCAAAAGGAAATCCCGCTAATATCAGCACATTGAATGATCTAGGGAATGACAAAGTTCGTATCAGCATGCCTAATCCCCAATGGGAAGGAATTGGGGAGCAGATCAAAGCATCTTATAGAAAAGCCGGGGGCGAACAACTCGTCAAAAAAATCATGGAAGATAAGGTCAACGACGGCAGCACTTATCTGACTAAGATCCACCATCGCGAAAGCCCCATGCGTGTATTGTATGGACAGGCTGATGCGGCTCCAGTTTGGGCTTCTGAAGTCGTTTATCAAAAACTAATTGGCCATCCTGTCGAAGGGATTACCATTCCTGATGCGCAAAATACAACCGCAACTTACGTTGCTGCAAAATTGAAAAACGCACCGCATATGCAGGCTGCAGATGACTTTTTAAAATTCATGGACTCGCCAACAGCCAAGCGTATTTACAAGAAGTATGGTTTTACAGTAGACTAAAAAAGAAAATGGATAATTAATTATCCATTTTCTTTTTTTACTTTAGGTCAAAATTAGTTGACTTGTATGATCCTATTGCTCAAAAAACTCCATCGGTATTGGTATTTTATCAGCGTTCTACTTGTTTTTCTTCTGTTTTTCCCTTACATCTATTTTTTAGCACGACGTCCCGAAAAAAATTATGCTCGGATTGCCCGTATGCGACGCTGGGTATCAGTTGGTGGTTCGGCCTTAGCTGGTGTATTTTTTAAGGTGAGCTATGAATCAAAAATAGATTGGAACCGTTCCATGGTATTGTGTCCCAATCATACTTCGGTCTTGGATATAACAGCCCTCACCTACTTGTGCCCCGCTCCTTTTTCATTTATTGGAAAAGCTTCCCTGCTTAAAAACCCCGTTACACGCATTTTTTTCAAAACAATAGATATCCCGGTCACAAGAAGAAGTAAAGTATCTTCTTTCAAGGCTTTTCAACGTGCCAATGAACTCGTCCGAAGCGGAAGAAGTGTGGTTATCTTCCCAGAAGGAAAAATCGACGATGGTTTCCCCCCACAGATTCATGCATTTAAATCCGGAGCCTTTCGAATTGCTATTCAGAATGACGTTCCCACAGTACCAATTATTATTGAAAATGCCTGGGATATCTTTTTCGATGACGGCTCGAAAAGAGGATCTCGGCCGGGAATAGTTAAAATACATGTATTCAAGCCGATAGAGACTAAAGATTTTAACGATGATAATGCATCGGAACTAGAAAAAGTTGTATATGACAAAATGCATTCCTATTGGATTATGAAGAATAAATCGTATTTTCATAACCTAGAGAACCTCCAAAAAATATGTCAGGAAAGATCTTAATCGAAATCAAGGATATTGCCAGAGAGTACCAAATTGGTGCAGAAACAATTCATGCCTTAAGCTCCGTTACACTCAACATCAATAAAGGAGAATTTGTTGCCTTAATGGGGCCTTCAGGATCAGGCAAGTCCACATTAATGAACATTCTCGGTTGCTTGGATACCCCTAGCCGGGGAGAATATATCCTCAACGGGATTAATGTGAGTGACATGACTGACGATGAACTCGCCGAAGTAAGAAACAAAGAAATTGGTTTTGTCTTTCAAACGTTTAACCTATTACCAAAGAATACAGCACTTGAAAATGTTGCACTTCCCCTAATTTATGCGGGCTATAATAAAGTTAAACGTGAGGAAAAAGCTACTGCAGCATTGGAAAGTGTCGGCTTAGGACATCGTATGGATCATAGGCCGAACGAGCTCTCAGGAGGACAACGACAACGTGTGGCTGTTGCAAGAGCGTTGATCAACGATCCATCCATTATACTTGCCGATGAGCCAACAGGAAACCTTGATACCAAAACGTCTATTGAAATTATGGGTCTACTGGAAGAAATTCACTCCAAGGGCAATACCATTATCCTAGTGACTCATGAAGAGGATATCGCATTACATGCACACCGTATTGTACGCATGCGAGATGGCTTGATCGAAAATGATTATCCAAATCCTGATATTAAATCCGTGTCCCCAAGACTTAATGCGTTAAACGAAAAGGGAAGTGATTTTGAGAATATCTAAAAATATTATAACGTTAAAAATCAACTACTTACATTAAAACCACAAAAATAACACGTGATTTACTTGCTTAAGTTAAATTAAATCATAGTTTTGCGAAAATAGAGAACTTAAATTGTTTTTATATGTATTGGACATTAGAATTAGCTTCGCATCTAGAAGATGCACCATGGCCAGCAACAAAAGATGAATTAATCGATTACGCTATTCGTTCGGGTGCACCTGTTGAGGTGATTGAAAACTTACAATCTCTTGAGGACGATGGTGAGCCATATGAAAATATCGAAGAAATTTGGCCCGACTATCCAACAAAAGACGATTTCTTCTTCAATGAAGATGAATACTAAAAAATAAAAAACGCCTTTTTAATAAAGGCGTTTTTTATTGAAAACATCCCCCTCTTTTCGGAGACACCTCAGTATGGTGTATACCGATTAGCTCCCGAGTTTTTTTATTCCCTGGTTTTAATCCATTTAGATGAAGCTAAGTCTTACAGATATGAAGATAAAATTAAAGCTGTTGTTGTTTCTATTGATTAGCTGTATGGTCAGCCAAAGCTTATTTGCTCAGGAACAACAAACATCCAATGAATATATTGTTGTTTTAAAAAGGTTTGTCCAACGTTTACATGATCCTAGTCTAGCTACTGATATTATACTAAGTCAAGATCTAATCACATCAAAAAAACTAAACGAAGACCTGCAAGAATACTTATTGGCAAGCATCGATGAAATCAGGATAAATGTACAGAGCAAAAATATCAACCAACTGGAGTATCTTAGCTTTGCTCAAGCGGGAAGAAAAGAAACAAGTGATATCGATCTCGAAGGTATTGATCCACAACAAGTCTACTTTGTCAAATACCTCAAGCGTTTTGTATTTGCTGCCGTTATTCGTGATAGAAAAATAGCTTCTTTTACATTAGTCTCTAAAGGTAACAATAAGGCTCGTTTTGTATTCTATTAATTTTCATCTTGTTTTCATCGCCCCCATTTTATCAGATACCTGCTCTTATAACCCTTAAATATCACGCTCAGGCTTACATAAATGCGCGCTTATCAGGTTTTATTTTACAGTATATTTGTGAGCAATATTAAGCCAATGATGCTTTCTTAAAAATTTTTCAATAAAAACACTTGCATTTTATAATTCTATCAACCATATTTGTATTAATAAAAACAACAATGATAACAACTGTCTCAAATAAAGCTTGGTGGTGGCACAACGAATAACGTTGTGGCAAATTCCTATTGCATTATTTGATTAATACGTCAAGATATGATGGGCTTGCCTAAATAAGGTAAGCCCTTTTTTTATTTAAATTACCATGAAAGAAATTTTAGCGCATTTATTTGAATACAAGACATTTTCTCGGCAAGAGGCCTACGAGATTCTAACCAACATTGCCATGGGCAAATATGACAGCCACCAAATTGCGGCATTTATGACCGCTTATGGTATGCGCAGCATTCGCGTTGAAGAGCTTGGAGGGTTTAGGGATGCTATGTATGATTTATGTCTCAAACTGGATTTTGATGGTTATGATTTAATTGACCTTTGCGGTACAGGTGGGGATGGTAAAAATACCTTTAATATCTCGACAATAGCATCTTTTATCACAGCTGGGGCTGGTTACCATGTCGCAAAACACGGTAATATCGGGGTATCTTCGAGCTGTGGTTCTTCCAATGTCATGGAATATTTAGGCTATCAATTCAGCAACGATAAGGCTGAACTACAACGCCAGCTTGATGAAGCCAACATCTGTTTTCTCCATGCACCATTGTTTCACCCTGCAATGAAAACTGTTGCCCCGATACGTCGTGCATTGGGTGTTAAGACTTTCTTTAACATGTTAGGGCCATTGACAAATCCTTCCAATCCTAGATTTCAGTCTGTTGGTGTATTTAGTTTAGAATTGGCAAGACTGTATGGTTATTTATACCAAAACACCAACAAACAATATTCCATTATTCATGCTTTGGACGGTTATGACGAGATATCCATGACCGGTGATTTTAAGTTAATCAACAACCAAGGGGAAAATTACTACAACATGGAAGAGCTTGGTTTCACCCCAGTCTCAGCCCAGGAGCTGACAGGAGGTGAAACGATAGCGGATGCCGCCCACACATTCTTATCGATATTGAACAATCAGGGTACAGATGTGCAGAACAATGTTGTTTTGACCAATGCCGCATTTGCGATCAAGACCTTTAACCCCGAAAAATCTTTTGGCGACTGTTTTTATGAAGCAGAAGGTTCATTGATGGGAGGTAAAGCTTTACGAAGTTTCCAAAAACTAATCAAAAAATAAAATGGCGGTCAAAGTAAAAGTTTGTGGTATGAAATATCCCGACAATATAACCGCTGTAGCTTCCTTGGGCATCGATTATATGGGATTTATATTTTATGATCAATCCAAACGTTATGTTGGTCAAAGCTCCTCCGCATACATTAAGGAGCTTGACGGCCTAAGCAAAGTCGGCGTTTTCGTCAATGCTAGCCTCTCAGCAATTCTAGATAAAATAACTGAATTCCAACTAAATGTAATTCAATTGCATGGCGATGAATCTGTCGAATTCTGTCTTGAATTGAAAGAAAAATCAGGGGTTATCATCTTGAAAGCCTTCGGAGTTGATCAAAACTTTGACTGGATACAGCTTGATCCTTACGCTAAAGTTGTGGACTACTTTTTATTTGATACCAAAAGTAGTTCCTATGGTGGTACAGGAGTACAATTTGACTGGTCCCTATTGGACCAATACAAACTTACTACCCCCTATTTTCTCAGCGGTGGTTTAGATCCCGAAAATATCAAAACAGCGCTAGAAAGAAATGATCCACGACTATATGCCCTGGATTTAAATTCAAAATTTGAAGTAGAACCCGGCTTAAAAGATATTGCGCTATTAAGCCACAGTATAAATACAATTAAAAAATGAGTATATATCAAGTCAATGAAAAAGGATATTATGGTCCCTTTGGAGGAGCCTATATCCCTGAGATGCTCTATCCAAATGTGAAAGAGCTACGTGAAGAATATCTCAAAATTATCGAAGAAGAGAGCTTTCAGGAGGAATTTAACCAACTGCTCAGCGATTATGTCGGACGTCCTTCTCCATTATATCATGCCAAGCGTCTATCTGAAAAATATGGAACTACGATTTACTTAAAACGGGAGGATCTTAACCATACCGGAGCGCATAAAATCAACAATACCATTGGCCAAATTCTATTAGCGGAACGCCTGGGCAAAAAGCGCATCATTGCGGAGACAGGCGCAGGACAGCATGGCGTAGCCACAGCGACCGTCTGTGCACTCAAAGGTATACAATGTGCAGTGTACATGGGAGAAGTTGATATTCAACGTCAGGCTCCAAATGTAGCACGGATGAAAATGATGGGTGCCGAAGTTATTCCGGCAACATCAGGGTCCAAAACGCTAAAGGATGCTACCAATGAAGCTTTGCGAGATTGGATCAACAATCCTGTCGACACCCATTATATCATTGGGTCTGTTGTGGGACCACATCCTTATCCCGATATGGTTGCTCGCTTTCAGTCTATTATTTCTGCCGAAACGAAAAAACAGCTCTTGACAAAAACAGGAAGAGAAAATCCAGATATTGTATTGGCCTGTGTCGGTGGAGGCTCCAATGCGGCAGGTATGTTCTATCATTACCTCGATGAAGAATCGGTTCAATTGTATGCCGTAGAGGCCGCTGGACACGGTGTTGATTCAGGCGAATCCGCTGCTACAACAGCATTAGGAAAAGAGGGAGTTTTACATGGAAGCCGATCTATACTTATGCAAACAGCGGATGGCCAGGTCATCGAACCTTACTCCATATCGGCGGGACTCGATTATCCTGGTATTGGCCCCCAACACGCTTGGTTATTCAAATCCGGTAGAGGTAACTATGTCAGCGTAACTGACGACGAAGCGATGCGTGCAGGTCTTGAGCTTACGCGATTAGAAGGTATCATACCGGCTATTGAGAGTTCTCATGCGCTGGCTTATCTGGAAAAAATACCTTTTAAAGGCGATGAGACTGTCGTTGTCTGTCTTTCTGGACGTGGTGACAAGGATCTAGATAATTATATGAAATACTTTGATTTTTAAGGCATGAATACAATTGAGAAAAAAGAAGGTACCCCCCTTTTATCGATATATTTTACAGCTGGGTATCCAACATTGGACAGCACAATCCATATTGCAAAGAAATTGGAAGATGCCGGCGCGGACTTTCTGGAAATCGGTTTCCCTTATTCCGATCCAGTGGCAGATGGACCTGTCATTCAGCACAGTTCTGAAATTGCCTTGGCAAATGGTATGACTGTAGAAAAGTTATTTAATCAGTTGAATGACCTGCGTAAGCATGTCAGTATCCCCGTATTTTTGATGGGCTACTTTAATCCTGTACTTCAATTTGGTGTGGAAAGATTCTGTGAAGCATGTAAAAATGTAGGCGTTAATGGTGTCATTATACCCGACCTACCAATGGATGAATACGAAGAACTTTACAAAGAGACGTTCGAGAAAAATGGGATCGCCAATATATTCATCGTAACACCGCAGACTTCTGAAGAACGCGTCAGAAAAATAGACAGCCTTTCTAGGAGCTTTATTTATTTACTTTCTTCCAATGCAACGACGGGTAAAACACTTGATGTTGGAGACGATACAGCAGCTTACTTTAAGCGGATACATGATCTCCAATTAAAAAATCCATTGATCGTTGGCTTCGGTATCTCCGATAAACCGACCTTTCAAAAAGCAAGCAAGCATACGGCGGGTGCCATTATAGGTACTGCATTTGTAAAACGGTTAAAGGAACCGGATTATCTCGACCAAATCCCAGCATTTATCTCGTCTATCAAAGCTTAACCTACAGGCTAAAAATTAGCAAAGCATTATTTTTTTAATAAGAGTTCGATCTAAAGTCTTTTTTCTTGGATCGAACTCTTATTTTTAAGACGGTTTTTGAAAATGTATTTTTTCAAAGAGAATATCTTTGCTGCCTTAATTAACCAAGCGATAGGCGGCCCGTCAAATCTATACTGATATAACCATGGATACACGAAGAGATTTTTTAAAGAAAGCGGCTATGCTTGCCGGGGGAGCATCTCTCTCCCATGTTATTCCATCCGCTATTGCGAAGGCGATGGCTATTAATCCAGCATTGGGCAGCACCTTTTATGATGCCGAGCACGTCGTTTTATTAATGCAGGAAAACCGTTCATTTGATCATGCCTTTGGAACACTACGTGGTGTAAGAGGCTTCAATGACCCAAGAGCTATCCGTCAACCCAATCGAAATAAAGTATGGTTTCAGACGCAAAAATCCGGAGAAACATTTGCCCCCTTCCGATTGGATATCAAAGATTCAAAAGTTACCTGGATGGGCTGTCTTCCGCACAACTGGACCGATCAAACCGACGCAAGGAATAAGGGTAAAATGAACAGATGGTTGGATGTAAAACATTCTGGATTTAAAGAATTTGCCGATCTACCGTTGACTATGGGACATTATACCCGTGAAGACATTCCTTTTTACTACTCTCTGGCAGACTCTTTCACAATCTGTGACCAACACTTTTGTTCGAGCATCACCGGCACGAATCCAAACCGGCTTTATTTCTGGACGGCCAATATCCGGGAAAATCTGACAGGAAAAGCCTTAGTTTGGAATGGAGACTCCGAGTTTAGCGGGAAAGCAACATGGACCACTTTTCCTGAACGCCTTTCGGAATTAGGCGTAGACTGGAAAATCTATCAAAATGAAATTTCTTCAAGCAGTGCTGGTTATAGTGGAGAGGCAAACAGCTGGCTCGCCAATTTTGGTTGTAATCCGATGGAGTACTTCCCCCAATATCAGGTCAAATATCATCCCCGCTATCGCCAGCTCCTGACTCTAAAAAAAGAAGATCTCGAGCGCAAAATTAGCGAAACACCAGCTGCCGAAGCACTTGAAGATTTAAAGAAAAATCTCAAGCATATTCAAGAAGAATTACAGCGATATACAGCCGATAACTTTGAAAAGCTCGACGAGCGGACAAAAGATATTCATCGCCGTGCCTTTGTTAACAACAGTGCGCAGCAAGATTATATGGAATTGGAAACAATGCATTATCAAGAAGGGGGGCAACAGCGCGAGTTACAGATCCCTAAAGGAGATGTCCTGTATCAATTCCGAAAAGATGTTGAGGAGGGTAAACTTCCAACCGTATCTTGGTTAGCTCCGCCCCAGCTTTTTTCTGACCACCCCGATTCTCCTTGGTTCGGCGCATGGTATGTCAGCGAAATTATGGACATTCTCACCCAAAATCCAGAAGTTTGGAAAAAGACAATTTTTATACTTACTTATGATGAGAATGATGGGTATTTCGATCACTTTGCACCCTTTACAGCACCAAACCCTGATGATACAGAAAGTGGAAAAGTATCCGAGGGAATAAACCCTGCGTTGGAATTTGTACGCCGCGATGAGCAATATTATCCTGAAAGCGGAAGGGAAAGCAATATCGGTCTTGGCTATCGTGTACCGATGATTATTGCTTCTCCGTGGACCAGAGGCGGTTGGGTCAATTCACAAGTGTTTGACCATACCTCCAGTTTACAATTCCTGGAGAAGTTTATTAATCACAAAATCAATAAAAATATAAAAGAAACCAACATCAGCACTTGGCGGCGTACCGTATGTGGAGACTTAACTTCGGCATTTAGACCCTATCATGGCGAAACCATGAACAAACCTATTGTGCTGGAGTGGGAACCTTTTATCCAAGAGATTCACCAAGCCAAGTTCAAAAGTCTTCCCATGGGGTTCAAAGCGCTTAGCGCAATGGAGATCAAACAAATAGAGCAAGACCCCGGCAGTTCACCCTATTTCCCAAAACAAGAAAAAGGGCTTCGGGATTCATGTATCCTTCCTTATGAACTTTATGTGCATGGCGAATACCAATCCAAAGGGGATTACCTGGTCACATTTGAGGCTTCAGATAAAATTTTTGGCAAACAGGCCGCAGGCGCACCATTTACAGTTTACCATGCTGCTAGCTACAAAGGAGAAGTTGGAACCTCCAGAAATTATGCGGTTGCTCCAGGAGATCATGTAACAGACCATTGGCCGCTAGATGCCTTCGACAAAAGAATGTACCACCTCGAAATCCATGGTCCAAACGGATTTTATCGGGAATTTAAAGGCGACGCGGATAATCCACATGTAAAGATCCGCTGTACGTATGAAAAAAGTAAAAATGAAGCAGCATTTACTGGCCGTTTGTCTTTCTCCTGTACAAACAATGGAAAAACAACCGAGCAACTTATTTTTGAGGATCTCAGCTATGGAAAGGAAAAAAGAAGTTTGCAACTTAAAGGTGGACAATCCATCACGATACATTTTGAATTGGCTAAACAAAACTTTTGGTACGACTTCAGCCTTACTTGCAGTGGTTTTCTAAACTTCGAAGAACGATATGCAGGTCGTGTAGAGATTGGAAATGCCGGAAAAAGTGACCCTTTATTAAGCCGATAAACAACACGAATGGGAGCATCTAGAAAATGTTCCCATTCTTATAAAATCTTCCTTGAGTAGTCAAATTTAAGGGACTAAACTACATAGGCTGTTTCCCTGTAAAGTGCTCCTAAAAAACACCGAACATACTGTACTATTCCTGTATACGACGAGCCAGATGGTAAAATCCCTTGTACAATAGAATTGCCCCAACAATCAAAAAGATAGCTAGCAAATACGAGCTGACCGGATTGATAAATAATAAATTCATAACTTTGGTAAATTTTAGTTTTTCATTTGTTACTACAAGTTATAACATTTATCCAAAATATTACAAAAAAAAATTACATATTTTCTTTATTTTTGCTTCTATGAAGAAAATTGCACTATTAATCGGCCTATTTTTCTATTTGCTCGCAGCAAGTGGTGCCTCAGTGCATCTTCATTTTTGCCAAGGGGAAACACAAAGTGTATCGTTATCGGAAAGCCATAATATGGCCTGCCCTCTGTGTGCCAAGTCTGCAAAAAAACAGCAGAAACACTGTCATGAAACAGGAAGCTGTAAAGATGTTAAGATCGAAGCACAAAAGGTCGATAAATTCAGCAGAGTAACACAAAATCTTGATTTTAACCATTTTTCTCCTGCAATAATTACGCTTCATTGGATACTTAATTATTATCATTTAGCTGGGGAGGAAGACGATTTTTCTAAACTAACGTATACCGATTTTGCGAGCTACAATAGACAGAGCCCTCCTGTTTTTATTCTCAATCAAAATTTTAGAATTTAATATCACCTCTTTTCACTGAACGCAGTTCATTTTCTTGAATTGATCGAAGTCCACTATAGTTTTTATATCTCGCGAGAATAGCAGACTGTTATTCCCAACATTCATCTTTTCGTAGCTTATCACGGAACAAAAAAGTGGATTTTAAATCATTCAGCAAAAAAATTGTAGAACTAAAAAAAATAAATCCGTACCCCTTGCATGTGGTTGCGCGATATCATGAAGGTAAAATTAAATGCTAGTTGAAGCGAATAATCTTAATTAAAATGATGAATCAAATTTTCAAAAAAATATATACAACAACCATTCTATCCTTATTTTTTCTGGCATTTGTACAGGCACAGACCGACAGTACGCGCACACTTACAGTGGCTGGAAATTGCGCAATGTGTAAAAAACGTATTGAAACGGCCGCAAAAATGCATGGCGTAGAAACGGCCGTTTGGAATGCAGGAGACAACCTATTGCAAATCAAATATAACCCCCAAAAAGTTCAGTTGGAGGCAATCAAGAAAAATATTGCTCAGGTTGGTCATGATGTTGACAACCTGGTGGCCACTGATGAAGCCTATGCTAAACTCCATGAATGCTGTATGTATCCGCGACTGGAAAACGGCAAAGTACCCGAAAAGAAAGCGGTGACAACCGATAACCATGATCATCCACATACCGTTACCGGTGTTGTTGTTGAAGAAAATGAAAAGGGGGATCTTAAACCCATCATTGGCGCCAATTTACACTGGGCCAACCTCCCAACCAAAAACACAAGGACAAACGAAAATGGTGTTTTTAAATTGGACCACAAAGAAGGGTTCAACAAATTGGTTGTAAGTTATGTTGGGATGAAATCTGACACCATCACCATCAAAGATCTGCATGAAGTCATTATGATTACAGCGAAGGGTAATGTGTTGATGGAAGTCGAGGTTAAAGGAACACGACGCTCAAATTATATTGACCGTATGACACCTGCACGACTAGAAGTTCTTACCGGAAAAGAGTTATTCAAAGCCGCTTGCTGTGATTTAAGCGAAAGCTTTGAAACCAACGCCTCCGTCGATGTCGTCAGTGCTGATGCAGTAACAGGCAGTAAACAGATTCAAATGCTAGGCCTTAGCGGTATTTATACCCAATTAACCGTTGAAAATTTACCTGGGCCACGTGGGCTCGCTTCTCCTTTAGGTTTAAATTCTATTGCAGGGACATGGATTGAATCAATTCAAATTGCGAAAGGTATCGGTTCCGTAGCCAACGGTTTCGAAAACATGGCCGGACAGATCAATGTCGAATTGAAGAAACCTCAAAATTCAGAAAAATTGTTTTTTAATGCCTATGCAAACAACATGGGACGTACAGATGTCAACTTAAATCTTTCACAAAAAATTGGTCAGCATTGGTCCACTGCAGTGCTCCTGCATGACAATTTCATGTACAATAAATCCATGAACTTTAGTCACAACGGTTTTAGAGATATACCCGTTGGCAATCTATTCTCTGGTGTCAACCGCTGGTTTTATGAAAATGGAAAAGGGCTTATGGTACAATTTGGGGTTAAATATCTCAATGACGACCGTACAGGCGGACAGATTGATTTTAACAAAAAGACAGATAAGGGTACGACAAATCGCTATGGTTTGGGATTTGATATCGAACGCGTAGAAGGTTTTGCTAAAATTGGTTATGTGTTCCCCGAAAATAAGCACCGCAGCATAGGTCTCCAGCTTGCAGGATCAAACTACAATCAAAAAAGCTATTTTGGGCTCAATAACTACGATTCGGAGCAACAAAATGGATATGCTAATCTCTTATTTCAAGATATTATCGGGACAGTCGCCCACAAGTATCGCGTTGGTGCCTCCATTAATTATGACAATTACAATGAGTGGTATTTAAAAGATCAAAACTTCAAAAGGAAAGAAGTGGTTTCGGGAGCATTTGCAGAATATACCTATAGTCCATCAGAAAAATTTGATGCCATTATTGGTCTTCGCCAAGACTACAACTCCCTGTATGGATGGTTTACAACACCACGCATCCATTTACGTTATGCCCCGCTTTCGGGAACAACAGTTCGAGCTAGCTCAGGAAGAGGTCAACGTACTGCAAATATATTTGCGGAGAACACGGCAGTATTGGCTAGTAGCAGAAAATTGGTTATCCAATCGCCTAATATATACGATAAGGCTTATGGCCTACAACCTGAAGTCTCCTGGAATAGCGGAATAGCGATAGACCAAAGTATGCGGATCTTCGGACGTGAGGCTTCGGCATCAGTTGAATTTTTCCATAACAGCTTCTCTAATCAGGTCGTGGTCGATTACGAAAATCCCCGAGAGATCAATTTTTATAATTTGAATGGAAAATCTTTCTCCAATAGTTTGCAAACAGAATTTCGCTTGATGCCAGCACCACATTTTGAAACGAGGTTGGCCTATCGCTTACTTGATGTTCAAACTGATTTTGAAAGTGGCAGAAAGACCAAACCGCTATTGGCCAAACACCGTGGTTTTGTCAACCTGGCATATAATCACCATTCTGGCTGGAGTGTAGATTATACATTGAATGTCGTTGGACAAAAACGCATTCCATCAACAGCAGAGAACCCCGTTGAATATCAAATGCCTACAGCATCAAAGGCTTATGCGACAATGAATGCGCAGATTAGCAAAACTTTTGGGAAAGAGAAAAACTTCACCGTGTATGTGGGCGGAGAAAATCTGTCTAATTATTTCCAAAATATGCCAATCCTCGCCGCGGATCAACCCTTTGGAAACTATTTTGATACGTCAATGCTTTGGGGTCCTTTAACAGGACGCATGTTCTACACCGGCGTTCGTTATTTCATCAAATAACAGGTAAGCTAAAAAAATCAAAGAGTAATAAAAAAGCGGCTTTTGCCGCTTTTTTTACATTAACTTTTTCAATTCTTGATAAAGCTTTGCGGTGGGTAATCCGACCACATTATTGTATTCCCCTTCTATCTTTTTTA
Source organism: Sphingobacterium sp. 40-24 (assembly GCF_001899705.1). NCBI lineage: Bacteria > Pseudomonadati > Bacteroidota > Sphingobacteriia > Sphingobacteriales > Sphingobacteriaceae > Sphingobacterium > Sphingobacterium sp. 40-24. Next base: position 257,104 of record NZ_MKWH01000060.1, on the reverse strand, counting down.
TGGCGATTAAGCCGATCCATTCCTGTATTCCATAAGAACCTGCTTTATCTAGTGGCGAAAATTGAGTAACATAATGATCGATTTCATCCAGCTCTAGTTCGTAAAAATAAACAGTTGTCGTCTCGACAAAAGTGCTCATCTTACCCTCCCATGAGATCGCTACAGCAGTCAGCACCACATGTTTCTGACCAGACAAGTTTGTTAGCGTTTCTCTGGCTTCCTGTTCATCTTTGGGCTTACCTAAGATTTCGCCCTTATCCGATACCACAATAGTATCGGCACAGATAACCAAACAATCTTTTTTATCCGCAAATGCTTCCGCTTTACAAATAGCAATTTGACGAACGACCTCAGCTGCAGACAAATTCGGATCCACATATTCTGCCGTTTCCCGTACGTCGACTTCAAATGTCAGTCCAAGCCCTGCTAACAGCTGCTTTCTCCGTGGAGACTGAGACCCTAATATAATTGTTCTATTTTTTAGATTTTTCAACATCCCTATATGCTTTTTACCGTTTCATCCTCATACCAGTTGCCTTGTACTTTCATTACCTTTTCGATCAATTCACGTACAACTCCCTTTCCGCCACAAAAACCAGACACATAATGTGAAATTTTCTTGATCTCTTCTACTGCATCTGCCGGAGAAACAGCTATCCCAACGGACTTCATGCAGCTAAGATCAGGGATATCGTCGCCGATGTACATCAATTGATTTAATTCAAGCTTGTAATCACAAGCAAGTTCTTTCATTTTAGAAAGCTTGTCCGTAACTTTTGAATAGACTTCTTTGATCCCCAAACCTTTCATCCGCTGCTCGACACCCTTCGAACCTCCACCTGTGATAATAAAAATCGGATAACCTTTCTTGATCGCCAACTGCATGGCATAGCCATCTTTTATATGAAATGTACGTAACTGATGCCCTTCTTCATTAACTTGCACAGTACCATCAGTCAGCACACCATCTACATCCAATACAAATGCTTTTATCGATTTAAATTCAGTCAATACCATAAATATATTTTTTGTAAAAGTAAGGCATTTCGAGTAATAATTCGCGAAGCGATACTGATCTAATTGACAACACTGTCAGATAATTATTCAGATAAGCCAAAATATCATTTGTGTGTCACAACATAGTTGTATTAGCAACTTATTCTTAAAAATATTTGGATGCTACGGTATATTTACCGTATCTTTGTAGAAGATAATTAAAGGTTATCTCGCTATGAAACACTAACAGCAAGCAGTCAGAAGAGTTATTGACTTAAAGTTTGCATAAGATTTAAAAAACAATCATTTTTAGTTTTCACGGCACAACACGGCAACTAATTTAGTTTAGAAGCCCTTAAAAAGTCTTTTCATAATTTAGGTTTATAATTGGTTAGTAACGAACCCTGGTGCCCATCATCAGGGTTTTGTTTTTATAAGTATTTTTTCTTCTTCTATTTTATAGATTCTACTATTTGATGATTATCATAATATCTTATTATCAATAATCGAAATAACAATCGGTTTGACAGACCTTCATATCACTTTAAAGCTTACTACAGTTTTCCATCTATTATTATACAGTGATCAGTCACTCAATATTCAGTTCATACTGAGTAATCACTGAACAAGCACTGAACAATCACTGAACGAGCACTGAACAAATACTGTTGAAAGATCAAACCTGATCACTAATTGCCCTCAATGTGCTGCGACTAAGAATGAAAAGACAAAAAAAATGGTCAAAGTTACGCTTACGCAATAAAAAGTCGATGTTGTGCGCAAATAGATTATATTGGTGGGGATCCTTGACTGCTGTATAGGTTTGTTTCTATGCTGACTTTTGATTATTTTAGGAATAGCAAGTTTTTTTGTTATTTTACATATATCTTTTTCCCCAGGTACCATCGAAACACAATACCTACAGAAAAGTAAAACGATAAACTCATTCTCACATGGATCGAAAAAATTATAGAAAGCAAATTACCATTGGAGTGATCATTTCTTTTTCACTTATCTTCCTTTCAGCCCTATATTTTTTCATATCGCTGCATCATAACTTAAATAACGAGCGAAGTATTGTTCGTGTCGCCGAAAATAGATTCAATATCATTAATGAAATCAAATCAAGTGTAGACGAGGTAAATGACATCAAACTTGATTACCTGAATAAGAAAGACGCTTCACTATTTATTCCTTATAAAATGGAATTAAAAAAAATGGATGAACTGTTACGATCTTTAAGTCTAAAAGATGATTTCTATCATGTTCAGCCAAACAGCACTGAAAACATCCGAAAGGATATTGTTGCATTTTACGACTTTGAGCAGGATATTGATAACACGAAGGAAACACAATCCATATCCCATAATATTCACGAGCGAAAAGCCTCGATATTAAATCAGATCGATCTCATGTCGAGAGACTTATTGGATCAAAGGGCAAGACTCTTAGAAAGATCTAGAAATGAACTACAACTGGCCCAGTACATTACTTACCTTTTCATCGCCATTGGCTTAAGTGGATTTTTCTATATTCTCGCCAAAATTTCCTCGATCTCTAGATTTCTGAGGTCTACAGTGAAAAGTCAGCAAGAATCCAACAACCGCCTCCAACTATTGCAAGACCAGACCAACAGTGATAACTGGATTTTGAATGCTATTAATGGCATCGACGAACAATTACGCGGTGACTATACAGACAAGAAAATTGCCGAAATAAGCCTACATGCTATTGCTTCCACGACAAAAGCTTTAGGTGGGACTATTTATATTTTCGATGATAACTATCAGGAGTATCAGCTTTGCCACAAAATTGGCATTTCCTCCACACAGTTTATCAAACGAACGTTTAAGGAAAACGATGGTATTTTGGGCGAAGTCGCAAACAATCATGAAGTCGTTAAAATAAAGGACGTCGACCACAAGCATCTTATCTTAGAAACCTCATTATCCGACCGCTTAGAAACTGAGATTTATATTGTACCCTTCTCTTATGAAAACCAGTGTGTCGGTATCATGGAAATTTGTTGCCCAATTATTAATGCGAAGGACGAGCAACTGCGATTTAACTTCTTGGATAAAGCAAAAGATAACATTGCCGTTATCATAAAAGTAGCCCAAACGCATGGAAAGCTTGCTGATCTTTATGAGGAACTTCAACAACAAACAGAGGAATTAGAGACTCAACAGGAGGAATTGAGAACAACCAATGAGGAGTTAATCCATAAGACACATTTGTTGGAGGCTTCTGAGGAAGAGCTTAGAGTACAGCAGGAAGAGCTTATCCAAACCAATAATGAGCTGGACGAGAAGGCCAAATTGCTCTTTGCACAAAATGAAGATCTGGAAAAAGCCCGTCAGGCCATAGCTCAAAAAATAGAGGAAGTAGAGCTGTCGAGCAAATATAAATCTGAATTTATGGCCAATATGAGCCATGAATTGCGGACACCACTCAATAGTATTCTCATTCTTGCCAAATTACTTCAGGATAACAAAAAGAAAAACCTCAGTGAAGACCAAATAAAGTATGCTTCTGTTATTCATAGTGCCGGCTCAGATCTCCTACATTTAATTAACGAATTGTTGGATCTGGCAAAAATTGAATCGGGGAAGGTTGAAGTCCAAAAAGAACGTATCAACACGTACGACCTTGTCAATTATATTAAAGATTTTTTCAGCGATACCGCAGCGTCGAAAGATATTCACTTCTTACTCGATGTCAATGTAAATGCACCGCAGGAATTCATTGGTGATGAACATCGTATACAACAAGTCCTCAAGAATTTATTATCGAATGCGTTCAAGTTTACAAGTGAAAAAGGCGAAGTTTCTTTAGGAATAATAGCTGAAGCAGAAAATCTTCTTTTTACGGTCAAAGATAACGGGATCGGGATCGCCCCTGAAAAACAAGAGCTTATCTTTGATGCTTTTAAACAGGAAGATGGCTCAACGAGCCGTAAATATGGTGGCACAGGTTTAGGCTTATCGATATGCCGCGAAATTGCTAGCTTATTAAAAGGGAAAATAATCTTATCTAGTAAGGTTGGTGAAGGTAGTATCTTCACCTTCAGTATCCCGCTAGAACAAGAAATTCAAGTTCCGAAAGTACCATCTATCGAAAAAGAAAGTAATCCGCCAACACAAATTCCGAAGGAAAATCCTATAGTCGAAAAAACAAAGTCAATCGACAACGATGGAAAACATAATAAACTGCTGATTATTGAAGACGATTTCATTTTTGCAGATATTCTAAAAGACTACGCCGAACAAAACGGCTACGATGTATACATCAGCTATGATGGGCAGGATGGGTTACAAAAAGCACAGAATTTACGCCCTGCCGCGATTATCCTAGATATTATGTTGCCTAAAATGGATGGCTGGGAAGTTCTTCGTAACCTCAAAAAAATCGACAGCACCAAGGAGATTCCTGTGCACATGATGTCGGCAGGAACATTTTTACATGACGAACCTATTTCTGCCGGAGCCATCGGGTTTATGGCTAAACCTGTGTCAGAAGAATCTTTGGCTGAAACATTCTTAAAAATAAAAGCATCGACTAGTCATCCACTGAAAAAAATTCTGCTGGTGGAAGATCAGGAAATCCAAAGCGATTTTATCAAACAATCTTTGGAAGAACAGCACATTCAGATATTTCAGGCCTTCAATGCGAGACAGGCTCTTGATTTATTAGATCAAGAGAAATTGTTTGACTGCATCATTATGGACCTAAACCTTCCTGACAAATCGGGCATTGAACTCCTGAATGAAATCAAATCGAACGATCAATTTAGGGATTTACCTATTATCATCAATACGGCAATGGAACTCACGACAGAGCAGACTTCCGAAATTTTGCATCACAGCCAAGCGATGGTCCTTAAGTCAGCGAAATCAAATAATCGCCTGATCGATGAAGTTAATTTATTCTTAAATAAAATCCGCAGCAATAAGCGCGAATACAATATGTTCAATCACGCCGGAGCTTCTGTCATTGCTGAAAACAATTTAGCTTCCAAAACAGTACTACTAGCAGATGACGATATGCGAAATATATTTGCCCTTAGCACGGCGTTTGAAAGCTATGATATGAACATTGAAATTGCCAATAATGGTCAGGAGGCATTAGATATTCTTGAACGAAATGAACAGATTGACCTTGTCTTAATGGATATCATGATGCCCGTGATGGATGGTTATGAAGCTATTGAAAAAATAAGGGCAAACAAGAAATTTGCAAACCTTCCAATTATTGCTGTGACAGCGAAAGCCATGAAAGGTGATCGGGAAAAAACAATTGCTGTTGGTGCAAACGATTATATTAGTAAACCGGTTGATGTTGACAAATTAATATCCCTAATGCGCGTATGGCTGAGTTAACTGATAAAATAGTAGCAATGATCAATTTTGAAGAGTTAGAAGAAGTTATTGATATAGTCAAAAATCTCCACGGATATGATGTGTCCGGCTATACAAGAGCTTCTTTAAAAAGACGTGTGACTAGAATAATGGAACTTAACAAGCTCAATCTACAGGAGCTAAAGTCCAATTTGATCAATCAGCCTGGATTCAGCACCTATTTCCTACAGGAAATTACAGTCAATGTGACTGAAATGTTTAGGGATCCCGATTTTTATAAAGCTGTAAAAACGGATGTATTTCCCTATCTCGCAACTTATCCACATATCAAACTCTGGAGTGCAGGTTGTTCGACTGGCGAAGAAGTATATTCGCTAGCCATCTTATTAGAAGAAGCAAATCTTTACCAACGGGCGTTTATCTATGGCACCGATATCAATGGCAAAGTGTTAGAAAAGGCAAAACGCGGTATTTATTCGCTTACGAAAGTTAAGGAATACTCGGAAAATTTTATTAAGACGGAACCGAAAAACTCATTGTCAGATTATTATACAGCGATGTACAACGCCGCTACCATTAATAATAGTCTTAAAAAAAATGTCCTTTTCTCCATACATAGTTTGGTATCCGATGGCGTTTTTAATGAATTTCAACTGATTACCTGCCGTAATGTATTGATCTATTTTGATACTGAATTGCAAAATAAAGTCCTGGATTTATTCTATCATTCACTTTGCCATCTGGGCTTCTTATGTTTGGGAGCAAAAGAATCTTTAATCAACTATAAAGATGCTGCTAAATTTAAGATCGTAAACAAAAAACAGAATATTTACCAAAAAATTGGGTAGTAGGTAATGGAAAGAAAAATTCTTTTATTAGCGGGGTCTGCAGGTGGGTTTAGTGTGATTCTAAATATTTTAAAGTCATTGGAACGGCCAATTCGCATACCCGTTATTGTCATCGTACACAGAAACCCTAAGTATGCTTCTAGTATTGAGGACACGCTATCTAAAGCACTTGTTCAAAAAATAAAAACTGCAGATGATAAGGAAGCGATAGAAAATGGAACGATCTATTTTGCCCCTGCAGGCTATCATCTTTTAGTTGAACCAGACTATAGCTTTTCTTTGGATATCTCAGAACCTGTTCAATATTCCAGACCATCAATTGATGTGACTTTTGAATCCGTAGCCGAAATATATAAAGAAAATTGTACAGCTATTTTATTCTCTGGGGCGAATCAGGATGGTGCACAAGGATTATTAATGATAAAACGATACGGCGGGAAGACATTTGTACAAGACCCTGTGACTGCTGAAGTTCCCATCATGCCCGAAGCAGCTATTCAACTCGATGCGCAGGAACGCATTTTGAGCATTCAAGAAATAAAGGACTACGTCAAACAGTTGACTTAAAATTGTATTTAGATTTGCTAAAATGAAGAAGGTAAATATATTGATTGTCGATGATAAAATTGAAAATATTATCAGTCTAACAGCATTACTGGAGGATATCGAAAATATAAATATAGTGACGAGCACAGATCCCAACGAAGCTTTAAAAATCTGTTGGAAAGAGGATATTGATTTAGCACTTGTTGACGTACAGATGCCCGAGATCAATGGTTTTGAATTTGTTTCCTTCCTAAAGAAGAATCCGAAAACAAACCATATTATCCCTATTATGGTAACAGCAATCTCAAAAGAAGACAAATACCTTATTCAGGGACTAAATAGTGGAGCTGTGGATTATTTATATAAACCGCTTAACCCGGAAGCAACGATCGCGAAAGTAAAATCTTTTGTCCAGCAATTACTGATACAGCAAGAAATTAAAGAGAAAAACATAGCCTTAGAAGAATCAAAACAGGCGATTCTCAAAGCTAAAGAAGAGGCCGATCTTGCTCGAAAATCCAAGGAAACCTTTTTGGCCAATATGAGCCATGAGATCCGTACCCCGATTAACGGTATTATGGGCATTACACAGATGCTAAAAAACTCGCAGCTCACGCTAGAGCAAGAAAATTGGATCAATAAATTGGATTCTGCCTCTCAAAATCTGTTGACTATTATCAACGACATACTCGACCTATCGAAAGTTGACTCGGGTATGATGAAACTTAATATGGAATCTACCTCTGTACATGATATTACGGATGATCTAAACAATCTCTTCATTGATAAAGCGGTCTACAAAGGCCTGGATTTTTCAATTGATGTGGACGATCGGATCACAAGTTATTTTCTAACCGATCCACTTCGATTAAAACAAATACTGACCAACTTTATCTCCAATAGTTTTAAATTCACCTCGGAAGGTTCTGTTGTATTAAAGATTCAACTCCTAGCAGAAGATAACCATAGCATTTGTTTAGGGTTTCAGGTAATAGACACAGGGATCGGCATTGTAGAAGATGCCCTGGAGAAAATATTTATTGCGTTTGAACAGGGAGAGGATAGTATCACCAAAAAGTTTGGCGGTACAGGACTAGGTCTTGCAATTGTAAAACGTATTGCTGCGCTGCTCAACGGTCGGGTTTTTGCTTCAAGTGAATACGGTAAAGGAAGTATATTTTCTTTTGAATGTACCTTTGATAAAATCAAAGACAAACCGGTAGAGAAAGAAACGCAGGTACTCTATACAGAATTACCCAAGTTCAACTTTCCGATGATTTTGATTGCTGAAGACAATGAATTAAACAGTTTTATGCTGGCGAATATCCTGAAGAGCTGGAATTGCGATATCACTTTGGCGACAAATGGCCTCATTGCATTAGAAGAAATCAATAAGAAAAAAATTGATCTGGTGTTTATGGACGCCCATATGCCACTCATGAGTGGTTTTGAAGCGATCAAGGAAATACGTCGAAACACGAATCCGATAATCGCAAACATGCCGATTATTTCCATTTCAGCCTCTGTGCTTCAAGCCGAACAACAGGAAGCGCTCGATGCTGGAGCCAATGAAGTTGTCGGAAAGCCATTCGATCCTATCAAATTATATAAAACAATTGATACTTTATTGTCAAAATTGAAATGATAGTTTCAATTTATCAATGAAATCATTAATTTTAGAACATAAACAATATGTTTTGATGTTATTTCTCATGAACGCACATTCAGAAAGGAATCAAGTTCGTCATAACTTCATCACTAAACCGCTAGAGGCTGCGGAAATGCCTACAATAAATAAAAGATAAACAAACAATCATTCAAATGAAAAAACTTTTTATGATACCAGCAGTTGCAGTTGCTTTATCAATTGCATCTTGTGGTGGAAACAGTGACAAGTCTGAAAAATCAACTGGTACAGAAGCGACAACTTCAACCGAAAGCCAAGCAACAGAAACAGTGCCTGGTATTGAAAACGTAGCTATTTCCAACAGCTTATCTTTAGAAGGTAACGATCAAATGAAATATAATAAGGATCTTTTCCGTGTAAAAGCGGGTGAACCAGTAGAATTATCTTTCAAAAATGCAGGTACTATGCCGAAAGAGTCCATGGGACATAACGTCGTTATCCTAAAACCAGGTGTTGATCTTCCAACTTTTGGTGCTGAGGCTGCTGCAGCTGCTGCAGACGAATATATTCCAAAATCAGCTTTATCTTCAATTGTTTCCCACACCAAATTATTGGGACCTGGAGAAACTGATAAAATCACATTTACACTTGAAAAAGGAGTTTATACGTTTATTTGTAGCTTCCCTGGTCACTATGGTGTCATGCAAGGAAAAATTGTTGCAGAATAACAAATAAGTAAAAAAAGGATATTCATATTTTGAATATCCTTTTTTAGATTTATCCCCTTTATAAGCACCGCCCCGTTCCTCCCCAAGGTGCATAATTTCCATTCTTTTATCAAAAAAATGTAAAGTAAGGGTCTTTGGTCACAAATCGTAAGTTTTGATTTCCTATCCCATTAATAATCATTAAATTTGTGCTACAAAAAAATAAAACGTAATCAATGCAATACGACGTAATTGTAATCGGAAGTGGTCCAGGCGGATATGTAGGAGCTATCCGTTGTGCCCAATTAGGATTAAAAACAGCTGTTATTGAAAAATATAGCACATTTGGTGGTACTTGTCTTAACGTTGGATGTATTCCTTCAAAAGCGCTTTTAGATTCTTCGGAGCATTACCACAATGCTGCGCACAATTTTGATGCATTTGGCATCAGTTTGAAAGATCTGAAAGTAGACATGGCAAAGATGATTGCTCGTAAAGACGATGTCATTGCCCAAAATACTGCCGGTATCACCTTCTTATTTAAGAAGAATAAAATTGACAGTTTTCAGGGTGTCGGTTCGTTTGTGGACAAAAACACCATCAAAATAACGAAAGCAGATGGTTCTACAGAGCAGATCACTGCTAAAAATGTAATTATCGCAACGGGATCGAAACCGACTTCATTGCCTTTCTTACCTGTTGATAAAAAAAGAATCATTACCTCAACCGAAGCACTTAACCTAAAAGAAATACCAAAACACCTTATTGTCATTGGTGGTGGTGTTATCGGTTTGGAACTCGGTTCAGTTTATGCGCGTTTGGGTTCAAAAGTATCTGTTGTTGAATTTGCAAAATCTATCATCGGTACAATGGATGGTGGCTTAGGAAAAGAACTACAACGTGTTTTGAAAAAATCATTGGGCATGGAGTTCTATTTAGGTCATAAAGTGACTGGAGCTTCCGCGAAAGGTAAAGTTGTAAAAGTAACTGCTGAAGATCCAAAAGGACAAGAAGTAACTTTAGAAGGCGACTACTGTATCGTAGCCGTTGGTCGTACCGCGTATTCTGAAGGTTTAGGATTAGAAAATATCGGCATCACAGTAGAAGAAAGAGGTAAGAAAATCCCAGTTAATGCCCATCTGGAAACAGCAGTGCAAGGTGTATTTGCAATTGGTGATGTGATCACTGGAGCAATGTTGGCACACAAAGCTGAGGACGAAGGTGTATATGTTGCAGAATATATCGCAGGTCAAAAACCACATATTGATTATAATTTGATTCCAGGTGTTGTTTATACTTGGCCTGAAGTTGCTTCTGTTGGCAAGACGGAAGAACAACTTAAAGAGGCTGGTGTAAAATACAAAGCTGGATCATTCTCTTTCAAAGCTTCTGGTCGTGCAAAAGCATCGGGTGACACCGACGGTTTTGTAAAAGTACTGGCAGACGCGACAACTGACGAAGTATTAGGTGTACATATGATCGGTCCTCGTGCAGCAGATATGATTGGTGAGGCAACTGTAGCTATGGAATACCGTGCATCTGCAGAAGATATCGCACGTATTTGCCACGCACACCCAACCTACACGGAAGCAATCAAAGAGGCGGCGCTAGCAGCTACAGCAAATAGAGCAATACACGCTTAGGCGATAAATATCGAAACGTAAGGGGAAAAGGAAACTTTTCCCCTTTCTCTTAACTACCTAAACACGATGAATTTTTACACAAGAAAGTGGGTCAAACCCGAAGACCTAAATCCCAATGGAACATTATTTGGCGGAACACTCCTGCGATGGATTGATGAAGAAGCGGTCATTTATGCTATCGTTCAATTAGGAAACCCCAAAGTGGTTACGAAATTTATTTCAGAAATTAACTTTGTAAGCTCAGCCAAACAAGGCGATATACTTGAACTGGGTATTGAAGCGATCAATTTTGGAACAACATCGTTAACGATGCGCTGCGAGGTCCGCAATAAAATATCCAGAAAAACAATTCTATCAATCGATAAATTGGTCTTTGTAAACCTGGATGAAGAAGGTAATCCTGCTCCCCACGGAAGGGATAGCATTACCTATGCGTATATGGGTATTGAGAAGACAGGTAGAGAGGATTAAACATCTCTCTCCTGTTCTTATTAATTGATATCTCCCGCAAAGGAGAGGGACACAAGTATTCGTCCATTGAATACAGGCGATTCCTCTGGTCTATTCGCAATCCAATTCCTTCTCTTACCTCTTCCTGAACCTTTATAAAAATCATGCATTTGAATTTTTATACAAACACTATGACTTCTGTCTTTTTCCTTCTATTTCTTTTTTAAGGTCCAATTCCACCCAAAAGCCAAAAATAGGGATCAAGGATGCTAAGAAATATTTTACCGCTTTTAATATAGGCCACTTGTATTCTACTGTTGACATAATCAGCATAACCACAAAAATAACAACAAAGAAGCCATGAATGGAACCGGCTATTTTGACAGCTTCGGGGATTCCCGCAAAATACTTCAAGGGCATAGCAATAAAAAACAAGCAAATGGTGGAGATAGCTTCCCACAAGGCGATCTGTCTGAATATTCTTAACATAATGATAAACTGTGTATTGTGAACTTCAAAAATAAGACACTAAAAACGCTTTAACTATTATTTTTCCCCCTTTGACCAGGATGTGACATTCAGCTAGAAACAGCGACAGTGTTTTATCAGAAACCGCCAATTTTACAATAAATAGTTCATATTCATCAGAAAAAATGCGTACTTTTGAATGAATATATGCTTCACATATTTTGTCATTTGAAGCTATAACACTCAACTACAGAATATTTATTTATATGAATTACGACATCATTGTAATCGGTAGTGGTCCAGGCGGGTATGTTGCTGCCATTAGAGCCGCTCAGTTAGGGTTCAAAACAGCGATTATTGAACGCGAATCATTAGGCGGAATCTGTCTAAACTGGGGCTGTATCCCTACAAAAGCATTATTGAAAAGTGCTCAGGTATTTGAATATTTAAACCATGCCGCTGATTACGGCATCAATGTTCAAGGTGGTGAGGCTGATTTTGACGCTATTGTCAAAAGAAGTCGCGGGGTTGCTGAAGGAATGAGTAAAGGTATTCAGTTCTTGATGAAAAAGAATAAAATAGACGTCATCAATGGAACTGCAAAAATTAAAAAAGGTGGTAAAATCGATGTGAAAGGAGCAGACGGTTCTACTAAAGAATATTCGGCAAAACATACCATCCTAGCGACTGGTGCACGTTCACGTGAATTGCCTAATTTACCGCAAGATGGTAAAAAAATCATCGGTTACCGTCAGGCAATGACACTTCCTAAGCAACCAAAGTCTTTAGTTGTTGTTGGCTCCGGTGCAATCGGTGTTGAATTCGCTTATTTCTATAATGCAATCGGAACAAAGGTAACGATCGTAGAGTTTATGGATAGAATCGTTCCTGTTGAAGATGAAGAAATTTCAAAACAATTAGAGAAAAGCTTAAAGAAACAAGGTATCACCATCTTAACGAAATCTGAAGTTCAATCCGTTGACACAACAGGTGAGTTGAGCAAAGTTTCAATCAAAACAGAAAAAGGTATTGAAGTTATCGAAGCAGAGATTGTATTATCGGCTGTTGGTATCGCTCCAAATATCGAAAATATCGGCTTGGAAGAGGTTGGTGTAAAAACTGATCGCGGCCGTGTTGTTGTAGATGATTTCTACAAAACAAACATCGAAGGTGTATATGCTATCGGTGACATCGTTAAAGGCCAAGCCCTGGCTCACGTTGCCTCAGCAGAAGGGATCACATGTGTTGAAAAAATCAAAGGGCTACATGTTGAACCTATTGACTACAATAATATCCCAGGCTGTACCTATTGCTCCCCAGAAATTGCTTCTGTAGGTTATACCGAAAAAGCGGCAAAAGAAGCCGGCTATGAAATTAAAGTTGGTAAATTCCCATTCTCAGCTTCAGGAAAAGCTTCAGCTGCTGGTGCGAAAGATGGCTTTGTTAAAGTTATCTTTGACGCTAAATATGGTGAGTTTCTAGGCGCACACCTTATCGGAGCCAATGTGACCGAGATGATTGCAGAAGTTGTTGTTGCCCGCAAATTGGAAACAACAGGTCATGAAATGATTAAAACGATCCATCCTCACCCAACAATGAGTGAAGCGATTATGGAAGCTTGTGCTGATGCTTACGGTGAAGTGATCCACTTGTAGTATTAAAAAAAATAAAACTAAAAAGGGGAAAATCATTAGATTTTCCCCTTTTTAGTTTTATTGCCGAATGGATAATAGCGATTACATAACCAATCGTGACTTAAAGACGATCTGTTGATCGACAATTTCGGTATTGTCAATGCGTTCAAATAAGATTTCAGCGGCTTTACGCGCTTGCATGCCTGGAAATTGCTCTATGCGTCCCATTGGCGGATTTTCCATATATTGCCATAACGGATAGTTGGCATAACTAATAAAGAAAATATCTTGATTTAAGACAAGCCCCTTTTGTCTGGCTGCTTTCATCAAATCAAGTGTAACAAAGTCATTAAAAGATATAATGGCTGAAGGCCGCTCAGACATCGCGAATATATGATCCATCGCTTTCTCGTTTCCTTCCGTACTCAAATCCGTTTCGATGATATTCTTCTCCAGAATATCCATCCCATTCCTTTTCATTGCCGATAGGTAAGCTACTTTTCTGTCTTCACTAGCGGGCAGTGTTTTCGGCCCATTTACAAGCGCGATAACTTTGTGTCCACGGGCTACGAAGGCGTCCACAGCTTCGTTCATACCCGTAGAAAGATCACTTTGTACTTTATTGATATTGGGTAAACTAGGCACACAGTCAAAGAAAACAATCGGGATACCGGACGATTCCAATTTCTCAATAAATTCCAAATTGGTCGTCTTTTTACCTATAGACATTAAAATCCCGTCAACACGATGGTTTTTAAATGTTTTTAAAATTTGCTCTTCACGATCAGGATCATCCAAGGATTGCCCCATCAGAACTGTATATCGGTGTTCTGATGCAACATTTTCAATTTCACTAATGGCGAAAGAAAAAAACGGTTCAGACAAACTCGGTAAGATTACAGCAATCGTAAAAGTTTTACGCTGCTTGAAGAATATAGCCGTCTGATTGGGTTCATAATTCAATTCTTCGGCCATTTTTTTAACCCGCATTGTTGTTACCAGTCCAATACTTGGGTGATCATTCAATGCTCTAGAAACTGTCGAAGGACTGATTTTGAGCTTCTTGGCAATTTCTTTAATCGTGGCAGGCTTGTTCACTTTATTCATAAATCCAAGGGCTTTATATAAAAATAGGGCTTTTATATCCCTAATCATAATTTTTTCTCAACAATATCGACAACGACTTTAATGGCAATTATTGTTGGTAGATTCAACAAAGATACTGACTGTAAACTTAGTCTACAAATTGAATTGCAGCCGTTTCAACGGTAAACTCCTTGGCGAGGAACTCCAATGGATCAATTTCCCTAAAAACAAGTTCATCTTTAAAATAAACCTTTATATCATCCCCATATTCACCCCAATCCACAAATTTAACTTTATTGAGTTGTTCTAGCGGATTTCCTTTCGTCAAAATACATACATGTTTATCTGCCGCTTTTAATTGCTTAAACAGCGTATTAATATGATCAAACAAATGTAACCGTAGCGGCAAAATTGCATTGACATGAAGCCGCTCAAAATTCTCTTTATATTTTGGATCAAATCCAAAAGTTTGCTGCGCATGTTCGAACAATAAATACTCACCTTGATGCTCAAGGTGATTTTTCATAAATTGAACCAAATCTGCTTGCGCAGGAACAGTCTCTGTAAATTCTATAAAACTAGCAAAAAGATAATATACTTGAAGTAAGTAATCCTTTTTAGGAAAAACAACATCATCCAATTCAAAAACATATACCTTTTTATCTTCTGGAAACATCATGATAAGTAAAAGCTTAAAATTAAGGGTTGTGTCGACATCGTTAAAACCTTAATGACACTGGCCACAACAACAAGATTCTATTTGGACACACAGATTAGCGCTAAGTCCTCGCCTGAATCCGAAATGACAAACAATCCATCCAATGGCCTGTCAAATCTCGTCGAATCCAATAAATTGTTCCCCTTCGAAAGGAGTTTATAAGGCAATTCAGCAGGTGGATTTTCCATAACAGGAATAGTTTCAAGCTGTTGTTTATCGGGGAGAAGAACGGAGATCTGATATTCCTCAAATAAAACCTTGGCAGTGGACAATGGCTCCAGCTCAAAACCACCCAGAGGCAACACATAATCAACCTCTTGGTCTAAACTTAATTTGAGTATCTCATGCGCAAAAGTAGGAAGAAGACCTTTTGGAATTTTAGCATATTTCCCTGAGGCTAAAAGCAATTCGGGAATATCTTCTGAACTTGCATATAATATTTCGAAATCAGTCCCAAGTCTTTTAGCGATACGCATCGCCAAAGGTCTGGTCCCGAAAGTTATGAGTATTTTCTTCATTAAAAATATAATTATAATCCCGATTACTGTTACACGACTAACCCATCGCGCATATGAATCGTTCGATCCGAAATTCGGGCAAGCTCCTCATTATGAGTAACGATAATAAATGTCTGTTGAAATTTATGTCTAAGATCAAAAAACAATTGATGTAAAGCTGCCGCGTTCTCTGAGTCAAGATTACCCGAAGGTTCATCGGCCAAAATAATGGAAGGATCATTGATCAAAGCGCGGGCCACAGAAACGCGTTGTTGTTCGCCGCCAGACATTTCAGCGGGCTTGTGGTCAATACGATGAGAAACCCCCAATAATTCCAGCAATTCTCTTGCTTTAGCTTCCGCCTCGGATCTCCCTTTTCCCTGAATAAAAGCTGGAATACATACGTTTTCCAAGGCCGTAAATTCAGGCAGCAAATGGTGAAATTGAAAAACAAAACCAATATGTTCATTACGGAAAGCACTGAGCTTTTTAGCATTCAATTTTTGAACATCAACACCATTGATGAAAACTGTCCCCTGATCAGGCTTATCCAAGGTACCAATAATATGCAACAGTGTACTTTTTCCAGCTCCTGAGGCACCAACAATACTGACGATTTCCCCTTTTTCAACAGCGATATCAACACCTTTCAAAATTGGTAATGATCCATAAGCTTTGTGAATTCCTTTGGCATGTAACATCATAGGACAAAGATAAATAAATTTACGATACCACGAGTTTGAATAAATAAGCTGTTATTTCTCTATTCCAGCCATTTTATTTTGTCTAAATGTCAAAAAATAGATAAAAGAGCAACTTATCCCTTGTCTTATCCCCCAAAAAATTATATTTTTACGCCAAATATTTTTGCAAATGAACATTCACGAATATCAAGGAAAGCAAATACTAAAGAGCTTTGGTGTGCGCGTACAGGAAGGTATCGTAGCAGATACTCCAGAGCAAGCTGTGGAAGCGGCCAAAAAAATGAAAGAAGACTACAATTCTGATTGGGTTGTTGTTAAAGCTCAAATTCACGCTGGTGGCCGTGGTAAAGGTGGTGGTGTCAAGTTGGCTAAGAACTTAGATGAAGTCAAACAAAGAGCAACTGACATCATTGGCATGCAATTAGTAACGCCTCAAACTGGACCTGAAGGTAAAAAAGTAAACAAAGTTTTGGTAGCTCAAGACGTTTATTATCCAGGCGAGAGCGAAACAAAAGAATTCTACATGTCTGTATTATTAGACCGTGCTAAAGGACGTAACATCGTTATGTACTCTACAGAAGGTGGTATGGATATCGAAGAAGTTGCAGAAAAAACACCACACTTGATTTTCAAAGAAGAAATCGATCCAAAAGTAGGCTTACAAGGATTCCAAGCACGTAAAATTGCTTTCAATCTTGGTCTTTCTGGTGCTGCACACAAAGAAATGGTAAAATTTGTTGCTGCTCTTTACAAAGCATACGATTCTACAGACTCTTCTATGTTTGAGATCAATCCGGTATTAAAAACTTCAGACGACAAGATCTTAGCAGTTGATGCGAAGGTAAATCTTGATGAGAACGCTTTGTACCGTCACCCAGATTACGCTGCTATGCGTGATGTAACTGAAGAAGATCCGACGGAAGTTGAAGCTGGTGAATCAAACCTTAACTACGTTAAATTAGATGGTAACGTAGGTTGTATGGTAAATGGTGCTGGTTTAGCAATGGCTACAATGGACATCATCAAATTAGCTGGTGGTGAACCTGCAAATTTCTTGGACGTAGGTGGTACTGCTAACGCTGAAACTGTAAAGGCTGGTTTCAATATCATCTTAAAGGACCCTAACGTAAAAGCGATCTTAATTAATATCTTCGGTGGTATTGTTCGTTGTGACCGTGTTGCTCAAGGTGTAATTGATGCTTACAGCGAAATCGGTAACATCCCTGTTCCAATCATCGTTCGCCTTCAAGGTACGAATGCTGAAGAGGCTAAAAAATTAATTGATGAGTCCGGTTTACAAGTTTATTCCGCAATCTTATTGAAAGAAGCTGCTGAATTGGTAACAAAAGTATTAAAAGGTTAGTTCCTTTAATCATCATAACAAAAAGCGCGGATTAGTTATAATCCGCGCTTTTTTGTTTCTATCGGCTATTTCTGTACGCCACAACGAAAAAAAAGCACTTCCTACCGATCCGATATTTCATAGCAAAGTGAGCTATGTGTCGTTTCCCCTGCTTTGCGTTTTCACCCATCTTTATTTCAGAAAATATTTTTCCTTTGCACATTAACGAACCATCTTCAAGTGAATTAAATCAACATTTATAACCAATAAACCAACAGAATAGCTTATTTTTGTATTGCTTTTCTAACAAAGCATCTTTTACAAGTCAATCTCCAAAAATTAAGATGGAACACACAAGAATAAAGGAACTATTGAATGCCACAGAATTTGGCAAAGAGGTCGTTGTTAAAGGTTGGGTAAGAACTTTCCGTAACAATCAGTTTATAGCAATCAATGACGGTTCGTCAATCAATAATATTCAAGCAGTAGTCGATTTTGAAAATACACCTGAAGATATCTTAAAACGGATCACCACTGGAGCAGCAGTTCGCGTAAAAGGTCAATTGGTAGAATCACTGGGTAAAGGGCAAAAAGTTGAGGTTAAAGCGACAGAAGTTAGTATTATTGGCGACTCTGATCCCGAAAAATATCCATTACAGCCCAAAAAGCATAGCTTAGAATTTTTACGTGAAATTGCGCATTTGCGTTTCCGTACCGGAACATTCAATGCGGTTTTCAAAGTGCGTAATGCTTTAGCATTTGCAGTACACAAGTTTTTTCAGGAAAATGACTTTGTCTATATGCATACACCGATCATCACAGGTTCGGATGCGGAAGGTGCTGGAGAAATGTTTCAGGTTACAACCTTGGATTTAAAAAACCCGCCACGTAAAGAAAATGGAGATATCGATTTCAAAGAAGACTTCTTTGGGAAATCGACGAACCTTACTGTATCAGGCCAATTAGAAGGGGAGCTTGGCGCTATGGCCTTTGGAAACATCTATACGTTCGGCCCTACATTTAGAGCGGAAAACTCAAATACAACACGTCACTTAGCCGAATTTTGGATGATCGAACCAGAAATGGCTTTCTATGAATTGGAAGACAATATGGATCTGGCCGAAGCTTTGCTGAAATATGTCATCAAATACGCTTTGGAAACTTGTCCAGAAGAAATTGAGTTCTTAACAAATCGCTTATTGGAAGAAGAGAAATCGAAACCAGCTGCGGAACGGTCAGAATTAAACCTGGTAGAGAAATTGAACTTTGTTTTAACAAACGATTTTGAACGCGTAACCTATACAGATGCCGTTGAAATATTAAAGCGTAGCAAACCAAACCAGAAGAAACAATTCAAATATTTAATTGATGACTGGGGAGCTGATTTACAATCGGAACACGAACGTTATTTGGTGGAAAAACACTTCAAAAAACCTGTTATCTTAACAGACTATCCACGCGAAATCAAGTCCTTTTATATGAAGCAAAATGAGCCGGATGCACAAGGAAGAAACACAGTCCGTGCCATGGACATTCTTTTTCCAGGTATTGGTGAAATGGTCGGTGGTTCGCAACGTGAAGAAAATCTTGATCGCTTACTCGATCGCATGGCTGAAGTTGGTATTCCTGCAGAAGAAATGGAGTGGTTCTTGGATACACGACGCTTTGGTTCAGTCCCACATTCAGGATTTGGTGTAGGCTTTGAGCGCTTGGTATTATTCACAACCGGAATGACAAATATCCGCGATGTAATACCATTTCCGCGCACACCGAAAAACGCAGAATTTTAATCTAAAGAACAACAGCCAAAACAAAATATTTTGGCTGTTGTTCTTTTATATATAGTGTATCTGAATGCAGATAATAACCATTGCCCTATTGACATCCTACAATAGGGCCTGAGATTAGACCTAATTCAGGTGCTTAACAAAAATAAAAATGCTCATTAAGATATATAACGATAACCCCAATCCCAGGGCAATAGAACAGGCGGTTGATATTCTTCGCCGTGGTGGTGTAATTATCTACCCTACCGATACCGTATACGGTATTGGCTGTGATATCACGCAACAAAAAGCCATAGAACGCTTATGTGAAATTAGGGGGCTAAAACCAGAAAAGGCGAACCTATCATTTATCTGCTATGATTTAACAGATATTTCGCAGTACACAAAATCCTTCGATACCTCCGTATTCCGTGTATTGAAAAAAGCATTGCCAGGACCCTTTACTTTTATTTTTAACGCAACAACTAAAGTCCCTAAGCTCCTAAGTTCCAAAAAGAAGACCGTGGGTATCCGTGTTCCAGACAATAATATTGTTCGTGAAATTGTCAGACAATTAGGCAACCCTATTGTGACAGCCTCCATTCACGATGAAGATGAAATTATTGAATATTCTACCGATCCAGAATTAATTCACGAAAAATACGAAGATCTAGTTGATGCTGTTATAGATGGCGGTTATGGCGATAATGTCGCATCTACCGTGGTTGATCTTACAGAAGGAACTTTTGAAGTAATTCGTGAAGGAAAAGGTGACTTGGAGCAATTCCTATAAAAACCAACTTTCAATAGAAATTCTACATACTGACCTATTTGCAAAATTTTCCCCAGCGTCATTGTTGGTAATTTGTGCATAAACTACTCCCGTTAACATACTTATTAACAAAACAAGCTACTTATTAACATAGAGAATGTTAATAAGTAGCTTAATGACCTATGCGTATCAACATAAAATGTGCACAAGTAACCACTTATCAACACGAAATTGTTAACAACACAAAGTATAAGGTTTCCAAAAAATGACAAAATGTGCAAAACTAAGTAGTTATACACATAAAAATGTGTATAAGTTAGCGGTCATCGACAAATTTGTTAAATAGCGTGTTTATAAAAAAGCTATACTAACAGATCCCTGTGGAAAGTTAAGAACTATATGCTATCCGTCTTTTTATCGCTATGTTGAAAAGGTCAATTCTGCGCTTTGTTTCTATAAGTAGTTTTCCAGGAAAAAACAATCCAAAACAATTCACCTTGGACAAATCTAACCTGTGCATTTCCGACCGGTTGCTTTTCAAACTGTTTGATAGTTGGGCTCCATTCCTCTTCTGCTGTCGCGTCAATGAGAATACTCGTTTTAATTCAATACGCTCGAAGTTTGAGAAAAGTTTTAAGGCACTAGCCTCAGATATAGGAAAAAAATATTAAAAGAGTTGCTCTAACATGAAAGGAGGTTTTATAAAATCACGACTTCTTCAATAATGACGTGACCTACATATTCATTTACTCTTCCTAGAATTTGTCTTCGCATAAGCGCCAATTCATTCTTAATAACAGCAGACTCTACCCGTACGAAAAGTTTTTTATCACGAACATATAGCTGCTGTGTGCGATTAGCAATAGCCTTACCAATTAATTGAGGCCAAACAGATGCGATCGAAGTTTCATCAAATTTCCTTCGTAGCTTATAAGCCTCCAAAAGACGCTCAACCCCCTCTTTAATCGTCATATCGTCGCTTGACCGAATGAATTCTAGGCTTTTTTTAGTTTGCTTCTTATACATTGACTTGTCCTCCTTCAATATCAAAGATACGAACAGGGCGGCTGATTTCGTCAAAGATTCGCTGAATTCTCATGGAATCTGTATCCGTCAGGAAAATCTGTCCAAAATCATCTTCTGAAACCATCTGCATCAATTTATGTGTACGGCGATCATCAAGTTTATCAAAGATGTCATCCAAAAGAAGTAAAGGCTTAAAACCTTTTTTCTGTTGTAGATAAGAATATTGCGCAAGCTTCAGTGCAATTAGAAAAGATTTTTGTTGGCCCTGGGAGCCAAACTTTTTTAAGGGCATTCCGCCGTGAATGGTAAAGATCAGATCATCTTTATGTATTCCCTGAGTTGTACGTTCCAGAATACGGTCACGTTCCAAATTCTTCTCCAAAATATTTAGAAAAGAATCAGCCATTAAAGGCGATTCATAGTGTAAGTGAACAGACTCTGCATCCTCGGTAAGGAACTGATAGTGTCGATCAAACTCTGGCTGAAATTCCTCCATAAAAGACCTTCTTTTCTGGAAAATAATATTTCCTACTTCTTCAAGTTGAAAATTGAGAATTTCGATTAGGCCTAGATCCAATACACTGGTTTGACGCGCTTGTTTAAGGAGACTATTACGTTGGGCTAAAAACTTATTATAAATAATTAGGGTATCTAAATACTTATTATCTGTCTGGGAAATCACATTATCGACAAACTTTCTGCGCTCTTCACTCCCATCTGTTACGATGATGCTATCATTGGGGGATATCATGACCAAAGGAAATAAGCCGATATGGTCAGCGAGTCGGGGATAATCCTTTTTATTTTTTTTAAACTGCTTTTTCTGATTTTTCTTAAGGCTACAAGAAATGAAGTCACTGATTGATTCTTTATCAAACTCACCCTGTACCATAAACCAGTCATTACCTGATTTGATATGCTGCGAATCAATTGGATTGAAATAACTTTTACAGAGTGATAAATAGTGAATCGCATCCAAAAGATTGGTTTTACCAACACCATTATTCCCTGTAAACGCATTTACCTCGGGAAGAAATTCCAAAGATGATTCCGAGTAATTCTTGAAATTCAGAACAGAAAGTTGCTTCAGCCACATAGCACAAAGATACGCTATTTGGGTTGCTAAAAATTATTTTATTTCCTCAAAATCCACAAACTCACCGGCTGTTTCAGTCCCTTTACGTTCAGGGCCATCCTTCGGTGGAATGTAATCAACATGTACCTTCCCTTCGGGCTGAGACCTTTTACTTTCCTGTTGTCCTTGACCATTAAATTCATAATAAAATGTACCGCCTGATCCTTGGCTACCGTATGCTCCACCCTGCTGCTGCGCTTTTTTCATCAACTTTTCAGCTGCCTTACGCATTGCAAATGGTAAAAATAATCTAAATAAGAATCTTACTACAAAGTAAACAGCGAATGCAATAAGTATAAATTTTAAAAATGCCATAGTTAATTCGTTGCTATTTTCTCAAATTTAACCAATAACTCGATAAACTGTTGTCTTTAAAATGTCAGATAAGAATTTATTAACAAATTTTAAGACTTTCCTAATCGCCCTTTTGTTTCCATAATTATTCGATAGAGCTCTTCCTGGCGCTGTGTTCCCAATACGTAAGTAAGACCATCTTTATCTGTTAAAAAAACAGCATTTTTGCCACCAGCAAAGAATTTAATCTTTCCTTTTGTATGCAGGTTATAAACCGGATTATTGAAAAAGAATGTGCTATAAGGCGCCTTTTCTATTTTTGTAATAGAGGCAAGATCGATTTTGACGACACGAGTAGACCATAGTCCACTAATCAGTATATGGTCTTGAAATACTTCCGTACGGAATAATACCATATACATCATGACAATGGACGTGATGATAATACCTACTCCTACGATAAAGAACAATTGACTCGATATCAAATGGTCTAAATTCAAATAAAATGCTGTGAAACAAAAAAGTACGAGCACTAGACGCACGCTTATCCAAACACGGTCACGACCTAAATATTGATTTTCCGAATAAAGTACACCTTCTTTCATTTACTTAAGATTTAGCTATTAATTTGGAGACTTCACACCATTGTTTTCTAATAGCAGAGCTTCTCAATAACTTCGTTTTTACTTCTATAGATTTTGTCACCTCCAGGGCCCATTGTTTGGACTATCAAGCATATGGCATTAATTCTCAAAACAGAGACCCTTGGCGCTGATTAACATCAGCAATTTTTGCTGCTAATCAGTTTTGCAAACTAAAGTAAGGACTTTTTTTGTATTGGCGGTAATTTTATAACGATTGTCCATGCGATAATTGGCTACCCATAGGATATCTCCATTTCCATTCACTACGATCGGAATATTTTCTTTTTCAAATAAGCTGATCTTCTTATTGATAAAAAAATCGCTCAACTTCTTTCGCCCTTCCATACCTAAAGGATAAAAGCTGTCGCCAACTTTCCATGATCGAATCGTGAGCGGGAAAACTAATACATCATAATCCAGCTTTGCAACCTCACTCGCTTTGACGATAGCTAGATCCGCAGAAACATTGGCATGAAAACAATAGTGTTTCCACTCCACAGTTGAAGTTTCGGAGGTGATTAAAGCCTCGTCGGGAGAAATAAATTCCTTTTCACGAATAAAAAGTTCATTTCTATCCAAGAGCATATGGTAGGCATCGGATTGAAAAATACGACCAGACTCTCTTGTCCAAGCCTGTTGAAGATCACTTAGTACCGCCTTTGAGAAATTAAAAGCCGAAAACAACTCATAGAGTAAAGGCAAATTATCCATATAGGGCTCCAGGTCTTCTTTCCGAACTCCCCAGCCCTCATCTATAGGATAAAACAGCTTTCTCCGGATAGGCTCCACAAATTGCTGTAACAGCTGATAAGATTCCTTAAAATGATTGATATTCTGCTCGAAGACTATCTCAAAATCTGGCTGAAGTTTTTTAAAATGTGGGATGATATCAATTCTTATTTTATTACGCGCATATTTTGTTGAAAAGTTGGATTGATCGTCTCGATAAGCAATCCCATACATATCAACAAAATGTTCAATCTCGCTTGCTTTCAGAAAAAGGAGTGGCCGAATGATGCGTTCCCGGATAGGGAAAATACCCTGGAGTCCTTGGAGACCCGTTCCACGTGAAAGGTTCAGGAGTACCGTTTCGATATGATCGTTCAGATGCTGGGCTACTGCAATTCGATCGAACTGCAGTTCATGTCGCAATTTCTCAAACCAAGTATAGCGAAGTTCCCGGGCCGCCATTTGAATCGAAATCTGATGGTCCTTTGCGTAAGCTTTTGTATCAAAGTGCTTCACGTATATTGGAACATTATTTTCCGTTGCAAATTTCCGAACTAAAGCTTCATCCTCATCAGATTCTGTTCCTCTTAATTGAAAATTGCAATGTGCAATCGCAATAGTATACCCTGCTTTTGCAAATAAATGTGCCATTAACATCGAGTCCTTTCCCCCACTCACCGTAAGCAATATTTTATCATGAGGCATCAACAAATGCTCCTTTTCAATATAGCCCATTAGTCTTTCCAGCACATTCATAGAACAAAGTTACGGTATATTTTGTCCGAATGATAAATTCAACTCTTAAAATTTGTGAAATCCAGTGAAGTAGCAATTAAAATCCATATTTTTGCCCTTGTGAAACAATACATTTATACACTTATTGTATTTATTTTAACTGGCTTGTCGGTCCAAGCACAGAAACAGGATGAACTAAAGCTTCTTTCGTCATCCCATATTATTACTGGGAAAGACGGCAATATTTTGTTTTACCGTCCAGTCTATGAACATGTAGGTTCAACGCTATCATCAGATAGTGGCTATTTACATAAAGACAACATTGGCCGACAATTTTTTGAAGCCTTTGGAAACGTAATTATTACTCAACCCGACGGTACACAGATATTTTCCAATAAATTACATTATGAAGCAGCAATGCAGCTCGCTACGCTTACAGGCGCTGTTCGAATGGTCAGCACTAGTGGATCGGTATTAACGACCGATCATCTTGTCTACAATATGCGAAGTAAAATCGGCAATTATTACAGCGGCGGGCGTATTCTATCAGGAAGCGATACAATTACAAGCCAGCGAGCTACTTATTTCGAAAATACAGGGGAATCTTATTTCAATCAAAAAGTTGTGGTTCGATCGACCAATGTAAAAGTCTACACAGACTCCATGAAATATAATGGTAATACACGCATTACTGATTTCTATGGTCCCACGAATATCAAGGGAAATAAAGGGGAAAACCTGTATACTGAAAAAGGCCGATACCATATGGCAACGGGCCAGGCTTATTTCTCTAAAAACAACCTCTACACAGAAGGGACAAAGTTTCTTAAAGGAGACAGCCTATTCTACGATAGACAAGTGGGAATCGGTAAAGCCGTAAAAAATGTGGTCTTTGTTGATACCTTAGACAAATTTTACGCCTATGGTGGATTTGGTTTGTACAACGGGAGGAACGAATCCATTACAATGACAGACAAACCCCTGATTATTTCGGTGGTCAAAAAAGATTCAACACAAAAAGATTCTGTATCTTCTTTGTCTCCTGCCCAACAAAAATCGGAGAAAGAGCGAAAAAATGAAGCCAAGGAATTGAAGAAGATTGAAAAAGAACAAAACAAAGATGAACTCAAATCAAATAAAGCCACATCGCAAGTTGTTCTAGA
Organism: Sphingobacterium sp. 40-24; assembly: GCF_001899705.1. NCBI lineage: Bacteria > Pseudomonadati > Bacteroidota > Sphingobacteriia > Sphingobacteriales > Sphingobacteriaceae > Sphingobacterium > Sphingobacterium sp. 40-24. Next base: position 231,216 of record NZ_MKWH01000060.1, on the reverse strand, counting down.
AGAAAAGGAACATCCAGGTAAGAATATCAAAAGCGATAATAGTAAAACCCTTAAGGCTGATTCACAAGTCGATTCTGTTTTTATGACAGCCGACACCCTCTTCTCACAGATGATATTTCGCCGAGATTATATTGCAAAAGATTTTAAATTGAATCGTGAAGGTGGGGCTATTGAAGATGACAATGAAGTCGATTATGGTGACCAGGATTCCAGCTCAACAACAGTTGATTCTACTGGTACATCAGATAACACAAGAGTTAACCTTCACAAGGGAATAGACAGTTTGTCTAAAAAAGACAGTGACAAACCGGTTCTTGAAAAGAGCATTAAAAAAGTACAAGATACACTTATAAATAAAAAACCGATTGCACCAAAGAAAACACCAGTTATTGTCGGCGATCAAAACAAGATAGAAATTGAAAAAAACCTCAAGGCTGATAGTGTTTTGCGTAAAAAAGCGATCATCCCCAAAGGCGGTGAATCCGATAAATTGATGGGAGCAGCTTTAAAAAATGCCCAAGAGAATAGAAGAGATTCTCTCGCACAGGATACTGCTAAAACACGGATTATAAAAGCCTACTATAATGCACGATTATTTAAATCAGACTTGCAGGCTGTAGCAGATTCTATGTATTATGGTATGCAAGATTCGATGTTCAGGCTGATGGGAAAACCAATGATGTGGGCCGAAAACTCACAAATCTCCGGAGATACCATATTTTTACAGGTAAAGAATCAGAAATTGGACAATTCCTTACTCGTCGGTAATGCTTTCATGGTGAACGCAACAAGCGACTCATTAAAGTTCAATCAGATTAAGGGTCGTAAGATTACCAGCTTTTTCACCAATAACCGTATGGAACGTTTGTTTGTTGATGGCAATGCAGAAAATATCTTTTACAATATTGATGAAAAGACCAATGTAACCACTGAGCTTGTACATGATCGAAGCAGTCGTTTCAAGATCTTGATGGAAGATAATAAGTTGAAGGAATATGTATCTATTCGAAAAGTGGATGGCAAAGTCTATCCCATTGCTGAAGTCACGGCCGACAAAGAATTTCTTCCGAATTTCACCTGGCGTCCCGAAGATCGACCTAAATCAAAAGATGATTTATTAAATCGAAAAAGGGATCTTTCAAAAGCGTCATTTACGGTTCCGACTGCACCAGAAGGTGAAGAATCCGGGACAATGAAGTCTATTAAAAAAGGCGATAAAACAACGACCCCTCAAAAAGGTGCCGCTAAGAAAGCTGGTGCTACCGAAACGCTCGAGGAAGAAAAAGAGGTGGGTGCTGCAAACAATAAAACAAACGCTGTAACCAAAACAGCTAAGCCATCTGAAACAACGGATAAAGTTAGCGCTACAAAAACAAATGTAAAGACCGCAACCGACAAAGCAGCTGCGAAGTCTGACTCAACAACCAATAAATCGGCGATAATACCTGCTCAAGATAGTATTCAAACAAAAGTAAAAGCTAAATAACCGTCAATACTGAGTCGCACAAAAAAGCAGCGCAAAACAAATTGTTTTGCGCTGCTTTTTTAATTTAAGGCTATCTCCTGATCGTATCAGACGCACTCATTCCTTAGCTCAGAGAAATGAAAATTTCTATTTATAACTCAAATGAGGTAGTTATTAACCTATTTCGTTTTTAAATATGTAGCAAGTTTACCAACAGCAATCGCTCGATGGCTAATGCTATTTTTTTCTGCCGCTGTCATTTCGGCAAACGTCCTATCATAGCCATTCGGAATAAAAATGGGATCATAACCAAAGCCATCAATACCTCTACGTTCTTCAATAATTTTCCCCTCGATACTTCCTTCAAAAAAGTGCTGCTGCTCATTCAAATATAATGAAATAACTGTTTTGAATCTCGCTGTACGATTGGTGTTATCGCCTAATTTTTGTAGGACAAGATCAATATTCTTTTCCATATCCCTTGATCCCGAATAACGTGCTGAATAAACTCCCGGTTCGCCATTTAATGCATCAATTTCCAAACCTGAGTCATCTCCAAAACAGTAAAGTCCATATTTATTAACCAAATAATCTGTTTTCTGCTTGGCATTTTCCTCAAAGGTCTCTCCTGTCTCTGGAATATCATCGCTACAGTCAATATCATTTAAACTCTTAATGATAAAAGCACTTCCCACGATCGCTTGGACTTCCTCCAATTTATGGGCATTATTGGTTGCAAATACAAGTTCTAGCATCTTCTTCAAATTTAGCTTTTTGTTTGTTCTTTCTCTTTGTTGACAGTGCTCCTCACGTTGTAGTATGTTACTATCTTTCCATGAATTCACGCCCCCAAAAATAAGCATTAAACCCCAATTTTTATTCAGAACAAGTATCTGATAAAATCAGGAAACAATAAAGGTCTTAAATTCGTTCCAGAACAGCTTCTTTTTATTCACATCGACAAACATCTCTTCAAAACTGAACGTATTAAAAACCGTTGCAATACGGCCTTTCATGTAGGAATTATGTTCAATAAATGGAAGTTTCAAAGACGCGGGTTCCACACCCAACAATATAATCTTAGTCGGTTGAAAAAACTGCATAATGCGCTTAAAATCATTCGGATTATGGGGATTTGCCAAATTGAGTACCGCAACGGTCTCTTTAGTCAATTTCAAGGCACCAATTGTTTTTTCAAAAGCGTCCAATGCTGCGGGAGAAAAGTAGGGATATTGCTCGTAGCGCAATATAAATAGTATGCCCTGATCCTTATTTCCTTGATAAATAAATTCACCTCCCAATACCTCCAGATTGTCAACAGTATCGCCAACCCTGCCGGACTCAATAGCCATAGCGGCCTGCTCCGCACCTAATCCCACTGCCAAATACGAGGTATCTTTCGTTGTCGAGGATGAGGGGTCAGCATATTGCACATGAGTACTGTTCTCCTCCTGTAAAGGATGTACAGACAGATCGGCTTGAAAATTAAAACCATTTCCAAAGATGGTTTCATCCATTAAGGCCTGAAGTGCAACGGGATTATCTGTTGTAAGATTGCTCATCGGGAAAAGAAATATTAAACCGTAAAGATAAAGAAGAAAAAGGGAAAAGAAAAAGGAGCGAAGAATCGCTCCTTTCTATATGTCAAAAAGATTAATGACCTAAGATATACGAGAAAATTAATGGCGCAACGATCGTCGCGTCAGATTCCACGATAAATTTAGGTGTATCAATATCTAATTTGCCCCAAGTGATTTTCTCGTTTGGAACAGCACCAGAATAAGAACCATACGAAGTAGTTGAATCCGAAATCTGACAGAAATAAGCCCAAAAAGGTACTTCTTCCCATTCAAGATCCTGATACATCATCGGAACTACACAGATTGGGAAGTCACCAGAAATACCGCCTGCGATTTGGAAAAATCCAACACCTTTACCTGCGGAGTTGTTACGGTACCACTCGGTCAAGTAAATCATGTATTCGATACCCGATTTTACTGTACTTGCTTTCAATTTACCTTTTATCACATTGGAAGCGAAGATATTACCTGTCGTTGAATCTTCCCATCCCGGACATACGATCGGTAAATTTTTCTCAGCGGCTGCAACAATCCAAGAATCTTTTGGGTCGATCTCATAATATTGTTCCAACACACCCGAGTTAACAACTTGATAAAGAAACTCATGTGGTAAGTAACGCTCACCTTTAGCTTCAGCAGCATGCCAAACATCCTCGAGATGTTTTTGCAGACGACGAAAAGCTTCCTCTTCTGGAATACAAGTATCTGTAACACGATTATAGTGATTATCCAATAGCTCTCTTTCTTGCTCAGCTGTCAAATCTCTATAATTCGGAATTCTTTTGTAGTGTGAGTGTGCGACAAGGTTCATCACATCCTCTTCCAAATTGGCACCAGTACAAGAAATAAAGTGTACTTTATCTTGACGGATCATTTCTGCTAAAGAAACACCCAATTCGGCAGTAGACATTGCACCTCCCAAAGAGATCAACATTTTTCCACCATCCAACAGATGCTCCTCGTAACCTTTTGCAGCGTCTACTAATGCAGCTGCGTTAAAGTGACGGTAATTATGCTCAATAAATTGAGAAATAGGTCCTTTTTGAGTACTCATGATATTTTCTAACTTTTATAAAATAATAAGTACCGCAAAGGTACTGAATATAATCTATTTTCGTCCCAATAGAGATTTAAAACACGTATAGACCACATTTTTTTAACAAATGTAAAAGGAATCGTACTCCTAGGCTGCACTTATAAATGTTCCATCGGCTGAAAAATCATTTTGATAGACGCCTATCTCCTCATAATTATTGCGAAGATAATTCCAGTTCAATTCAATAGACGACTGCTTGTCGATTCGATAATTCATGCCCAAACGCCCATTAAATTCCTGCGTGCTATTCGTTTCCTTATTCAGCTGAGAGATCACATCATTAACATTCTCCCCAAACGCAAGTTCGCGTGTGCGGTCGACATCAAAATAATTCGAAGAGCGTGCAACGGAAAAACTGGAGTTTAAGGTCCATTTTTTCGTTCCATACTGCAGGCTCAGTCCATTATTATACTTCCACAGCCTACCTTTTGATGCTCCTAAAAAAACATTTCCTTTTAGACCTTTCAGAATATCCTTTTTTAAACGAATATCAATTACGCCACCAGCTCCTTCCGCACTCCATTTTGCAGGCGGTATAGTCATGAGATCAATACTCTCTAAAGAGCTTACCGGTATCGATTTTAAATAGCCGATCAAGGAAGTTCCGGTTAGATAGGTCTGCTTGCCATTGATGGTAACCAGCACGCCTGTTTTTCCTTGTAACGACAAATTGCCCAATTCATCTACCTGTATACTCGGAATGGCATTTAAGATAGCCAACGTATTTCCATTCAATAAAACAGGATTGCTGCCCGGTCGAATACGGACCCGATCCAAAAGTTGCTGTTCGAGAGGCCTTGATCCCTCTACAAGCACTGTATCTATCCTCCTTGAATCGGATCCAGCATTTTTCAGCATTGTACTGTCAGTTAAATGCTGTTTAGTTTTGGGTACCATTTGCGCCGATAACAGGCACGGCAATGCCATGGATAACCATAAGAGTATCCTAAACTTCATGATATATACGACAATTAACGCTTAGTATTCGAAACTCCGGTCTATCGCACGAGCTAGCTTATTGACAAAGTCAGGTTTCACGTTTTTATCAATTGCATTGATGTTATCCAGCTCAAGGAGAAGTGCCGGTATTTTAGCACCACGTAAAATCGCTAGCTTTGTATTTATCGCTGGAGCACTCACTGCCAGTCCATTCTGTTGCAGCCTTTGGCCCAGACTAACCGCAAATTTGTGGTTAAGCTCTTCGAGCGGATTATGATTAATCCCCGACTGATATAATATTCGAATAGGAAGAGATTGTTTGTCTTTTACATTGTCGAAATGGATTGATAGCAATAAATCCCCTTCAAAGTTAGACCGGTCTCTGAGTAATTTATATTCATCAGCCGCTCTTGACAATACGACTTTGTGCCCCTTGCGCTCCAGCTCCTGTTTCAAAAGCAAACAGGTTTCCCAGGTCAATGATTTTTCTTCCAATCCGAAAGATGAAATACCACCCGTGTCTTTTCCTCCATGTCCGGGGTCAAGAATGATCGTTTTAGACCGATTACTTCCTTCTTTTAAAGAAGTAGAAAACCAAGTGCTCTTCGGTGGATTAATAAAAGAGTAAAATAACAGTGAAAGACCTAGTAATGGAATGGTCAATACGTACTGCCATCTTGCCTTTTTGGAGGAAGGTTTTGACATCATAACCTGTACCCGCTCCACCAACTCATGTCTATTCTTAAATAAACTACTCTGCAACCCAGTGGGACATGGCTGCTGTGTTTGAGTCAGTAGAAAACGGGCATAGCCGCTGTTACCATATCGATTGGCCAACACCTCATCAACCTGATATTCATGCAGCAAATACAGCTGTCTACGCAACCAATAAACAAATGGATTTAGCCAATAAAGGCAACGAAAAATTTCTATCAACCATTTATCCCGGCAATGGTTAAAAACAATATGCTGACGCTCATGCTCAAAAATCAATTTACCTTCTGGCGTATCGAGCTGATCCTCTTCCATAACAATGACATGCTGCACAGAACAATTCGCATAATGTCCAAAAGGAGCAACCATTGTAAATCCGTCAAATTTATACTGACTTAACTGTCCAATTCGACGGTACAAGCGGATATAGCGAAACGCAAAGCGGCACAACAATACAAAAGATACAAGCAGATAACCATAAGCAATGCCATATCCGATCGAAAAAGAATGCCAGAAAGAATCGGCCATTTCTACTTCTGACACGAGACCACTCGCAGTTCCGATGGAATGAGTTAGTGTATTGGATTGTCCAAAAGCGAGAGCCGGACTTGCCGACGGAAGAAATAATTCGCCCAAACGTACAGTTCCAAATGGCAGAAGCAGACTCAACAAACATAAACCTAGGATAAAATAACGGTTCCATTGAAAAAATGAAAGCTGTCTGAATACCAGAAAATAAAGAACTGCCCCGATTACCAGACTGCAGTTAACTTCAAATAAATAATAAAGTAAGCTATTCATGATCTTCTTGTTTTTTGATGAGTTGTTCTATTTTCTGAATATCCTCCGCCGAAAGCTTCTTTTCTTTTACCATAAAAGAGAGTAAATTCTCTACCGAATCATCAAAATAATGATCGAGCACTCTCGAGAATGATAATTTCCGGTATTGCATCTTCGAAATCAAAGGATAATATTGGTAAGTTTTTCCGAAGGCCTTATAACCTACATACCCTTTCTTTTCCAATATTCTTACAATCGAGGAGATTGTATTATAAGGAATTGAACTGCTTGGATCCAGATACTCAATAATATCTTTGACAAAGACCTCGTTGAGTTTCCAGATCACCTGCATGACTTCCTCTTCTTTTTTTGTTAATTCTTCCATAATTTGATGCGTTGTTTATACTAATATAAAGCTATAACTTATTTTTCAGTTTTACAACTTAAAAATAAGTTCATCGAAGGAATTCAATCAAAAAAAGGCAATTAAAACCTACTTTTTCAACAACTTAGAGAAAAACAAATAGGCCGCTATCAAGAAGATAATGATAATAATCAGGACAATAATCTCTTGTGTCCCTATTCCCCAGTTCATACTATTCATATTTCTTCAATTTAAATGATCCATTTCTCGCATTGATCTAAAAATGTCTGTTCCATATCTGCTCCGATTCCAATTTGGTCTGAGATATGTATTTTGTATCCGTCATATTGAATACCACCTATAACAGGGTCCTTCAGATGGCCAACCATACAGGTGTCCAGATCAAAAAACTTGACATTCGGTGCTGCATAAGCGAAATGTACTTTAGCAGCTAAAGCCAAGCGAGATTCCAACATCCCTCCGATCATACAAGTAATACCGTATTCCGCCGCAATATGATTAATTTTTAAGGCTTCCTGTATGCCTCCTGATTTCGAAAATTTAATATTGATATAATCGCAAGCATCCGCTTTGCAGAGACGCTCTGCGTCATGGTGAGAATAAATGGATTCATCCGCCATCAGGGGAACAATTGTTTCTGCACGCAATTGCGGTAAATATTCGTCGTCCCATGTACGCATCGGTTGCTCGCAAAATTGTATCTTAAAAGGTTCCAACCCCTGTAATGCTTCTAATGCCTCCTCATAAGACCAGCCTTGGTTTGCATCAACACGAATAGGCATTTCGAATCCAACAGCCTTACGTATTTCACGTATACGCGCAATATCTGTTTTTGGATCCTTTCCCAACTTAACTTTCAACATGACCGCACCTTCGCTCTGTAAACGTTTTGCTTTCAACGCCATCTCTTCTGGAGACGCAATTCCCAAGGTGATATCTGTCGTAATCTCTCGCTTCGCTCCCTTTAGAAATTGATAAAGTGGCAGACCAGCATGTTTGGCCGCCAGATCATGCAAGGCCATATCAAAAGCTGATTTGATCGTCTTGTTACCGGCGATATATAGGTCCAATTCTGATAAACGCTCTTCTATAGCCAAAGGATCGCGCCCCTTCCAAATCTTTGCAAAATCCCGTGCCAGAACTAAACAAGTATCTTGTGTTTCTCCTACGATCATCGGAAAGGCAGAACATTCGCCCACACCATATATATTAGCATCTGTATATATACGTATAAAAGTATTTTGCGCATAATCCATCGTCCCTGTTGCGATAACAAAAGGTTCCATAGGAATGCTTAGTCGATAAATTTCAATTTCAGTTATTTTCATCTCACTCTTTAGTTAAGCCATGTCGATACAGCATAAAGGATATGCAATACTTTGCCTAATTTATATATATTCTTGCAATCTTGGGATGATTTTTCCATATCCCACAAAAAATATTGCCAAATGTTGCATTATTCAGCGATGCATCAAACTGAATTGATTGCGGCGAATATCAAATACAATATCGGCAACAAAACATATCAAAAGAAATGATAAAATCAAACTAAATACATTTTCATTATAATATTTATAATATTTCCGTTTTTTATTCCTATATTAGCAATGTATAATATTTGAAAAGGAAAGATGATTCAACAAAGACCGAAAACGGAGGGCCTCTACGACCCTAATTTTGAGCATGACGCCTGTGGGGTAGGCTTTGTCGCCCATATCAAAGGGAATAAATCACACGCACAAGTAAAAGATGCATTAACCATGTTGGAGAATATGGAGCACCGTGGTGCTTGTGGCTGTGACCCAGAAAGCGGTGATGGAGCGGGTATCATGATCCAGCTTCCCCATGAATTTTTATGGGAAGAATGTATCAACTTGGGTATACAATTGGAAGAGCCAGGTTATTATGGCACAGGTATGGTCTTTCTTCCAAAAGAAGAAGACATGAACAAAATATGTCGGGATTTGATTGAGGAAGCGGCAGCAGAAAGGGGTATGAAATTCCTTGGCTACCGTCCAGTACCAGTCAATCGTGAAGGTATTGGACCAACAGCGCTCAGTGCAGAACCTGAAATAGTCCAATTTTTTGTTAGCAGACCGGACGGCGTTTCAAACACTGAAGAATTTGAACGCAAACTTTTTGTACTACGTCGCCTGATCATTCAAAAAGTTAAACAACAACAAGAATACCCTCTCCCCCTTTACTTTGCATCGCTTTCTTGCAAAACAATTATTTACAAAGGTCAATTAACAACATACCAGGTCGGAACTTATTATCTTGATTTACGCGATCCTCGTGTGGTATCTGCTTTTGGCTTAGTTCACTCGCGCTTTTCCACCAATACTTTTCCTTCATGGTCCCTCGCTCAGCCATTCCGTATGCTGGCACACAATGGCGAGATCAATACATTGACAGGTAACCTGAATTGGTTTTACGCAGGTATGCGCGCTTTATCATCGCCGTATTTTACGGAAGAAGAGATGGAAATCTTACTTCCTATTGTTGACCGTGGTCAATCAGATTCTGCCTGCCTTGACAATGTAGCCGAACTTCTTTTACATAGCGGACGTAGTCTCACCCATGTGATGTTGATGTTGGTCCCTGAGGCTTGGGATGGCAATACGCAAATGGATCCTTTAAAACGTGCTTTCTACGAATATCACGCAACCTTGATGGAGCCTTGGGATGGTCCTGCAGCACTCTGCTTCACCGATGGCAAGCATATTGGTGCTACATTAGACCGCAACGGCTTACGCCCGCTACGTTATGCCGTAACCTCAGACGACCGCGTCGTTGTTGCTTCTGAAGCAGGGGCACTTCCGATCGAGGAGTCTACCATCATCAAAAAAGGCCGTCAACAAGCAGGCAAGATTTTCCTTGTCGACATGGAACAAGGCCGTATCCTCACCGATAACGAAGTAAAAGATCAATTGATCAACCAACAGCCTTATAGTGATTGGTTGGACAACTATAAAATTAAGCTAGAAGAACTGGAAGAACCTCGTGTAACCTACACCTATCTTTCCAAAGATTCTGTTTTCAAATATCAAAAGACATTTGGTTTCTCCCGCGAGGATCTAGAAACCATCCTGACCCCAATGGCATTGACAGGATACGAACCAACAGGCTCCATGGGGTCCGATGTTCCGCTAGCCATTCTTTCCGATCAACCACAGCATATTTCAAGTTATTTTAAGCAATTTTTTGCCCAAGTAACCAACCCACCGATCGATCCGATTCGCGAACGCTTGGTCATGAGTTTAGCAACATTTATCGGTAACGCAGGCAATATCCTAATCGAAGACAAGAAATTCTGTCACTGTGTAACCTTACCGCATCCGATCCTGACCTCTAAAGAACTGGAGAAATTGCGTTCGATCGATACAGGATTGTTCCAAGCAAAAACCATCCAGTCTTACTTCCGCTCAGATGGTAAACCTGGATCATTGGAAGCCGGTCTGGAACGCTTGTGCCGCTATGCGGATGATGCTGTACGTGATGGTTTTGAAGTACTCATTCTTTCGGATCGTGCGATTGACTCCAAACATGCAGCTATACCTTCATTACTTGCTGTTTCGGCAGTACATCACCACTTGATCAAAACAGGTAATCGTGGTGCTGTAGGCCTAGTGGTCGAAGCCGGTGATGCTTGGGAAGTACACCATTTTGCCTGCCTATTGGCATTCGGTGCCACTGCGATCAATCCTTATATGGCCTTGGCAAGTATCCGTACCATGAAGGAGCAAAACACCTTGGATACCGAACTGACTTGGCCTGAACTATCCAAAAATTACGTCAAAGCCGTTAACAATGGTTTGTTGAAAATTTTCTCCAAAATGGGGATCTCCACGTTGCAATCCTACCATGGTGCACAGATCTTTGAGGTACTTGGTATTGACAAGTCTGTTGTCGATAAATTCTTTTGCGGAGCTGTCTCACGTATCGGCGGTATGACTTTGGATGATCTGGCTAAAGAAGCTCTTTCAAAACATTGGCGCGGATTTGAAAAAAGCCGTACTCCACAAAATCTATTGCCAGAAGGCGGTATTTATCAATGGAAGCGTCGTGGTGAAGGCCACCTTTGGAATCCAGACACGATTCACCTATTGCAACAGGCCTGTCGCACTGGAGATTATGCGACCTATAAAAAATACGCGCAGAAAATCAATGAGCAAAAAGAACACATGTTTACCCTTCGCGGATTGTTGGACTTTGCAAAACATCGCAATTCTATTCCATTGGAGCAAGTAGAACCTGCTAGTGAAATTCTAAAACGTTTCGCAACCGGCGCGATGTCTTTTGGATCAATTTCCCACGAAGCGCATAGCACCCTTGCCATCGCCATGAACCGCATCGGCGCAAAATCGAACACCGGTGAAGGCGGCGAAGATGAATTGCGTTATCAACCGCTTCCAAATGGAGATTCTATGCGCTCGGCAATAAAACAGGTAGCCTCGGCTCGTTTTGGTGTTACTTCCAACTATCTGACACAAGCAGACGAACTACAAATCAAAATGGCGCAAGGTGCCAAACCGGGAGAAGGAGGTCAATTACCTGGCCCCAAAGTGGATGCCTGGATAGCAAAAACCAGACACTCTACACCGGGTGTCGGTCTAATTTCACCACCACCCCATCACGATATTTACTCCATCGAAGATTTAGCGCAGCTGATCTTTGACCTAAAGAATGCTAACCGTCAAGCAAGAATCAACGTAAAGTTGGTCTCTAAAGCGGGTGTTGGTACCATTGCTGCCGGAGTGGCGAAGGCCCATGCCGACGTGATTCTTATCGCAGGTTTTGATGGTGGTACAGGTGCATCCCCGATCAGTTCAATCAAACACGCTGGATTGCCTTGGGAATTAGGGCTTGCAGAAGCGCATCAGACACTTGTTAAAAACAAATTGCGCAGTCGCGTTGTGTTGCAGGCGGACGGTCAGGTAAAAACAGGTCGTGACATCATCATCGCCACACTATTGGGCGCTGAGGAATGGGGCGTATCTACAGCAGCATTGGTTGCCGGTGGCTGTATCATGATGCGTAAATGCCACTTGAATACATGCCCTGTAGGTGTTGCAACGCAAGATCCAGAACTGCGTAAATTATTCTCTGGAAAACCAGAAGATATTGTCAACTTATTTACCTTCCTAGCAGAGGAAGTCCGTGAAACGATGGCTTATCTTGGCTTCCGCACCATCAACGAGATGGTCGGGCGGGCTCAGTTCTTAAAGAAACGGGAAAATATAGACCATTGGAAAGCTAAGAAAATTGATTTCACAGACATTCTACATGTGGAACGCAACGAGCCTGGACAATCGTTATACAATACCGAAGAGCAGGATCACGGTATGGCCATGATTTTGGATTGGGGCTTATTAAAACAATCCAAGTTGGCTTTAGAAAGCAAAACGCCTGTATTTGGCACATTTAAAGTAAAAAACACAGACCGTACCATCGGAACCATGCTGTCCAATGAAATTTCAAAACTTTATGGTTCAGAAGGTCTTCCAGACAATACCATCAATTTCAAATTTGAAGGTTCTGCCGGACAGAGTTTTGGTGCATTTTCAACGAAAGGTCTTTCATTTGAATTACAAGGTGAAGCCAATGACTATGTTGGAAAAGGACTATCAGGAGCTCAGTTAGCCATCTATCCAGTTGCAGAAAGTGCTCTAGTACCGGAAGATAATATCATTATTGGCAACGTTGCACTATTTGGAGCAACATCTGGGCATCTATTCGTCAACGGACAGGCCGGTGAACGCTTCGCCGTCCGTAACTCTGGTGCAACAGCTGTAGTTGAAGGTGTTGGTGACCATGGCTGTGAGTACATGACAGGGGGGCGTGCGCTGATCTTGGGTGCTACAGGTCGTAACTTTGCTGCCGGAATGAGCGGTGGTATTGCGTGGATCTACGACATTAATGAAGATTTCCGCGAAAACTGTAATCAGGAAATGGTCGATCTGGATCCATTGGAAAGTGAAGACGAAACCGCAATTATCGCCTTACTGAAACGTCATATCTTGCTCACCAATAGCCGTAGAGCAGATTTCATACTACAAAATTGGTCAAGAGAAAAAAATAAATTCATTAAGGTATTCCCGAGAGAATACAAAAATGTCATTCGTCAAAAATTAGTTGAAGCATAATATAGGAAGCACAGATCATGGGAAAAATTACAGGTTTTAAAGAATTTGAGCGCGTGCTTCCAACAAAAGAAGCTGTGGAAGGTCGCGTACAGCACTATAAAGAATTCAATAAAGGGTATTCTGAGAACGAGCTCAATAAGCAGGCCGCGCGCTGCATGGACTGCGGTATTCCATTTTGTCATTCAGGTTGTCCACTGGGCAATGTCATCCCTGAATTTAACGATGCCGTATACGATGGAAAATGGGAAGAGGCCTATCAGATTTTGTCCTCCACCAATAACTTCCCTGAATTTACAGGTAGAATATGTCCGGCACCATGCGAATCAGCCTGTGTACTTGGTATACATAGTACTCCGATCACTATCGAGGAGATCGAAAAACATATTATCGAGATTGCTTTTAAAAAGGGTTATGTCAAAGCACATAAAAGTTATTTAAAAACAGGCAAACGCGTCGCCGTCGTGGGCTCCGGTCCAGCCGGACTAGCGGCTGCTGCTCAGCTCAATAAAGCAGGACACGATGTTGTTGTTTTCGAACGTGATGATCAGGTTGGAGGATTACTCCGCTACGGTATTCCGGATTTTAAATTAGAAAAATCGGTGATCGATCGCCGTGTCAATCTCCTGAAAGAATCGGGAATAGAATTCAAGGTGAATACAGAAGTTGGCAAAGACATCAGCTTTTATGAATTAAAAGCTTATGATGCTGTTATATTGGCAACAGGCTCTACCGTTCCATGGCACATGCAATTACCAGGGCATGAAGCTAAAGGCATACATTTTGCCATGGACTTTCTGACCCAGCAAAATAAAGAAGTAAGTGGAATTGCTATCGAACAAGACCGCATCCTGGCAACAGACAAACATGTTGTTGTCATCGGTGATGGTGATACCGGATCAGACTGTATTGGTACATCCAATCGTCATCGTGCAAAAAGTATCACACAGATTGCCCGCAAACCTACACCTTCTAAACAACGTCTAAAGAACAATCCTTGGCCAATGGACAAGCTCACATTCGGAACCTCCTCTTCTCAGGAAGAAGGCTGTGAAAGACTTTGGGCTACAGAAACGCAAGAATTTGTTAAAGATGAAGATGGCCATATCAAAGCTATAAAAATCAAAGAGGTTCAATACGAAGTTGATGAATTTGGAAAAAGAACCCGCTTAGGAGAATCCGAGATCCGTGAAATACCAGCAGACCTCGTCTTATTGGCTATTGGTTATCAACACACTGAACATACGCTCCTAGAACAATTGGGTGTACGTGTCGATGAAAAAGGAAATATCCTTGCAAATGATAAAGACTACCAAACGACAATTGATAATATCTTCACTGCTGGAGATTGCCGTAAAGGCCAGTCGCTTGTTGTTTGGGCCATCTCTGAAGGACGCGAATGTGCTCGAAAAGTAGACGAATACTTAATGGGGTATTCAGAGCTTGAAAGCAAGGACTTCCTGGCAACAATAAATGCTTAAAAGAAGGAAGTTCTCAATAGAGAGATCATACCAGTGATATGCTAAGCTACGTTTAGACTTCGTAACAAGGATAAAAGCTTGGACAGCACAAAACATAAAAAGGTCCGTTGAGAATTCAACGGACCTTTTTATAATTAATAGTTAGTCACTATTTCAATGGATCCTTAAGTTTAACAAAATAAATACTGTTTTTGTCTACGGTCTTTATATAAGGTAATATTTTCGTCGCATAAAAACCTTTTCCCGTTACCCCAAAATCATCATCATTACATACCGCGATCAGAGATGGATTAATGACAGCCAGGCCCTCAGCTTTATCATGCGGATACAATTCCTTGATATCCGTCATTAAATCGGCGACCAATGTCTTATTGACTGGTTTAATATTATATTTTGCCAATGTAGCCGCGTCTTTGAGTTCCTCCACAGTTTTACCATCAAATAATTTCCCCGTTGCCGTATTATTCGCATCTGAGATATCTGTTGCGCCAGAAAGATCTATTTTATAAATCTTCTTAAATACAGTAGAACGAGTTGTTTCTGTCGCGTATTCCCCGTCACGTTCCAATACAATAAATGTTGAATTGCTCACGGCAGCGATTTCACTTACTGCCTGCAAATCGGTACGCTCCATCATATAGACATATTGTTTCGTGACGCCGCTCGCAATATCCAGCGTAACAATACGGATTGCCAATGAATTTTTAATCGCATCTTTAGATGGATTATAAAGTGGAAATTGCATAATTCCGACCAGTGTTTTACCATCTCGTGTAAGCGTCAATCCTTCCATTCCACGATTAGGACGACGTTTGGCAAATACCAAAGGCAACTTTTTACCCGTAGACCACGGATTGATCCGCTCTATTTCCTTTCCCGAAGCGTCAAAATGAACGATATGTGGTCCGTATTCGTCACTGACCCACCAAGAACCATCCGCCGCTCTCGCTAGTCCCTCTGAATCGATTCCATCCTCACTTTTCCCTAGATCATTACCATCAACCCCCAATGCTTTTTCCCCAGAACCACCTTTCCCTTCTGGATTTGGTAGACCATTCAATTTCACACCATCTTTATTTTTCAATTCGATAAAAGATTCCAATGTTAGCGTATTGTCTTTTAATCTGAATTTACCGATCTGCGGTGTAAATGTTGGCGAAGCAAATACTTTACTATCATTTTCCGTCCCATCAATATTTGGTCCCCTATCCGTTAAAAGATAAAATATAGATTTATCAGTAGGATCTTGAGCCATCGATGATCCATAACCCCCATTATACACTTTTACCCCATTAACATCAATCAATACTTTGGGATCTGTTGCTATGGCCTTTTCGGGATAGGTCAGTTCAATCGGATCAGTAATCTGCGATACGTCATCTTTACTACATGAAGCACATAATAGGGCCAACGCCAATACACTGTATATTTTTTTCATCTGTCTAAATTTTTCAAATAATGCTTACTGTTATCCATATTTCGGACACGTTCAACTAGTTAAATTTCATTCTTATCGTCTTGCTTAGGCTATAACACAGCAGGTTTTGTCTACACAATCCATGCGCAGTGGGCAACCCAACGGTATTGCAAACATAAAAGCCAAATATTAGCCAATGATTAACATAAGTTTAAATAAACTGCATCAACCGTAAAAAACACGGTATAAAAATTAATTATCCTCGATTATGGAATTTTGAATTTCCCGGCATCACTACAAGAATAAATAGCTAATTGTGCAGCGAATTAACAGTATATTCTCTGCCCTCACCTACTAAAAATAGAAAGATGAAAAAGATCATAGTTGCCCTTTGCATAATTTTGGTATTTTCCAATGTGGACACGAAATCTCAGATCAGAACTACACGCGAAATACCAAGCTTAAAAATTAAAGATGGCGATGGCCAGCAAAACAAGGTGATATTGGCAGACCTAAAAATAGCTGTCGTCATATTCGGAGATATAGCCAAAACGACGATGACAATGGTCTTTGATAACAAGACCAACCGCGATCTCGAGGGCGAACTGACATTCCCTATGCCCGAAGGTGTCTCCGTGAGCGGCTACGCCTTAGATATCAACGGCAAATTACGACAAGCAGTTCCAGTCGATAAGAATAAAGGAACCGAAGTATTTGAAAGTATAGAAACACGCCGCATTGATCCGGGTTTATTGGAAAAAGTCGAAGGAAATAATTTCCGAACTCGAATTTACCCTTTACCAGCGAATGGGAAGCGTACCGTTCAGATTAGCTATTCAGAAAATCTGACCACAACATCGGATCAGGCTCGGTACTACCATCTACCCTTAAACTATAGTTCCCCCATTGAAAACTTCGCATTGGATATTCATGTCTTTCAAAATACCGATAAGCCAGATTTCACCGAGAAACCAGACGGTTCTTTGGCTTTCTCACAGCATAACAGCAATTACACAGCTTCTTTACATAAACAACAGTTTAAATCCCAGCGAAATTTAGTTCTTCAACTGCCGACAGGCAACAAGGAAGCATCTGGCCTATTTCAGGAAAATGGGGATAAAAGCTTCTACTTTCTTGCCAATGTAACGGCAAACGCGACAAAATCTACTCAAAAAAAATGGGGGCACAGTATTGGAATTATATGGGACCGCTCGCTCAGCAGTAAAAATAGAGATATAGAAAAGGAACTCGCCCTATTAGATCTCTTTTTTAAAGAAAACCCCAATATGACTGTCGATCTCGGCTTATTGGATATCCGCTTTGTAAAAGGTCATACGTTTCAGGTACGACAAGGTAATTGGAATGATCTCAAAAACTACATCAAAGGAATTGACTACGATGGCGGCACAGACTATAGTCAAATAAAAACCGGTGTAATACAGGCCAACAATTACCTGCTGTTTAGCGATGGCCTTTCTACATTTGGTCAAAGTAAAATCAACCTTGACAATCCAGTTTATTGCATTACTTCGTCCAATGGATCGGACTACGGTGTCCTAAAACAAATTTCCCAGAAACATCTTGGAAAGATGATCAATTTAGCCAATACCTCAACAACTGAAGCGTACCATAAGCTAAATACGATAGACCTTATTTACCTGGGGATAAAAGAAAAAAATGATTTTGAGGAAGTTTATCCTCAAAAAGGCACGCCAGTACAAGCCAATTTTTCTCTCGCAGGCGTAGGGAAACGCCCGGGATTAAAGCAGATCACCGTACTTGTAGGAGATGGGCAACAAGCACCGAAAGAGATTAGTATAGCGCTACAGCCTGACCATGGTGAAATTGACCTACAGCAGATCTGGGCACAAAAGAAAATTGAAGCGTTGGATCTTCAATACGAAGACAATCGTGAAGAAATTGAAACTCTTGGCAAACAGTTCGGTATTGTTACCCGAAATACCAGCCTGATTGTACTGGAAACCACAGAAGATTACGTACGTTATGCAATAACTCCGCCCGCCGAATTGCTTTCCGAATTCAAGCGGCTCATCAAAGAAGAACATATAGAAAAGGAAGAACGTGTAGCAGACTTGTTGGATCAGGCTCAAGACATTACCAAACAGCTTCAGTCCTGGTGGAATACCGATTTTCAGCAAAAAAAGAAATACCCAACGCGTAAAAGATTGATCTCCATCCCTGACCTTGCTGTTGCCGAAGAGACGGCTACCGGAGTTGTTCCTGCTACACCTATACCGTCGCGTCCTTCAGCTAGCCCTGCCGCGACAGCACGAGCCGAAGAACTCAGGTCATCAGCTGCCGCTAGTGAAAAAAGAGTGGTCGCCGAAGGCAATTCAAATACCGCCAAAGCTGTTACCAGTGAATTGGCGATGGCGGCATCTGATGATGTTCTTCAGGATTTCGCTGTTGTTCAATCCTTAGAAGAACGCCTAGCTGGCATACAAACGACAAGCAGCATCAACAGCATACATGGAAAAATAAGCATCCCTGAAATTAAAGAAGACCAAGCCTATTTACAGGACCTTAATCAATCCAAAGATCCTTACAAAAGCTATCTCCAACTTCGGAATCAGTATATGGGAACGCCAACTTTTTATTTCGATGTCGCAAACTTCTTTTTCAAAAGAGGAGATCACAACAAAGCCTTACTCATCTTAAGCGCACTTGCAGACTTACAAATTGAAAATGCAGATCTCTACAAAACCATTTCCTATAAGTTACGGGAATGGGGAGATTACGACAATGCACTGTTCATTACTGCAAAGGTATTAAAATGGCGTCCCATGGATCCACAAAGCCACCGCGATTATGCCCTCGTTTTACAAGACAAAGGTATGTTTAAGGAGGCGCTAGAACAATTATATGGGATTTTGACCCAGAGCTACTCCCCAGAAGCAGCCGATCGCGATGATGGTATTGAAGAAACATTGGTCATGGAAATCAATAATCTCATTAAAGTAAACAAAGCTGCTAGCTCCAAAGTTGCCGTGAACAAAAAATTGATTGCTGACCTACCCGTCGACATGCGTGTTGTCATCAATTGGAATTCACGAAACACAGATATCGACCTTTGGGTAACTGATCCAAATCAAGAAAAATGCTTCTATAGTAATCCAGCCACAGCCATTGGGGGCCGACTCAGCAATGACTTTACTGGTGGTTATGGCCCTGAGCAATTTTTATTAAAAAAAGCTTTAAAAGGAAAATACAAAATTGAAGTTGACTTCTATAACGATGATTCCCTTACTTTAGCAGGACCTGCAGCGGTAATGGCCGAAATTTACACCTACTATAGCAGTGGCAAGCAAGAACGAAAAATCGTTACGATCTATCTTGACCGCAATAAAGAGCGCAATATTGGGATTGGCGAATTTTCATTCCAGTAGATGAGCAGAGACAGAAGGTGTCCAAAAAGACAAATCAAACCCTTTAAAAATTGCATCTATGAAATGATGCTTTAGGGGAAAGGTATATAACCACATGAAATCGGGGCTATCCAAAAAGATTGGATAGCCCCGATTTCAATTAATGCAATTTACGAATAACAAGATCTTTTTGTCTATTCTCTAATTTCGTTTTGACATAAGGGTAAGTGAATACTGCTCCCAAAACGATACAAGCACCAAGATAAAACCCACCGCTCATGGTCTCCTTTTGTCCAAATATCAACATCGCCAACAGAATACCATAAACAGGTTCCAGATTTGTTGTCAGCGCAACAGTAAAAGCAGATAATTCCTTCATGACAGCAACCCCCATAACATAGGCCACCGCCGTACAAACCACACCTAACAACAGCAGATAAATTAAATCTTGCTGTCCCAATTTCATTTCAGCATTGAAATCTCCTGTAAACAACATCAATATGCTGATCCAGAAGCATGCCCCCATCATCTCATAGAACGTAATCAAGGTCGGGCTCGATTTTTTAACCATGCGCGCATTGGCGATAGAAAATATACTCGCGCAAAACGCACAGCCGAGCCCCGCCAATAGACCAACGAGGTAATGTGTTTCAAAAGAAAAGATTGTATAAATACCGATGATAATGACCAAACCAACAACAATATCCAACAGCGCAATACGCTTTTTATTCACAATAGGCTCCAATATTGCTGTAAATAAGGTCACAGAGGATAGCGTAACCAATGTCACCGATACGGTAGATACTTTGATCGAATAAAAAAATAATACCCAATGCAGCCCAACAACGGCCCCCACCATAAAAAACTGGAGAAATTGTTTCCTCGAAACTACAATAGACTGTTTGGTTACCAAGAAATAGATCAACAGCGCGATAGACGCTATTGCAACACGATACCACACTAAATGAAGGGCAGATACGGAAATCAGACTACCCAAAATTCCGGTAAATCCCCAAATGAGTATTGTTAAATGCAGAATTAGAATATTCCGATTTAATTGAATTTTAGTCATATTCTCTAGAATACATTTGTATAGAAATGATGAGCAATACCTATTATTTCCCTTTATAAGGCAGGCTCACTGAAGTTATTGAAAACTAACAAAAAATTACTTTGGCGCTTTTATCGCCAGGTATAGTGCTACCAAAAAGAAGGTAACATTCGGAATTAATACGGCTATCAACGGTGGCAGTCCCCCTTTCAAAGAAAACATAGTTGCAAACTGTATAAATACGATATACGTAAAACTTAGCGCGATACCAATACCAAGACTCAATCCTATCCCCCCACGCACTTTCTTGGATGACAGTGCCACACCCATCAAGGTCAATACAAAAGCTGAAAATGGATATACGTAACGCTTGTATTTCTCCAGTAATAAATCGTTCATGACTCCGGTTCCCCTGATCTCCTCCTTATGGATACGAATATTTAATTCGCGTGTATCCATGGCGGTAAACATATTATCACGTACCTCAAAATCAGAAGGTTTCATATCCAAGGTTGTGTCTTTAACAGCTCCTTTGTCCATGCGTTCATGTAGTCCATTGATAATACGATTGGTATACCCTTCGATCTTCCATTTTGTCGCCACCGAGTCCCACGTAATACGATCAGCCATCATTTTCTCCTTAAGGGTATCCCCTTTGAAAATTTCAAGTACAAATCCGTAGCCTGTTTTGGTAGAATTATCAAAGTTGTCTATATAAACATAGCTGTTTTTGTCCAGTTGCATATGGGTAGAAACCCTCGAGTTATCCTTAGGTGGCTTTACATAGATATTTTCAAAATCAACCTTCATCTTATTGGTCTTCGGAATAATAAAGATGTTAAATACCAAAGAAATGGCAAAGATTAGGGTTGCAGCGATCATGTAGGGACGAAGCAAACGGTTAAAGCTATATCCGGCACTGAGAATCGGGACAATTTCGGTTTGGTCTGCCATCTTTGAGGTAAAGAAAATAACCGCAATAAAGTTGATCAGCGGACAAAGAAAATTTAGGTAAAAGGGAATAAACCCTGCATAATACTCAAAAATAATCTTATCGAGGGGAGCATGATATTTTAAAAAATCATCCAATCGTTCGGACACGTCAAAAACCACCATGACAACAGTAAATATTGCCATAGTGAATAAAAAAGTACTTAGATACTTTTTGATGATGTAACGATCGATTAACGACAGCATTTTTTTAACTTGAGCTATTTAGTTTTACAAACGTTGATCCAATATTTTCACCATTTTGTTTTTCCAATCGTAGAAAGTTCCATCAATGATTCGCTCCCTAGCCTGATTCACCAACCAAAGGTAAAAATGTAAATTATGTAAAGAAGCAATTTGTGCTCCAAGAATTTCCTGCGATTTAATCAAATGTCTTAGATAAGCTTTCGAATAAAATTGATCTGCCTGCAGATCACTCTCCGCTTCTATTGGTGAAAAATCATCTTTCCACTTTTCATTTTTGATATTGATAATACCATTTTGCGTGAAAAGCATACCATTTCTAGCATTACGGGTTGGCATAACGCAATCGAACATATCCACCCCTAAAGCAATATTTTCAAGGATATTTACCGGTGTACCTACCCCCATGAGATAACGTGGCTTGTCATGTGGTAAGATATCACAGACAACTTCGGTCATCGCATACATTTCTTCCGCCGGTTCGCCTACCGACAATCCACCAATCGCATTTCCTTCGCGGTTAAACGAAGCGATAGTCTCCGCAGATTTTATCCTTAAATCTTTGTAAACAGATCCTTGAACGATTGGAAACAAAGTCTGGTCATATCCATAAAGCGGATCTGTACTATCAAAACGATCCACACAGCGTTTCAGCCAACGATGGGTCATATCCAAAGAACGACGTGCATACCCATAATCACATGGATAAGGCGTACACTCGTCAAATGCCATAATGATATCCGCACCGATAATACGTTGTGTATCCATGACATTCTCTGGTGTAAATAGATGTTTTGATCCATCAATATGGGAACGAAAGGTAACCCCCTCTTCTTTGATTTTACGTACTTCGGTCAACGAATACACCTGATAACCACCGGAATCCGTTAAAATAGGTCGATCCCAACCATTAAATTTATGCAGCCCGCCCGCCTTATTCAACACATTCAATCCGGGACGTAAATAGAGATGGTACGTATTACCCAGAATAATCTGTGCTTCAATATCGTTCTTCAATTCATGTTGATGAATTGCTTTCACTGTACCTGCCGTACCAACAGGCATAAAAATAGGTGTTTGAATGGGACCGTGTGCAGTTTCGACAACACCTGCACGTGCTTTTGACAATTTATCTTGTGCTTGTAGCGTAAATTTCATTAATATTTTTCCTCTGAGACTATTTCTATTTTAAAGGATGATTTGCCATGGACATGGCGATATCGGCATTTGGTGTAAAAAATTAAAAACTCATTTTCAGTCAGTTGTAACTTAAAAAGTCGTTATAGCTTTTCTAATTTTCACCCAAGCTCGGATTCATCCCTAGAATACGTTGCAAAAATACTATAAAAAGATTTGCAAACAGGATGTTTCAAAAATAAATTATCATTTTTCCCCTATAAAAAAGTTGCGGAAAGCACTTATCTTTGTGAGCTATGCTTGACCTTCACGTATTTTTGGCCAATCTTCCATATATTGCTTTCGGAGTATTGGGTCTTTTCCTCTTGATACAATTGTACTACATCTTATTTGTATATAGCAAATTGAGTGGTTATCAAATTGAAACTGTACAAGAAGGAACTGAATTCCCACCGCTGTCCGTTATTATTTGTGCACACAATGAACAGGATAATATTCGGGAATTCCTCCCGAGTATACTGAATCAAGACTATCCCAATTTTGAAGTCATTGTGGTCAATGACTTTTCGACTGACAATACGCCCTGGATATTGCATGAGTTCGAAGCAAAATACCCCCATTTAAAGATTGTGGATATCAAAGAGCATATTCGCTTGAAACATGGTAAAAAGTTTGCCGTTAGTATGGGTATCAAAGCGTCAAAGCACCAGACACTGGTGTTTACTGACGCAGATTGTGCACCACAATCCGATCAATGGCTCAAAGAAATTGCAGCAGCCTTCAGACCAGAAACAGAAATTGTACTTGGCTATTCTCCTTATTTTAAGCAAAAAAGCTTGCTAAATCTATTGATTCGATTTGAAACCAGCCATACGGCCATGAGTTACTTTGCCTATGCACTAAAGGGAGATGCCTATATGGGAGTAGGACGCAATATGGCTTACAAAAAAGACCTTTTCTTTCGTAACAAAGGTTTTGCAGCCCATATGCATATTAAGTCTGGCGATGATGATCTTTTTGTCAACCAAAATGCAAATCCTACCAACGTTAACATTGCACTGGCAGCCGAATCCATTGTCTATTCGGAACCCAAAGCGACCTGGAGGAGCTATTACAAGCAAAAAGCAAGACACTCAGGAGCCTCTACCATTTACAAAAAGCGACATCAGCGCATGCTGGGCACGCAGCTGGTATCAGCCGTCCTTTTTTATGTCGCCCTTATCGCAACAGCAATTGCCTTTCCAATGTACTGGTATGTTCCTGTTACAGCCTACCTCCTAAGGCTGATTGCACAATGGATAATATTTGCCAACATCTATAAAAAACTAGAAGTAAAGGAACTCATTTGGTGGCTACCTTTGGTAGACTTCATCTACTATTTCTATATTTGCATCAATGGCATGTTCAGCAGAAAAAAGAAAAAAATAAGCTGGAAATAATTCACTTTTAAAACATTAAGCTTTGAATCCAACAGTTGATATCATCTATAAGTATTTTCCAAAATTAACGGATATTCAAAAAGAACAGTTTGCAAAACTTGCCGACCTCTATACATTTTGGAATAGCCAAATCAATGTCATTTCACGTAAGGACATAGATAGCCTCTACCTGCACCATGTGTTACACTCGCTAGGTATCGCTAAATTTGTTCAAGAGCTCACGCCAGGAACACAAATTTTGGACGTAGGAACCGGCGGGGGCTTTCCAGGTATCCCAATGGCCATTATGTTTCCTGAAGTCAAATTCCATTTGGTCGATTCTATCGGCAAAAAAATAAAAGTCGTACGCGAAGTTGCTGCTGGACTGGGTCTCCAAAATGTTGAAGCAGATCATATCCGCGCAGAACAACTCGACGACAAGTACGATTTTGTGATATCACGAGCTGTGACAAGACTTGGAGAATTTACGCCTTGGATACAGAATAAATTCGCAAAAAAAGATAAAAACGGTATTCCTAATGGAATTCTTTACTTGAAAGGCGGAGATCTCACCGAAGAGATCAAAGAATCTAAGCTCAAAGCAGAATTACACCCGCTTTCCGGTTACTTTAAAGAAGATTTCTTTGATACAAAATACCTGGTATATGTACCTATGTAGTTAAAGTTTGGCATTACCCATAGGAAATTGAAGTCGCCTATGGATAATGTCTACAGAATCCAGGTAGTTCGTTAAACACAGATGGATATAAGCAATCTTCTCATACCGATCATTTTCACGAAGCCACTTTAAGGAAGGCTCATAGTATATTCTAAATTTACGCAGAGAATCTCCCGACAACTTACTGTATTCCTGAGTCAGCGGATACCATTCCTCGCGAATCAGATCCTGTTGGTATTCTTTTTCAAACTGACGTTGAAGCTTCCGCGAATTTCGTCCCTTTCGACTGAATTTATTGTAAAGCTTGTTCAGATTGACCGCAATTCCTCCCTGGTGAGGCAAGGTCACCATATTTTTCGTATCACCCCAGAAAAAGATCGACTTATACTCCTCCTTTTTTTCTTCCCATTTATCCGCTGCTGATTTACGCTTGATCGAAACAGTATCCAAACGTAAAGTATCTTTTTGACTGCCTTTTTTCGCAATGGTATCCTGATGATAAAATTCCGTTGGATAGGCAAAAAGCCCCTGCCTATTCAATGAGAAATAGACACAGAAAAATAATAAAGATAGAAACCCAATACGAACCATATTTATAATTGACAAACTAAAATAACCAACTATAAATAAAATTAAAAGTATTTAACTATCTTTAACTTAGAGAACTAAAGACCTAATTCTTTTTTAATTTCTAGGCCAATCAGATTGATCTCTTCATCCATACCGAACATAGGAAGCTCCGTTTCTGGGTTCAGTTTCAGCCAGTTTGTATCATTGTCTTTAATAATTTTTACGTATTCTACACCATCTTTAAAAATAACATACGTATCTTCTTCCTCAGGGAAAACAGAATAAACTATATCCCCCAATTCAATATCAAAAGGTTCTTTCATTTCCATAGTTAAAATATCATTAATCGCTCAAAGGTACCAATTCCTCATCTTCTTTCCATAATCGACCAATATTTCATTCCTTGAGATTTCAAATAAGCTTAGGAAAAGCGCAATCATGTCATAGCAATCCAGAGATTTTATAGTAGGCACGCGATCGCCTCCGACTAAGAACTTTGTCATTGCTTTAAAAACATAATATGCCTAAGCAATTCTAACAAAAAGTATGACAGCTACTTATAATTTTCCTATATTTAAATAAACCCAATTATGAAACTAATTTATCCCATAGCTTTGACGAAAATCAAGGGCATTGGCCCTAGGACAGCGCGTAACATCATTGACCAAGGTCACGAGTTGGCAGACTTATTTGCTTACTCAAAAAAAGATTTGATGCAAATTCTTGGGATACGGGAATCGATCGCAGAAGCCATACACAATAAAAGCTATATGTCTGCCTGTGAAAAAGAACTTGCTTTTATCGAAAAACATCAGATACAAGCGTTATGGCTGGAAGACCAAAATTATCCAAATAGGCTACGACAATGTGAAGACGCTCCGCTTGTTGTCTATTATAAAGGGAATCAGCCACTCAACAGCACAAAAATTATAAGTATCGTCGGTACTAGACATGCAACCTACTATGGACAGAAAATATGCGAAGATCTGCTAGAGGCTATGAACGGTACCAAAGACACCTTAATCGTTAGTGGTCTTGCTTATGGTATTGATGCTTTAGCACATCGCAACGCACTAAAAAATAATATTCCCACCGTTGCTGTATTAGGGCATGGTCTCGATCGCATTTACCCGGCATCCCATCGTGAACTTGCCACAAAAATGCTAGACCAAGGAGGTTTATTGACAGAATTTACATCCAACACATTACCTGAACGCAGTAACTTCCCTATGCGCAATCGCATCATAGCCGGTATGGCGGATGTCACCATTGTTGTAGAAGCTGCAATTAAAGGAGGTGCTTTGATTACCGCCGAAATAGCCAACAGCTACAATCGCGATGTATGTGCCTTTCCAGGAGCCGTTTACGAAAAAAGTTCTGAAGGCACCAATTACCTCATCAAAACCAACCGTGCGCATATGATTAGAGGTCTTCAGGATCTGGAATACCTCATGAATTGGGAAATCAGTACAAAAGCTGTTGGTCAACAGCTTAGCCTTCCTTTGACATTGACAAAAGATCAACAACTCCTTTTTACGCTCATTCAGCAAAAGGGACAATTAGAAATAGACCATATGATTGACCTCACAAAATGGCCACAAAGTAAATTGGCCTTAATCCTATTGGAACTTGAAATGCAGTCACTCATTCACAGCCTACCCGGAAAACGCTATAAAATAGTCGGACAGACCGAAATTCAAAAGAATTAGCTCTTTTCCGATCATGCAACAGCGCCGAAATGCCGTTTGGAGCGCAATTAAAATGTACATTTATATCCAACCAAAAACCAAAAATTAATGAACGAAAACAATACAAAAAGCATCTGGAAAGTCATCGGAGCCTCCTCCATGGGAACGCTTATTGAATGGTATGATTTTTTCATTTTTGGCAGCCTATCCATTGTAATTTCCACCAAATTCTTTCCGGCAGAAAATCCAACTGCTGCTTTTCTTTCCACCCTAGCCACATTTGCTGCAGGATTTGTCGTCCGGCCATTTGGCGCTCTATTTTTTGGCCGACTAGGCGATATTATCGGTCGAAAATATACGTTTATGGTAACTTTAATGCTCATGGGCGGCGCAACATTTCTCATCGGTTGCATCCCCAGTTATGAAAGTATCGGTTTTTGGGCACCGCTGCTCGTGTTGATCCTTCGTCTCTTGCAAGGTCTTGCCCTAGGCGGAGAATATGGCGGTGCGGCAACTTACGTCGCCGAACATGCTCCATTGGGCCAGCGGGGCTATTGGACATCCTGGATACAAACAACAGCTACTTTTGGCCTTTTCATATCTCTGGTCGTCATCCTCCTTACCAAAGGCTTTCTCAGCGAATCACAATTTGATTCCTGGGGATGGCGGCTTCCTTTCCTCCTCTCTTTAGTCATGGTATACGTTTCCTATCTTATTCGTAAGAAGATGAAGGAATCACCCGAATTTAGCAAGGCCAAAGCGGAAGGGAAAACAAGTACAAATCCGCTAAAAGAAAGTTTTGGCAACCGCTACAACCTCAAATTTGTGCTGCTCGCGCTATTTGGTGCAGCCATGGGGCAGGGCGTTGTTTGGTACACCGGACAGTTTTACTCGATGAGTTTCATGAAAACGGTCATGCACCTACAATCTGACCAGGCCGATACCATCCTCGGTATCGCCTTACTCTTGGGAACGCCATTTTTTGTCGTATTTGGGTGGCTTAGTGACAAAATTGGGCGAAAATGGATCATGCTCGGTGGGATGTTACTTGCCGTATTGACTTATCGTCCGATTTACGAATCCATGTACCAACTTTCCAATACCGAACAGAAAGTCAAGGTGAACGAAACAACGGAGACTCCTCATGGATCACAAACAACAGAAACCATTTCCATCATCAAGACACAATATGAGGACCAGACGGAAGTTACTCGAGCCAGCATGATTCATCAATCCGGTAAACTGAAAGGACAGCAAACAACCAAAACCACGGTCCATATTGCAGGCAAAAACTATATGCTGCTCGTCCTGCTGATCTTTATACAAGTGATTTATATTACGATGGTGTACGGGCCCATTGCAGCATTCCTTGTTGAACTGTTCCCCGTAAAAATCCGCTACACATCCATGTCCTTACCCTATCATGTTGGCAATGGAATATTCGGCGGACTCCTTCCGGCTGTATCGACATATTTAACGACAAATGCCGAAGCTTCCAATACCCCGCAATTCTATCTTGCAGGTTTATGGTACCCTATTATCATTGCCATTGTATGTTTTATCATAGGCAGTATTTATATCAACAACAAATCAACTTCAGCACCCCATGAATAACCTCAAAAAATTCCTCGGCATCTTATGGATCATTTTAGCTCTATTTACAGCCTACTTCTCCATTTTTGAACTGGCGCTGCCAAAGATTTCAACGGGACATCAAGAAGATCTGGTATTTGGAATCATTATCCTGTGCATCTTGACCCCCATAATCTCCATTGGACTTGGCTTATTTGGCTATTATTCCCTATTGGGTGAATACAGCCAAGAGAAAATGTAGTTCCAAAAATGAGATCGACTTTGAATAGGCAAAATTAGCCGATTATGCTTATTCAAAGTCGATCTTCCATACGCCAGATTATGCAACTTTCCGACATTTTGAAAAGAACATTTACGGCAAATGGACTTCGTCAAGCGCTTTTTTCACGCCATTTTTAGCTGTTTTACACAAATACCAAATCTACTCCGCCATAAATTGGTACTATGAAAAGATATCAAATGCAATTTATCGCCATGATAATCAACCAAATAAGATAAAAAGGTGTTTTTTCTTTCCTAAAACTGTTTTTTTTTCTACTTTTGTGGCGGGTAAGTCTTCTACGACCAGCTCCCATTGACTCCCCCAGGTTGGGAACAAAGCAAGGGTATTTGGTTGAGCGGTGCGATAGGAGTAGCTTACCCTTTTTTTATGCCCATTTTTTTGACTAATCCGCTGGTCTGAAATTCAATTCTAACCTAAAAATCAACCAAATATCTTATATATCCCAATTGTTACCCCCAATTTCCCTATTTATAGAAGCCCTGTTACACAAGGCGTTTTAATCGCTTGGCATGTACATTCAACACAATTATAATTGTATATAAAAGCAAATTTATATAAGTTTGTAATCGAATAAGAACTATCGTATGAGTTGGTTTAAAAGAGAAAAAGCTGGTATTAGCACAGCTACCGCTAATAAAAAAGAAGCACCTGATGGCATGTGGAACAAATGTCCGACGTGTAAAAAACCATTGTTGCATCTTGAACAAGTAGAAAACGACTATGTTTGTCAATATTGTGGCCACCACTTAAGAATTGGCTCCAAAGAATATTTTTCAATTTTATTTGATAATAACGAATTCACAGAACTATTTCCTAATCTAAATTCTGGTGATCCATTAGAATTTTTCGATTCAAAGCCATACCCTGAACGTTTAAAGGAAAGTCAAGCCAAAACAGGTCTTAAAGATGCTTTACGTTCTGGCCATGGAAAAATGAATGGTCAAGACATTGTTATTGCTTGTATGGACTTTAGTTTCATCGGCGGATCCATGGGATCTGTCGTTGGTGAAAAAATCGCGCGTTCGATAGATTATTGTATTGAGCATAAAATTCCATTTATGTTAATCTCTAAATCCGGTGGTGCACGGATGATGGAAGCCGCATTTTCATTGATGCAAATGGCTAAAACTTCGGCTAAATTAGCGTTATTGGCAAAAGCAGAACTTCCTTACGTTTGTTTATTGACCGACCCTACTACAGGGGGAGTTACAGCATCTTACGCGATGTTGGGTGATATAAATATCGCAGAACCTGGTGCGTTAATCGGATTTGCCGGACCCCGTGTCATTAAAGAAACAATTAAAAAGGATCTTCCAAAAGGATTCCAGACATCGGAATTCGTGCTCGAGCATGGATTTTTGGATTTCATTGTCGACCGTAGACAGTTAAAAAACCAAGTGGCTACCTACCTTAAATTAGTGGGATAATCATTGTCAGGATATAAAAGAAAGCGGTGCCAAGAATATTCTTGGTACCGCTTTCTTTTTTCGCCCCATAACTGTTGTGCCTGCGACCTCTTGTCGGATATATAGAACGTATAAATCAACCGTCTTTTTAAAGATATCGCCAAAAAGCCCATATTTTTCTTTTGGACAGATAATCCGTTTCACCCTCCTTCTCATAAGCTTCCCGCTCAAACGAAATACGCCGGTACGCTTTATCAAAATCCCGAAATTGAATAAAATGAACGGCAAATTCAAGAAGATACCAAACATAGAAAAAGAGAATACCTAATTCAAGCGCTTGTCGCAAATGTATACGCTCATGACGAATCAAGTCGTCCTTCTGTTTAAAAAAAGTACTTTTCAGAAAGATAAAAGGATAAATAGTAATTGCATTAGCTTTTCCAAAAGAGAAGAAATTTGTCCAAAATTTGCTAACTATGATCATATAGGATGTCTAGACCGTTTTCAAACGACTCAAACTTAGAAAAATTTACCTTTATACACAATTATTATTGGCGTCTTATGAATTGTACTATATACCTATCGTTCAGTCCTTGATCAGATAAGAGATCGCAAAAATTTCTTTTTGAATAGGAATTTTTATTAAGTTTGCTATAGATTAATTGTGAAGATATGCCGTACAAAGAGCGTGAAATAAATAAATTGTATTATACAATGGGAGAAGTTACAGAAATGTTTGATGTAAATGCATCCCAGATACGTTTTTATGAGCGTGAATTTGATATTCTACAGCCTAAGAAAAATAAAAAGGGTAATCGCTTATTTACGCAAGAAGATATTGCCAATTTAAAGATCATCTTCAATTTGGTTAAAGATAAAGGTTATACACTACAGGGGGCACGTGATTACCTGCGTGACAACAAATCTGAGGCAAAAGAAAATCAACGTGTTGTAGATTCATTGGAGCGTTTGAAGAACTTTCTTCTTGAAGTTCGTGATTCACTATAGCATTGAGAAAACTCTTATAAAATTCCCGAAACGTAACCATTACATCATATTCGCAGTGTTCATGGGATCCATTTCAGTAACGAAATCCATTCGACTATACAGAAGTAGCGCAAATTTCTGGACCCATTACATGAGAACCAAATGTATCCACGATCGCTTTGCCATCACACCATATATCATCCAGCTTTCAAAGCTCAAAAAAGATTAAAGAAAACCCCATCTAACGCTCGTTCAGTTCTATAACCTCAAGATTTTCAATTTTATCTTTATTGATATCAAACCGCATCAATGTCCTCACTTTATGCCAGCCGTGCTTACCCGCTGCACCTGGATTGAGGTGAAGGCATTGAATCTTAGGATCGAAGATAACCTTTAGAATATGGGAATGTCCAGTAATAAATAATTTCGGCGGATTTTTCATCAATTCTCCTTTAATACGTGGAGCATATTTCCCGGGATAACCACCAATATGTGTCATAAAGACGTCCACTTCCTCACACCTAAACCTCAAATCTTCTGGAAATTGTAAACGAATTTCTTGACCATCAATATTACCATAAACTCCGCGCAGCGGTTTAAAAGCCGCCAACCGATCTGCAACATCCACATCACCAAAATCGCCTACATGCCAAATCTCGTCGCAGGCTGCAAAATGAGTAAATACCGCTTCATCTAAAAAAGAATGTGTATCTGAGAGTAATCCGATCTTTGTCATCATTTAAAAAGCTAAAAAATAAGGTGCCAGGGCCGTGCGATATGCTTCTGAATAAATACCTTTAGCAGCATAAATAACAAACTCACGTACTGCAACCGACTCAACAGGCCTCCGTTCAAAGGTTACGATCTTACGTAGCACCGATTCTCCTTCAAAGGAACTTATCCGAACTTCAGTAGAACAATGTAAACCTCTTTCTGTAGAAATACTGACTAAGGTATCCGCTAATGCCGCTGGAAGGATAAGGATTAATTTCCCCCGATTCGATAAGCGTATAGAGGCGAAATCCAACAGTTCAAAGAAAAAATCCAGATCCGTATGTCTAGCCAGTTTCCTCCGTTCATCCGGATTATGCAACGAATCCGTATAAAAAGGTGGATTTGATACAATCAAATCATAATTTCCTGTTGTATCCAGTTGCTGAAAGGAACTAGCATGTAGCGTTAGGCGTTCACGGAAAATGGAATTGCGAAAATTTTTATCCGCCATCAACGCAGCCAAAGCGTCGACTTCAACAGCTTCTATCTGGCTATTCCCAAGACGCTGAGCCAACATCAAGGCAATGACTCCAGTGCCTGTGCCCACATCTAAGACACGTTCTACAGGTTCTATCTCCGACAATGAAGCCAACAAAACACCATCTGTATTGATCTTCATCGCACAGTCAGACTGATCAACCTCAAATTGTTTAAACCGAAATATCGACGCCATACGCCAAAGATAAAACTTTTAGGACCTTTGGCACAAACAAACCCATGTAACCTGCGATTTATTTGCTAATTTAGTCAGCAACAAATCTATATAAGCCATGAATATCCGTCAGCTAGCTCTTATGATATTGATTATGAGCTGTGTCATCCCAACAAAACTATTGCATGGGCAGGAAAATTGTGAACGATATACCGTTGAGACACTTCCCCTTTTGACGCAAGCCTTAAACAACAATGACTTTGACAAAATTGACCCTTTACTTAATAGTATACAGGCAAGCTGTGGTATCAATGAATTTGTACAACGGTTACGCATTCTTATGCAAATCATTGAAAAGAAAAATAGTACTGCAGCGATTGACCTCTATTGGAACAGTCAATTTGATAAAAGCTTTCTACAAAGACTGGATGCGGCAGACCAGGACGATTTCTCAACGCAATACGAACAGCATAAGGAAAAATACAATTTTTACCCATTGCGGCATCCACTGGATGGCCTCATCAAAGTAAGGGCACAAGCACTCCTTGTTTCTGACAGTTACACGTTAACGGATCAGGAAAAAGATATTTTACAGCTTTTTTCAGATACTGACGTTTCCAGTGCTGTACAAGACGGACGATCTAATGAACAAGATAATCAACAGCCATTTCCAGCACCCAAAGTGTACAGAGATAGACAAAAAGCCAAACTTGGCTATGTTCCTTCAATCGGCGTAGTCACCCCACTTGGTGGAGCCAACAAAATTTTCGGAACCAACGTAAGCTTTGGATTTATGCTGATGAGCTCGCTAGAAAGAAAATTTATTTTTGAAGGTGGCTTCAAGGTGCGCATCAACTCAAACGACCGCAATATTGATTACAATTACGATGGCTCCAATGTTTCGGTCAATTCTTCAGCGACCGCATTTATGGGCGGTGCTGTAGGTTACAAAGTTTTTGACAACGACAAATTTATACTGATTCCAAAAGGTATCCTTGGCATAGATATTACAGATACCGGCATTACAGAAAGCGCTTATTCCTCTGGTTATTATGATCCGGATGGTTATTATTATGATGGTGGATACACCGATCGTATGGTAACCATCAATAATGTGCACTTAGGACTTGGTCTCGCATCCCTATTTCGCATGAAAAACCAAAAGTACATTGGTTTCGAACTCGGCTATCATTACGCGCCTTATGATGCCAGCAGTAAGGTATTGATCCCAATACAGGCGAATTACGGAAGCTTGGAACTATTTTTCAGGTTTTAAGCAATAGCCCTTCAAAAACTTTCATGACTTCGCAGACATCAACAACAATGAAAGCGAACTGAAGGTTCTTTCTGGCCAATAAGATCAGGCACTTTCAGAAAAAATACGCCAGATGATGTTCTGTTTTAAAAAACATGATCTGGCGTGTTCAAATCGAAGAAAACAAGTCCCACTTGAGATCGGGTGTCCAAGTCCAAAAGAAAATTTAATTCTTTAGCAGGCGTTGTATCTCATCCAGCTTCATTAATGCTTCAACTGGAGTAAGCGAATTAACATCCAGATTATTCAGCATATCCCTGATCTTATTCAAGACAGGATCATCAATGGAAAACATTTGCAATTGGTAGGCCTGTTTCTGAATCTTACGCATACTATCCTTAATCTGCTCCCCACCAGTTCGCTCCTGCTCCAATCTTTTCAGGATCTGGTTGGCACGATTCAGCAACTTTTGTGGCATCCCCGCGAGCTTTGCCACATGAATACCAAAACTATGTTCTGAGCCTCCTGGAACGAGCTTCCGCAAGAAAATAACTTTATTATTGACTTCCTTCACCGTCACATTATAATTTTTAATACGATCCAATGAAGTTGTCAGCTCATTTAATTCATGGTAATGCGTTGCAAACAATGTTTTTGCTTTGGCTGCGGGATGATTGTGTAAAAACTCAGCAATAGCCCAAGCAATAGAAATACCGTCATAGGTACTGGTACCACGACCGATTTCATCTAAAAGAATGAGACTACGGTCTGATAAATTATTCATGATGCTCGCTGTCTCATTCATCTCTACCATAAACGTAGATTCTCCAGAAGAAAGATTATCTGAAGCACCCACACGGGTGAAAATTTTGTCAACCAGACCGATCTTTGCTTCTTTTGCCGGTACGAAACAACCAATTTGCGCCATCAACACGATCAATCCAGTCTGACGGAGTAACGCCGATTTACCGGCCATATTAGGCCCCGTAATAATAATAATCTGTTGTGTCTTTGGATCCAAGAAGGTATCATTGGTAATATAGTCCTCGCCTATTGGCAGGTTTCTTTCAATGACAGGGTGTCTTCCGCCTTTAATATCCAAGATCTTGCTCTCGCTGATTTCAGGCTTTACATAATAATTTTTCTCTGCTACAACCGCAAAGTTAAGCAGCACATCCAGCTTAGCGATCAGCTGTGCATCGAGCTGAATAGGTTTGATATATTCAGCAATGGAAAGCAATAGCTCTGCATATAATCTATTCTCCAGTGCTTGGATCTTCTCCTCAGCACCTAGAATCTGTTCTTCATATTCTTTCAGTTCCTCCGTAATGTAACGTTCAGCATTCACCAGCGTCTGTTTACGTATCCACGTCGTAGGAACCTTATCCCTATGGGTATTGGTAACCTCCAGGTAATAACCAAAGACATTATTGAATGCAATTTTCAAGGATGGAATTCCAGTGAGTTCTGCTTCCCTTTTTTGAATCTCAAGCAAATAATCCTTACCGCCAAAGGCAATTTTACGCAATCGATCCAATTCCGGATCAACGCCATCAGCAATTACGCTACCCTTATTGATTGCCACTGGGGGCTCGGCCTGAACCTGCAGCTCTATTCTTTCCCGGATAACTGTACAAGCATCCAATTGCTCCGATATGGTCTGTAGCGCGTTGGCATCTTTACGATCTGTAAGTTCCTTCAACTTTTCTATCGCATATAAAGCCCGTTTTAATTGCACGATTTCCCGCGGATTCGCTTTTTGTAGTCCTATCTTGGAAATTAGGCGTTCAAGATCCCCCACCTGCTTGATCTGACCAATCAACTCATCCCTTAAATTGCGATCAGCAACAAAGAAATCCACCACATTCAATCGTTCCTGAATACTTTTCTTGTCTTTTAACGGCATCACAATCCAGCGCTTGAGCAAGCGCGCTCCCATTGGACTGGATGTATGATCCAATACATCGGACAGCGTGACAGCATTTTCATTCAACGAACCAATTAATTCCAAATTGCGGATCGTAAAACGATCTAACCACATAAAACGATCTTCTTCGATACGCGAAAGCGTAGAAATGTGTTGTAAGTTACGATGCTCGGTCTCGTTTAAGTAATGTAAAGCTACACCGGCAGCAACAATCCCCGTAGGCATACGATCAACACCAAATCCTTTCATCGACGAAACCTCAAAATGCTTCAATAATGTTTCTGTAGCATAGTCTCCCGTATACGGCCATTCGTCAAGAAAATAAGTATAATAATGCGACCCAAACTGTTCTACAAAATCCTTGCTCTGTTTTTTGGAAAGAATGACTTCCGTTGGCTTAAAACCTTGAAGCAATTTATCGATATAGGTAACACTTCCCTGAGCAACCAAAAATTCACCTGTTGAAATATCAAGAAAAGAAATACCGATCCGCTCTTTTTCGATAAAGATTGACGCTAAATAATTATTCGATTTCTGCTGAACAATATTGTCATTGTAGGAAACGCCAGGGGTAACCAACTCTGTCACACCACGCTTAACGATTGTTTTTGTCGTCTTAGGATCCTCCAACTGATCACAGATCGCCACCCGTTGGCCGGCACGCACCAATTTTGGAAGATAGGTCTCCAACGAATGATGAGGAAAACCAGCCAATGCGGTTTCCGATTCCGAGCCATTACCACGCTTCGTCAAAACAATGCCCAAAATCTGGGCAGCTTTGATTGCATCCTCACCAAATGTCTCGTAAAAATCGCCAACACGGAACAACAATAACGCTCCAGGATATTTAATCTTGATCGCATTATACTGTTGCATCAATGGGGTCACTTTCTTTTCTTTTGCCAACTTGTAAATCAATTTTTATGAAGCGTAAAAATAGGATAATATCGTCGCTTTGGCAAATTACAATATCGAACAAATTTTAACACTAATTAAGAATCTTTGATCTGTCAAATTAATATATTTGATTTCCATATAAACTATTTATTATGAAAGTCTTTTTCGCCACATTATTGCTTTCGCTAATGCTCCTCAACATTGCTTACGCACAAATGAAATCAGATCCCATTTCGTTAACCGATGAATCATATGATAAGTCTGGCAAAACACAGCTTGCTAAAGTGACAGGCCGTGTGCTAAACGCAAGTCCAGAGGAACTCTCAAATCTCAAAATTCAATACACCTTTGTTAACCTAATCGGACCTAGTCAAAGCAGCAATGAGATAAAGGCAAATGCCGATGGTACCTTTGAATTTACCCAAATACATATACTACCTTACCAACAGATATGGTTTAGCTTAGGTGTCTATGCTTATACCTGTCTTTACCTTCAAGATGGATTGGAAATCACCTTGGATCTAAGCAAGCTCAAGAAAAAAGAGATTTATATGATCGGTGATGGTATTTCGTTTGCAGGAAAAGATGCCGAAGTAAATCGGCAAATGAACGAATATATTTTATTTGACAAGAAGCATAATCCCGATTTTTACAAGCCACTCCGCCAGCTCAATCCAAGCGACCCTAATTTTCAATATAAATTAGATTCCCTATTTAAGATTCAGCGGAATACAGATCAGGCTTTCTATCATACATACGGCACAACATGTAAAACGCTGATTGACGCCGCCACTGATGCCCAGTATACGTACAGACAATTGGATTACTACCTAACAAATAAAATTAAAGTAGCTAATGATAGTATACTAGTTTCTATTTATTCGATATCTAATCATGTCAGCGATTATTTTAGATTTTTGCATTATTACGTGAAATATGTCCTTTACCCGGTCAATGAAACTCTTGGAGACTACGTGAAAGTAGCAGACTATGCCAATCAAACCTTCCCTAAAAATTACGCCGATATTATCAACCTCAGATTTGAAGACGACGATATTGCAGCGCAAAATAAGATTTATAAGACAATACTGAACAAATTAAACAGCAAATGGGCGAAAGAGAATATTAGAATAGAAATAGATGGGCTAAATGTTAAACAAACAAAATTGGAAAAGCTACTGGCGTCAGCAAAGTCAGCACCAAAACAGACCTCACTAGGAAAAATTATCAAAGAATTTTCATTTGATGCCGAGCTCCTCTCAAACCAAAGCAAAGACGGATCCGAACTTCTTAAAACCATCAAAGCAAAATACCCTAATAAACTTATCGTATTAGATATATGGGCTACCTGGTGTGCGCCTTGTATTGGTCAGATGCCTTACAGCAAAAAACTACATCATGAGGCTAAGGGAGCAAAATCACCAATAGAATTCGTGTATCTATGTACTGATCAAGGATCAAATCAAGAGAAATGGATCAATAAGGTAGCCGAACTTGAACAACCTGGCACACATATTTTTGTCGAAAATAATGTAATTAGCGAGCTATTGTCTTTATTTAACGGTGCCGGTTTTCCAACTTATGCTGTGATTAAACCCAATGGTGAAATTGATACCAAGGCAATATCCTGGATGAAAGACGTGACATTAGAAAAATTAGAAGAAATGACAAAATAGTATGTGGAATCTTTGCTTTATGATGCTTATGTTTGCACAAATTTTGTAATGATATGGCCATCAAAAGATCTGGTAAACAAAATACGTCCAGCAAACAACAAAATACCTTCAAAAAAAAATCCTTCAACCCATTGAAGTCCATAAAATCTCCGATCCTGCGCATTGTGACACGGGTAGTCCTCTATTTTATTGGTATTTCACTCTTTTGGGTCATTAGCTTAAGGTTCGTCAATCCTCCCATCACCTGGTTGATGATTCAGCGCGGATTTGAACTGAAAGAACAGGGAAAGGGATTTAAACTGGAAAAAAACTGGTTGGATTACGATGAACTTTCGGACAACTTAAAATTAGCAGCCATCGCAGGAGAAGATGCCCATTTTATGACACACTGGGGATTCGACATGCAAGGAATTCAGAATGCCATCAAAAAAAATGCACAAGGAAAAAAATTACGTGGTGGAAGTACAATCAGTCAGCAGGTCGCCAAAAATGTCTTTCTATGGCCAGGGCGCTCCTGGTTAAGAAAAGGTTTCGAGACCTACTTTACCATTCTTATAGAAACATTCTGGAGCAAGAAACGCATCCTCGAAGTTTATCTCAACGTGATTGAAATGGGACAGGGTGTTTATGGTGCCGATGCGGCAGCGTCGTATTATTTTAGTAAAACAGGCAGCAATCTTTCCAAAAAACAAGCCGCATTGATTATAGCTATATTGCCTAACCCAAGAGAATGGGATGCCCGTAACCCTTCGGCTTATGTCAACAGACGCGCAAACGCGATTGCAAAATACATGCACCATTATACTATTCCCGAATAAGCGAAGCTATCGCCATCCGGCGGATCAATCAGAAAGAGAAGCAATACAGATCTATAGATCAAAAAGAAAGGCCATAATTACATATGGCCTTTCTTTTATACTTGTTTACAACTTATTTAAAAAGTCGTTTATGCCAGCTTTGATGGAAGGGCACTGCCCAAGCACTCTCCATTTGATGTTCATGGGTAATGGTATTATCAAATACTAAGGTATTATCATTGATGGTACCGTCTGCCAGTAGTTTCTCAAATCCGTCACGGTTAACCACGCCTATTCCTTGATCCCCTTTATATGCAAATTGCATGCGATCAAATAGTTGAATACCATACTTCGATTCAACTCCTTTTAAAAATCGAACCGAACTATCAATAGAACAACCTGATGCAGCCGCCACTTCCTCGTCCACCTTAAGGATAATAAAAAGATTATCCCGCAATTCTGCGGATGCAGAAAGTGGTTTTCCATGTACTTTCCACTGTTCGGCAAAAGCTTTCAGGTCAGTAACAATCTCCTGTCCCTCTGTCGCCGTTAACAGGCGATCTGCCTGATAAATCCAGATACGCTTCATATGCGAATGATTTTTACAGATCCATCTAGCCGATATGAATCAACTGATTAATCCGATACTGTTTATACTCCCGGATACATGGAATATAGTCTCCATCGCATCCGATTTCATTTAATTATTAAACCAGATTAAACAACTCGAATCCGGCGTGCCATTGTATTTCATCACAATACCTTGACCCTCAACTCTTACCACTAACCAATATAATACGGAGAGATCATCAAATAAACGATCACCCCAGTAACAGCTACATAAAGCCACATGGGATAAGTAATACGGGCAAGCTTTTTATGACGTTCATAAGAACCCGATATGCCTCTAACAAATGTAAAGAGTACAAAAGGGATGATGATAATGGAAAGCAAAATATGCGTGATCAGGATAAAGAAATAGATCGGTCTCAAAATTCCCTCACCGCCATATTTTGTTTCGATTGAAGTCATGTGATAAGCAACATACATCGCCAGAAAAGCTAAAGAACAAGCAATGCACAATTTTATTAAACGTTCGTGCAATGACTTATTCCCTTTCTTTATCGCTGCTACCGCCCAAAACAGCAATACAGCGGTGATCCCATTGATAGCTGCGTAGATCGGGGGCAAAAATGTTAGTGGCTTCACATCATAACCCAGCTTTTGTAAATTCACCGTAAAGAGGATAGCAACCACTATCGGTATAACGATAGATAACAACCAAATCCATTTACTGTACTTTTTCTCTTTATTCAGACTCTCTTCCATGATATAACTATCTTTTTTGTTCTATTGTTGCTGGATGGTTTCGGATTTCCTCGACCAATAATAATTTAATTTCATCTTCCAGGCGGTCGACATCTGTCTTTACGTTGATGTCATATATCCCTCTTATACGTCCTTTTGTATCGAGTAAAAGATAATTAGAGCCAATAATGAATGGTTTATTGCCATCATTGTTGACAAGCGCGTCCTGCAATAGACTTTCTTTAGCAAATTTAAAGATATCAACAGAAGGATCTGTCACAAAAAACCAAGATTTGGTCCAGGGTTTGTAAACTTTCGCGTATTTCGCTAATACATCAGGTGTATCATAGGCTGTATCAACCGTGATAGAATACAACTTAACTTTCTGATTCTGAATAAACCGATTAGCAATTTGATCTAATCGCTTAATCATTGTCCTTGATAAGGAAGCGTCCCTAGAATACATCAGGTGGACTACAGAGAGTGTTGTATCATTGTCCAACAAATGCACTTTCTTACCATCGTAATTCACAAAATCAACAGGCGTCACCGTATGGTAGATGGTATCGGGAATATCACGTCCCCATTTTCGATGTGTTGTTCCCGGCACTTCCTTTTTCCCAAAAATTGGTAAGGAGGTGTAGCTATTCGAACCGCTTTTATTTAGTATAAAATATAAAAATCCCGGCAGTAAAAGAATTACTGCCAGGATCAATATAGTTTTAATACCTTTCTTTTGTCCAGTATTATTATCCATTCACCTTATCTATTTATTTGGAAACAATTGATGTTCTTGAAAAGCAGATGCCAAGTGCCCTCCTTCAACAAGCATCAAAACAATAAAATAAATAATAAAAATAAAGACAATTGCAACGGTAACAATGAAGCTCGACTTCTCGAATTTCAAGTGCATAAAGAATGCAACGATATAATAAGCTTTAACCAAAGTAAGCACGATATAAATAGTATTTACTAACGCTCCTTTAGTTAGAATTTGCCAATGGTGCACAAAGCCCAATGCAATTAAGAACTCCAGACAAGTAAGCGCTAAAAGCACTCCAAATACTCTCCAGATGGCTTTTTTATCCATCCCACCTTCGTGAGCATGCTCTCCATGAGCGATATTATCTTGATATTGTGACATAGCTATCTAAAATTATTTATTGCGTAATTAGATTAAGTAGAAGAATGTAAATACAAATACCCATACTAAATCCACAAAGTGCCAATATAAACCTACTTTTTCGATCATTAAGTAAGAACCACGGTTTTCAAATGTATTATTTAAAGTCATGCATAGGATGATGATATTTAAAATAATACCCACAGTAACGTGGAATCCGTGAAAACCAGTAATTGTAAAGAACAGGTTAGCAAATTGCAACGCTGAAGTATAAGAAATATCATGCGTAAAGTACGGCATCAATGCTGTTTTAATGGCATCACCTTCCAAACCTGTTGCAGGGTTTTTACCAAACCAGAAACCCATGTGGTGTAAGTGAGTCCACTCGATAGCCTGACAACCAACGAAACAGATACCGCCTAAAATAGTCCAAAGCATCCATTTAACAACTTCATTCTTTTGATTACGGTGACCAGCTTCCACAGCCAAAACCATAGTTACTGAAGACATAATCAAAATAAAGGTCATTAAACCGACAAATACCAACGGTTGACCATGCTCTGCAATTCCAGGGATTGATTGGAAGATCTTATCAGGATCTGGCCAAGTTGGATGGGAAAAGCGTTGTGCGCCATAATAAACCAAAAATGCAGAAAATGTGAAGGCATCCCCTACCAAGAAAAACCACATCATGATTTTTCCATACTCTAAGTTCCAAGGTGATTTTCCACCATTCCATGGACCAGTTTTTACCTTATCCAATTGCGATACTGTTGTACTCATTGTTTACTATTATTGATTCAAAAGTAAGAAAACATATATATAAATCCATAAAAGATCGAGAAAATGCCAAAAAATACTGGCAAGATC
Source organism: Sphingobacterium sp. 40-24 (assembly GCF_001899705.1). Classification (NCBI taxonomy): domain Bacteria; kingdom Pseudomonadati; phylum Bacteroidota; class Sphingobacteriia; order Sphingobacteriales; family Sphingobacteriaceae; genus Sphingobacterium; species Sphingobacterium sp. 40-24. Next base: position 188,545 of record NZ_MKWH01000060.1, on the reverse strand, counting down.
CATGCGGAAAAGATTGCCGTCCTTAGGAAGTTTGTTACTTCCTATAATCGCGCCAATCAAAACGATCAAACCCGCAATAATATGCGCCAAGTGCATCCAGATAAAAACGTAAATAAACGATTGTGATGCATTGTTATTCACAAAATAAACACCCCTATCGATCAATACATTCCAAGCATGAACTTGCAAGGCAAAAAATACAACTCCCAAAATAAAAGTTGCTATCAAAAACAACCGCTGTTTGGAAGACTCCCCATTTTTAGCCGCTCTATGTGCTAAAAACATCGTCAGACTACTCACCACAATCACCAAGGTACTATATAAAAGTGCATTTGGCAAAAGAGTCTTAATCCCTTTGTCCACGCCGCTCGCTGTATATACAATGAAACCACTGGATAACGCTGCAAACATCATAAACATACCCAACATACCCAACCACAGGTTGAACTTTTGGGCTTTTCTCTGTACTAACTTCTCGTCAGTTTGTGCTTGTATATCTAACATTATTTCAACGGAATAAAGTTAAGCAATAATACGAGTTGTGTCACAGGCAAATAGATAAATGAGGTAAACATTACTTTCTTCGCCGAAGGAATATCACAATTCTTAAACAGCAAATAACCGTAATAACCAAACATTATTCCACCGACCACAGATACAATCGTAAACCAAATCCCACCAAAGCCAAAATGATACGGTATAAAACCTGCAGGTATCATAAACAAACCTGAAATGAATACCATAAAAGCCGATATCTTATCACGTTTTGTCGTCGGCAATAAGCGAAAACCCGCTAATTTATAGTCGTCGTCCACAACCCAGGCAATTGCCCAGAAATGCGGAAACTGCCATAAAAACTGAATAGCAAACAACACAAAGGGAATAATAATAATTGCCGCTTCGTTATGTCCACTATAGTAGGCTAGATCATCTTGCGAAAAAGCTGCATAATAACCAATTAATGGCGGAAATGCACCCGGAAACGCTCCGACAAACACTGCTATTGGTGATTTTCTTTTTAATGGCGTATAGATAAATGCATAAAGAAGAATACAAAAAACCGACAGCAGACCAGCGACAAAATTCAATCGAACAAGCACCAAGGTTCCTAAGATGCCCATAAAGACACTCAATACCAAAGCTTGTCCTGTGGTCATCCGGCCTGATGGCAACGGTCTGTCTTCCGTACGTTTCATCAGTTTATCCAAATCCTTTTCAATGATCTCATTGAATCCGTTTGCGGAGCCTGTAACCAGAAACCCACCGACAGTCAACAATAACCAGTTAAACCAGAATATATCACCCTGTTGTTTTGATCCTATCAGAAAAGCAATTGACGCCGAAAATACGACCGTCAATGTAAGTCTCAACTTAACAAGCTTTTTGAAATCTGAAATAAATTCTTTCATAACTAAAAGAGACCTCCTACTATCAGTGTAATTAAACACGAACTTTTAAACATAAACATCCCGAATTCCAAGATTAGTGCCTTTGCTTATTTAACAATAACATCAGGTAGAACTGTGCACCAAATAAGAGCGTAGCCACCACCAAATGCGTCGTCTGTGCAAATGCAGGTATTGCAAATCGAGCTAAGATAATTCCTGATAGCATTTGGATACCCACGAGAATCAATGCGATTAAAGCAAATTTATATTGCTTAGAAACCGTATTAAAACTTGTGCGGACCAAAAAGAATAATACAATAACTAAAATCAAAGAACAATATGCCAACCAGCGATGTAATTCAAACTGTTGGCCAATAGTTGTTATAAAATCAGTACGAGCTACCGATGAACCGGTTAATAAATCAACCTCTTCCCGAACCCCCGTTCCGACTATTACTTGTGTTAGCATTAGCAAAATAGATACTATAGCAAGTCCTTTTAATATACTCGAAGAACGATTGACCAATAAGGTCTTATTTCGTAAAGTAACTGCTTTGAAATAAGTATAAATACTAATACAAACAATTACAAGTGCTAAGAGCATATGTACTGTAATAATCCAGGGCATCAAATTTGTCGATACAACAATCGATCCTAACCAAGCCTGAAGTACAACAACAAAAAGATTAATCACTGACCAAACAACGATCGAACTTTTCGACTTCAAATAGGTGAAAGAATAAATAGCCGTAAACAACAAACAAAATCCAGAAACAACGCCCACCAACCGATTGATATATTCCGTCCAAGTCTTTGCAACATTAAATTCTTCATGCTGTAAAATACTTTTATCGGTACGGAGCTTATAGGCCATCTCTTTATCGCCGAAAAATTCTACTATCCGTGCGAAACGTTCGTTCTTTTTTGCTCTTCCTTCACTATAATGTTGTTCATATCCTTGAGGTAACTGAGAAATATCAGTAGGAGGAATAATGCGGTTAAAACATCTTGGCCAATCTGGGCATCCCATTCCTGACCCTGTACTCCGAACAACCCCTCCAGCAATAATGACCAAAAACAATACGATGATCGTTATAAAATTGGTCTTTACAAATCGCTTTTCAGCTGCTGGAAACATAATACTACCCCTACCTCTTAAAATATAAACTTATATAAAGTAGCGTCGATTTTCCCGACGCTACTTTATAAGATTTTATTAGTCTTTTCTACCATTTTGAGCATTCCATTCTGCTTGGATACGCTCTGCTTCCTCATCTCCTTCAAAATCGTGAGGCAAGTTAGAGCTCATCGTTTCAGAGAAAGGAACACTTTGAGGAATAAAATCCTCACCATGACCTGGCTTACTGTAATCGTAAGGCCAACGGTGTACAGTCGGGATCTCTCCTGGCCAGTTACCGTGGATATGCTCTACCGGAGTAGTCCATTCCAATGTGTTTGACTGCCAAGGGTTTTGTGGTGCTTTTTTACCGAAGAAAATCGAAGTAAAGAAGTTCCACAAGAAAGCTACCTGACCTAAAGCCGCAATGATCGCAGCCCAAGTCACCAATTTGTTTACAGAAACCCATTTCGCCATGAAAGCAAATTCTGTAAATGCATAGTAACGGCGAGGTACACCATCAATACCCATAAAGTGCATTGGGAAGAATACCATGTAAGCACCAATAAAAGTCAACCAGAAGTGTAAATAACCTAATTTCGTGTTCATCATACGACCGAACATCTTAGGATACCAGTGGTAAACACCACAAAGCATACCGAAGATTGACGCTGATCCCATAACCAAGTGGAAGTGGGCAACAACAAAATACGTATCGTGTAAGTTGATATCTAAAGCCGCATTACCTAAGAACAATCCTGTCAAACCACCAGAGATAAAGAATGATACCAAACCGATAGCAAACATCATCGCCGGAGTGAAACGGATATTACCTTTCCACAACGTAGCCAGATAGTTAAACGCTTTTACAGCCGAAGGAACCGCGATAATCAATGTAGTAATCATAAATACACCACCCAAGAATGGGTTCATACCCGTTACAAACATGTGGTGGCCCCATACGATAAACGATAATACGGTGATACCGATCAACGAGTAAACCATCGCATGGTAACCAAAGATTGGTTTACGTGAGTTGGTTGCAATAACCTCAGAAGTTAAACCTAAAGCAGGCATAACAACGATATATACCTCAGGGTGACCTAAGAACCAGAACAAGTGTTGGAACAAAATTGGTGAACCACCTTCGTTCGGTAATATTTGTCCTTGAACAACAAGATCCGACAAATAGAATGACGTACCAGCTGCACGGTCAAAAATCAGAAGAACAACCGCAGAAACCAATACTGGGAATGACAACATACCGACGATAGCCGTTAAGAAGAACGCCCAGATTGTCAAAGGCATTTTCCATAAGTCCATTCCTTTTGTACGCATGTTCAAAATTGTACTTACATAGTTAATACCGCCGATCAACTGTGAAGCTACAAATAGAACCATACTCACCAACCACAAAGTCATACCAGTTGCAGATCCTGCGATTGCAGTAGGAACAGCCGATAGTGGTGGGTAGATTGTCCAACCAGCAGAAGCAGGTCCACTTTCTACGAAGAACGATGCAACCATAATAACTGATGCTACAAAAAACAACCAGTAAGATAACATGTTCATAAAAGGAGATGCCATATCGCGTGCTCCGATTTGATATGGAATCAATAAGTTACTAAAAGTACCTGATAGACCAGCCGTTAACACGAAGAATACCATAACGGTACCGTGAATGGTCACCAAGGAAAGGAAAAACTCCGGTTTTATACGACCGCCTTCAGCCCATTTACCCAAGAATACTTCTAATATAGGGAACTCTTTATCCGGCCATGCTAATTGGATACGGAATAATACTGATAAAAGCATCGCAAAAACTGCCATGATGATACCAGTGATCAAGAATTGCTTAGCAATCATCTTGTGGTCACCCGAAAAGATATACTTTCTGATGAACGACTCCTCGTGATGATGGCCGTGCGAATCGTGATGTTCAGCGCTATGCGATATTACTGTACTTGACATATTCGATTTTATATTCAAAAATTCTTAATTAGTTCAAAGATGCTGTAACTTGTACGCTATCCTTTTTCACGTTAGCTGTTTTACCGCTGAACTCTTTTTGCAAATCCTCAGTAAAATACTTATTTTGTTTAGCTAACCACTCTTTATATTTCTCTTCAGTTACGACAACCACTTTCTTTTGCATGTTGTAGTGACCAGATCCACAGATCTTATTACACAACATCACGAAGTCATAGTTATAGTCTCCCAAACGATCACGCATCTCTTCTGTGGTTACAGTAGGTGTGAATTGGAAGTAGTTAGTCATTCCCGGTACCGCATTGATCTGAACACGGAAATCAGGAATGTAGAAAGAGTGAATAATATCTTTTGAAACGATATGGAAACGTACAGGTTTGTTTACAGGCAACCAGATCTCAGATCCTTGAATATCATCCCAAGAATTTTTATCATTAAAGTCAATACCGTACGGGTTCGTTGGCGTAGTCATTTTATAATTACGTTTACCAATAATCCCGTCCGAGCCAGCATAACGAACATTCCATTGGAATTGCTCTCCAAGTACTTCAACCTGTAAAGCTGATTTTTGAAGATCCTCAGGAATATTTGTGATTGATCTCCATGTAAAGAAACCGAACAATACCAATACTGTCAAAACAACAGCAGGAACGATTGTCCACAACTTCTCGATTGCATTATTATGAGGATAATAATAAGCCTGACGTTTTGCACGCATGCGGTACAAGAATGTAAATGTCATCAACAAGATGTGTGTGATAACCAATACAAACGTTGTAATTGCTGTCGTAATGATAAACATCGTATCAATACGCTCACCGTGCTCAGTTACTGCCGATCTCCAATAAGCGGCTCCCCAGTGTACATACGACCAATATACACCGTAAAGGAATACAACCAAGAAAATGAATAACAATGCCGATTGAAATGTGTTATTCGCAAACGGATTGTATTTACCGTTCATCTTTCTTGTCAATTCATAGATCGAAAGTACTTTACCGATAACGGCAACAACTGTACATATAACCAAGAATAACAAGACATAATATGTGAAGTTTTTATAAACCTGAGGGTCTATTTGCTTCACTTCTTCAACAGCAGGAGCAGCAGCGCTAGCTTCTGTAGAAGAACTAGCAGATGCAACAGCAGCAGTACCTGCTGCCGCTGTTGTATCTTTTGCAACCGAATCCGTTGCTGCAGGGGCAGCTACTGCTGTAGTCGCCGCTTTAGCAGAATCAGATGCTACTGTATCTTGTTGACTTGCTAGGATAGGAGTCGCAAAAAGCAATCCTAGTGCAAGCACAAAACCCGAGATGGATTTGAATCTATTATTTAATTTAAAGCTCATTTCTTTTATAACGTTTTTACGTAACCTTCCTTTAAAAGTGAAACTATATCTGGTGATGCAAACTCTCATCCAAGAAAGGATGATTTTTAGGCACCAATGCTTGTTTACTCAATTTACTCATCACTAAGAAGATGAACAAACCTAAGAAACCAAGTGCAGTTCCGATTTCAATGATACCAAATCCTCTATGTTCAGCAACAGTACCAGGCATGATCATGATATAATAATCTAGCCAGTGACCAGCCAATAATAGAATCGCTACGAATAACATCACGTTTTGTTTACGTTTAGCATCGCGATCCACTAATAGTAACAATGGTGCCACAAAGTTAATGATAATACTCAACCAAAACCAAGGTTTGTATTCAGGTTCCCAACGTTTGTAGAAATAAACTGTTTCCTCTGGGATGTTTGAATACCAAATCAACATGAATTGTGCAAACCAAACATAAGTCCAGAAGATAGAGAAACCGAACATCAATTTACCCAAATCGTGTAAATGATTTTCGTTTACCCAGTTCATATAACCAGCTTTCTTCAATACAACAACAATGATCGTGATACATGAAATACCACTTACCCACATTGCTGCAAAGTTATACCAACCGAACATTGTCGAAAACCAGTGTGCCTCTAAAGACATTACTGTATCGAAAGACCAGATTGGTGTAGTAAAACCAAAGATAACCAAGAAGATTGCTGACAATTTGAATGACTTTTTATAAGAAGTCAATCCGCCTTCCAAATCCTCTTTATAAGAAAGTTTCGCAAAAATAACAGCAAAAATGCTATATGTACCCAAAAATACCACCTGACGGATCAAGAAGAATGGAACATTTAAATAAGCAGATTTACCTGCGATAATAGGGTCAAAATTTGTACTATGCGGATCAGTAATACCATCTGCATTCCAGTGGTGATATAAGTTATGTGTGGTTAAACCTAAACCTACGATAACTAATAAGACTAATGATGCAATTGGTAAAACACTCGCCATAGCTTGAGGTATACGTACCAAACCTGCAGACCATGCAGATTGTGTTACATATTGCAAGGCAACAAAGAATGTTCCAGCTGCGCATACACATGTAAAGTAATAACCCATCAATAACAAGTTGGCATAAGTACGCTCTACAGTAACGTGATCGCCCGAAAGCAACCCGAAAGCTACAGCAGCTACGCCTAGTACAACAGCGACAATACTGAACATTTTAGCTTTGCCAGCAAACTCGTATCGCTCGTTGAAATTATAATCGTGATGATGACTGTGAGTTCCCATTTATATATCTGATGTTAGATTATTTCTTTTGTAATTCGTGAACATACATAACAACTTTCCATCTCTCCTCTGGAGACAATTGAGATGCATGTGATCCCATCGAGTTGTGTCCGTAATAAATTGTATGGTAAATTTTACCATCAGTCAAGTCAGCCATCAAACCACCCCGTGAAGAGCTCGCCGCATCTGTTCTATGATAAGATGGTGGCGGAGGAAAGTTCTCTAATTGACGAGTACCTCTTGAATCAGTCACGCTACGATCTTTTGTGATAGGACCATCACCTTTACCTTCTACTCCATGACATATAGAGCAATAAGTTGTGAACAAAGCTTTACCTTTTTCAAGATTTTCGGCATTTACGACCAAAGGACTTTTTACTTCTCTTCCTGCACGTTCATAATCCTCTAATGTATTGGCGTATTCAAAACGAGTGAAACCAATTGGATCTGTACCTTTAGGAGGTGTTTGTGCTGTTTTTCCATCAGCAAAATTCGCATTAGGTTGATCCGGATTGAAAGCAAGCGGATCGTACATGTTACGAGAAAACTCTAAACCTGTACTACGAGTTGTTTTGTCACCACAAGAAGAAACAAGTGCTGTCAATGCCACAGCTGCGCATAGCGTTCCAAGTAAATTCTTCTTATTCATAGCTAACATATTTTCTATCATTGTACTTAACTTCAACAGCACCAGCTTCTTTCAATAAGCTATCGATCAAAGCGTGATCTGTATTTTCATTGGCATCTACTGCAAGGATGAAACGATCATCTGTTGCTCTCAAGTCCATTACACGAGGTGTACGTCCCGGAAATAAGTGGTTACGGAAGAAAAACGTGGCAACCATACCCAAGGCACACAATAAGATCGTAACCTCAAATGTAACTGGAACAAAGTTTGGCATACCAAAAGATGGTTTACCACCGATATTCATCGGCCAATCATATGCCATTGTATAATACAACAAACTAAAACCCAATGTCGTTCCTAATGCTCCAAAGCAAAATGCTGCGATAGGCAAGCGAGAAGGTTTCACACCCAGCTTTGCTTCGATGCCGTGAATAGGCATCGGAGTAAAGCAGTCGTAAATACTTATTTTGTTTGCTTGCAATTTGTCGATCCCATGCATCATTTCATCGGGATCCGCAAAACTACCTAATATATATTTTGTATTGCTCATTGCTGATTATTTTCTAACTGATAATTCTTTAATCTCTTCTTCTGTCACTGAATCATATTTCTCTAATGACTCTTGGAAGTACTTCACTTGTTCCTCAGGGAATGCGCCTTCTTGAGCCAATTTAGTTTTATGTTGTAATGAAGATGATTTCAACAACAATTTCACTTCGGCGATAGCGATACCTGGTAAGAAACGTAAGAACAACAAGAATAATGTAAAGAATAATCCGATTGAACCTACAAAGATACCTACGTCTGTCCAAGTTGGGTAGAACATTGCCCAAGATGAAGGCAAGTAATCACGGTGCAATGAAGTCACGATAATTACAAAACGCTCAAACCACATACCGATGTTTACAACAATCGATAAGATCCAGGAGATTGGAATACTTGTACGGATTTTTTTGAACCAGAATAACTGTGGAGAAATTACGTTACAAGTCATCATTGACCAGTAAGCCCAAGCGTATGGACCCAACATACGGTTCTCGAAAGCATACATTTCGTATTCTGAACGAGAGTACATGGCGATAAACAACTCTGTCAAATAAGCCACACCTACGATTGAACCCGTTGTCATGATAATGATATTCATGGACTCAATGTGGAACATCGTGATGTAGTTCTCAAAGTTCATTACTTTACGTAAGATCAACAATAAAGTCTGTACCATCGCGAAACCCGAGAAGATCGCACCAGCCACGAAATACGGCGGGAAGATCGTTGTATGCCATCCAGGGATAACCGAAGTTGCAAAGTCCATGGATACGATCGTGTGTACAGAAAGTACCAGCGGAGTAGAAATACCGGCCAAGATCAATGACACGATTTCAAAACGTTGCCAAGTCTTAACAGAACCATTCCATCCGAATGATAATACAGAATAGATTTTTTGCTTTAATCCAGTAGCACGGTCACGAATTGTCGCGATATCCGGCAACAAACCACAGTACCAGAATACCAAAGATACTGTAAAGTAAGTCGAGATCGCAAACGCATCCCACACCAAAGGAGAGTTGAAGTTTACCCAAAGTGATCCAAATTGATTTGGAAGTGGGAAAATCCAATAAGCCAACCAAGGACGCCCCATGTGAGCTACAACGTATGTCGCCGCACAGATTACCGCAAAGATCGTCATCGCCTCTGCAGAACGGTTGATTGAATTACGCCAGTTCTGGCGGAAGATTAATAATACAGCTGAAATCAACGTACCCGCGTGACCGATACCTACCCACCATACGAAGTCGGTGATATCCCAAGCCCAGCCTACAGTTTTATTCAGACCCCAAGCGCCGATACCTGTCCAAAAGGTATAACTAACGCTAACTACCCATAATAAAGCACCTAATACAGCAACGGTAAAACCAATCCACCATGCTTTATTCGGTTTATTTTCAACCGGTAGTAAGATATCATCCGTAATTTTTGCATACGTAATGTCCTTACCGGTCATTAATGGTTCTCTTAATATTGATTCGTTATGCGATGACATAGTATTTTTATTTCAAATATTGTACAAGATTACGCCTCAAAAGTGTTTCTAACTTTTGTCATATAACCGATACCCGGTTGAACATTGATTTCCTCAAGTACGTAATAAACACGCTCGTTGCGTAATGCTTTTGATACTTCTGATTCTGGATCATTTGCATCTCCAAAGATGATCGCATTTGCCGAACATGCTTGTTGACAAGCCATTTGGATATCGCCATCTTTAACTTTGCGATTTTGAATCTTAGCTTGCAATTTACCTGCTTGAATACGTTGGATACACATTGAACATTTCTCCATTACCCCACGTGAACGAGTAACAACATCTGGATTCAATACCAATTGTGTGAACTCATTGTTCAAGTAGTTGTCAAAACGTGAATCATTCCAGTATGCAAACCAGTTGAAACGACGAACTTTGAACGGACAGTTATTCGCACAGTAACGTGTACCAAAACAACGGTTATATGCCATGTGGTTCAAACCTTCTGAAGAGTGTACTGTTGCCAATACTGGACAAACCGTTTCACAAGGTGCGTGACCACAGTGTTGACACAACATCGGTTGGTGAACAACAGTGATATCTTCGAAATCTAAATCAGCCGAAGCTCTCGCAATTTCTTTCTCTTTTGTAAGATCTTGATCTTTTCCTTCGATTGTATAGTAACGGTCAATACGTAACCAGTGCATTTCACGACGACGACGAACCTCATCACGACCTACAACAGGAATATTATTTTCAACGTTACAAGCAACGATACAAGCACCACAACCCGTACATGCGTTCAAGTCGATTGCCATCACCCATTTGTGACCAGGTTGCTCATATTTGTTCCACAAATCGTATGTTTTGTGATTATCTGTAAAGCGTCCTGCCTCAGAGTTAGGATCTTTCAGATATTTCGCAAATGTCGTCTCACGGATCACGTTACGACCTTCGATCGTGTGGTGTGTTTGTGTTTGTGCCAATTGGTAAGTTCCAGACGCTTTCGCTACAGTTGCTTTAGCAACACCTTGTACTGTACCATTGATGATAGAAGCAAAAGGGAACGCGTTTTTACCAACTTCATTACCTGCTTTACCAACTTTTGTACGGCCGTAACCTACAGCAATTGAAACTGTTCCTTGTGCTTGACCAGGTTGTTGTACAACTGGCAATTCCAATTCAACACCATTTGCTTTTACAGTCACTTTACCGTCTTCACCCAATCCTAATTTCTCAGCATCTTTCGGGTTAAGAGCAGCGTAATTATCCCAAGTTACTTTAGAAACAGGGTCAGGCAATTCTTGTAAATAAGCGTTGTTCGCGTAACGACCGTCACGAAGACCAGCAGGCTCATAAAGTTTCAATTCAAACTCACCTGTAATCGCTTTGCTTGATGCCTCAATTGCTGAAGCTGCTGCTGCAGCATTTCCTGTAAATGCAGGAGCTGTTGCCGCTTTAGCACCTTTATATTCAAAACCAGTTTGCAATACAGCATCCCAGTTTTTCGTAGAACCTGCTAAGATTTGTGTAGACCACAAGTTCTTAACGAAGTTGTACATATCGGTATCATTTCCTGCCCAAGTCAACAAGCTTTGTTCAACTTGACGTGTTTTGAAAACAGGATTAATTGTTGGTTGAACGATCGAGAACAAACCTTCTTTTGGATTCGCATCACCCCAAGACTCCAAGAATGTACTTGCTGGAGCGATCGCTGTCAATTCAGAAGCTGTTTCATCCGCACGTTGCGAAAACGATAAGGTGAAAGGAACTTGTTTCAACGCTGCTTTTACATCTTCTGCTTTGAAGTAATCATACACCGGGTTGCTATTCAAGAAGAACGCAACACCAACTTGACCTGATTTCGCAGCTGCTAAGAAAGCTTGGAACGAAGAATCTGAACCTTGGTATTGTTTAGAATAGTTATCCAAATCGATGATTGTACCGTACGCGCCTAATGCAACGTTAATTGCATTGACCAATACCTGTACATTGACATCGTTAGAACCAGCAACAACAACTGCTGCGCCTTTGCTGTTCACCAATTCTTTCGCTGCTAGAGCGACACCTTTTTGTGCTTTTTTGTTTGCAGTGGCACCAGCCAAAGACTGACCAGTGATTGCATTATATAAAGCAACCAATGTAGCTCCTTCTTCCGAAGGTTTGATGGCGATACGAGCATCCGCATTTGTACCAGTCATCGAAAGACCAGACTCAAATTGCACGTGACGTGACATTTTTCCGTTTTTCAACGATTTATAATCACGGTTTTTAGCGTATTGTTGTGTATGCTCCTCACCTGCTAACCAAGTTCCTAAGAAATCAGCTGCAACGGAAACAATCACATTTGCCTTTTCAAAATTGTATGAAGGGACAACAGCTTTCCCAAATGAAGCTTTATTCGCCTCAATAATACCGCTGTAAGATACAGCATCGTATTGTACATGGTTAACTGTTGGGAATTTCGTTGCGAAAGCAGCGATAGCCGCCAACGTTGAAGGACTGTTTACGGTGTTAGAAACGATCGTAATTTGTTTACCAGAAGATGCTGCTGCATTCAAAGCTTTAACAACTTCCCCATCCAATTTAGACCACTCTACATCTTGACCTTTCAATTGTGCCTGTTTCAATTTGGACTCATCGTATAAATCCAATACAGAAGCAGCAGTCGTTGAATCCAAACCTTGGTTCAAACCAATTGCATTCGGGTTAGGCTCAACATTGATCGGACGACCTTCGCGCGTTTTAACCAAGATACTTTGACCGTTGAACGTCGAAGCATAATAGTTAGGGATACCTGGAGTTACCTCTTCAGGTTTAATCAAATAAGGAACTGCCTTATGCACAGGAGTACGGTTACAAGCCGCTAAAGAAACAGCACCCAAACCAAATCCTAATGCTTTCAAGAAGTCACGGCGAGGAGTTTTAGTACTCAAGCCAGCTTCGTTTAATACATCTTCTACAGGAATAGATTCGGCAAACTCACCCTTGCTTCCTTCAACGAAAGCAGGAGTTTGATTTAACTCTTCCAAACCTTTCCAATATTTTTTATTGCTATCCATTTAAGCTGTATATAAGATTGCGTATTTCAAATAATTATTAATAGTGACACTTACCACACTCAAGACCACCGATCATGGCTGCAGTCATTTTCTCACCTTTCTTAATTCTTTCGTGTGCTTTGATCAAATCTTCATAGTATTTGTTATCCGATTTGATATCTGTCTTTTTGTGACAATCAACACACCATTTCATCGTCAATGGAGAGTATTGGTATACTTCTTCCATATTTTGGATTGGACCGTGACAAGTTTGACACTCAACACCAGCTACCACAACGTGTTGTGAGTGGTTGAAGTAAGCAAAGTCAGGTAAGTTGTGGATACGAACCCATTGAATTGGCTTCGGATTGTTACCGTAAGTACGCGTATCAGGATTCCAATCCAATGCACGATAGATTTTAGCAATTTCCGGAGAAATCTCACCATCATAATGCTCTGATGCAGTGATTGTATTGTGACAGTTCATACATACGTTGGCCGATGGAATAGACGCATTTTTAGATTTAAATGCTCCACCGTGACAGTATTGACACTCAATTTTGTTAACACCAGCGTGGATTTGGTGCGAGAACTTAATTGGTTGAACCGGCTGATAGCCTTGGTGAACACCAACGTTCCACATGGTCTTCCAACCACCTACAGCTAATAATGCAACTAACATCAAGACTGTAAAGCCAACCAACTTTTTGTTTTTAACGAATGCTTTCGCAAACTTCACAAAACGTTGGCTATCTTCTGGCTCTTGTTGCGCAGCAATAGCTTCTTGGTTTTTAGCAATTACATTTTCTAAGGTACGGATCACACGATTCAACACCACGATAACCACTACAGCCAAAACAACAACTGCGATCAAGCCCAAAATCATGAACATAGACGCGTTATCATCTTTAGCGCCAGCACCACCAGCAGCAGCCTCTTTCGGTTTCTCCTTAGAAGCATCGGTGATATACGCTAATACCGACTTGATCTGATCGTCAGATAAATCAGTAAAAGAAGTCATCACAAGCTTGTTGTTCTCTTCGAAGATTTTAACTGCATCAGCATCACCAGACGCAATTAAAGCCTGAGAGTTCTTGATCCACTTGATTAACCAAGCTTCGTCTTTCGTCTCTGGAATCCCCTTTAAAGCAGGACCAACCACTTTTCTGTCAATGGCGTGACAGGATGTACACTTAGATTTGAAGATTTTTTCACCTTCCTTGACATCTTGCGCATGCAACGTCGTAACGGCAAATAATAGCATCAAACTCGTTGACACCACCCTCGCAAGGCTTCCCAAAACGGATGAGATAGTTCTCATATTTAGCACTTTATACTATTTATTTGTGAATGTAAAAAATTAACTCCCATGGTTAAAGGAGCCACTCCCCCCCTAACAATGCCACAAAAGTATGATTTATTAACAAATCGCTGACAATTTTGTGACCTTTAATATCAATTTATAATCATTCTAAACAAATGCGTTTAAACAAGGATAAAAACAGCATTAAGCTATTAAAGTAGTTCCATCGCTACAACTTTTCATTTGGATAGCCATTCAAATATAAGACAATTCCATGACAATTTAAAATACCCAAAATTGACGATCACGAGGAACACAAAAAGTTTTTTTTCGTCTTTATTTCCGTAACTTTATCAAGATGAATGGAGACCGGGCCAGGATCAATTCCCAGACTGAAAATGAAAGAATCTGGATGATACTACTTTTATAGAGATGCTCTTTTATATAAAGGAATAGATTGATCCCAGTCGACCGCTCCTGTCAAAATCAACGACTAACATACGACAGACATGGAAACAAACAAAAAATACAACCCGCTAAGTAAAGAAGAGGAATACATTATTATACACAAGGGAACTGAGCGGCCTTTTACGGGTGAACTTTTAGACAATAAGCTCAAAGGAACGTATATCTGCCGCCGTTGTGACAGCCCGCTATACCGTTCGGAGTCGAAATTTGAATCTGGCTGTGGCTGGCCAAGTTTTGATGATGAGATTCCTGGAGCAATTACAAGGATCACCGATGCCGATGGTCGCCGCACTGAAATCCTTTGTAGCACATGTGGCGCGCATTTAGGCCATGTATTCCTCGGAGAAGGCTTTACGACAAAAAACACGCGTCACTGCGTTAATTCTATTTCAATGAAATTTGTAGCCGATACTACGAAGTAACTTTCACTTTAGTCGACTCACGAACTTTCAGTTCACAAGGCAACACCATTCTACGTGTTGCTTTTATTTTACCCTGAAGACGAAGCAACAAAATATTAATCAGGTTCTCAGCAATGTCCTTGATCGGCTGCGAAACAACTGTGATAGCAGGTTCTACCAACTTAAAAACTGTATGGTCGTCAAAAGCAATGACTGCTGGCATCGTAAAGTTGAACTTTTTAGCGGCCTTCAAGCCCGAAATCGCCAAATAGTTAGTGGAGAACAAAACAGCATCCAGCCTGTTTTCACAGATGAACTCCCGCAAAGATTCCATCGCCTCCTCATCCGAAGCATCCATTTGGATCTTCTGGATAAAACTTTGCTGCTTATTATTATCCATAGCTTTCATATAGCCATCTGAACGCTCTTTCATTTGAGTTTGATCCGAGTAGAGCGATACAAATCCGATACGTCTATAACCTTGTTGACACAAATGGTTACTTGCATCAAAGGCCCCCTGAAAATTGTCGGCCCCAACATAGTCTGTTTCAAGCCCCGGAAAATATCGGTCGAAGAGCACAACCGGGATATTATTCTGCTGTAACTGCTTTACGGTATCTTCCAAACCATCGGAAGGTGTAATAATAAAACCATCCACCTGCCGATCGTAAAACATCTGGATCAACTCCTTCGCTTTTTCTACATCATTGTTGGTACTACAATAAATAATACGATAGCCCTGCTCATAGACCTTACTTTCGATCAGGCGTGCTATATTCCCAAAAAAAGGATTGGAAATATCTTCGATAATCAAACCTAGAATCTTCGTCTTCCCTGTGCGGAGACTTTTTGCCAATTCATTGGGCTTATAGCCGACCTTTTTGACATAGTCCAAAACCCGCTTAGTCAAAGCCTCACTAATACGCTTTTCTTTTGCCTTATCATTTAAAATAAAGGACACAGTAGTTACAGAAATCCCCAAGGCCTTTGCGATATCACTGATCAGAATACGTTTCTTCATGTAGTAGTAGTAGGTTTGTTAAGTTTTTTATTACGAAGATTACTAAAGTAAAAAATTTAACGACAATTTACTAAAATAATAATAAAATTGCGCTAAAAGGTTTTATTTACTAATTTTAAGCAGTTTTCAAATACCCGAACAAAACCTATGACAGGAAATAAACTACTCAAAACAGTGTTGGGCACACTAATTTTGCCATTTTGTGCGCAAGCCCAGCAAAATCTTACACAATATGTCAACCCCTTTATTGGGTCCGCGGATCATGGCCACGTCTTTGTTGGTGCGAATGTACCTTTAGGTGCGGTACAATTGGGGCCTACTCAAATCCCACAGATTTGGGACAAGTTCAATGGATGGGATTGGTGCAGTGGATACAATTACAAAAGCCAGGAAATTTTAGGTTTTACCCATACCCACCTGAGCGGAACAGGTATCGGTGACCTCAACGACCTTATGATCGTTCCTGCTAACGGAAAATTACAATTAACGCCCGCAGAATTCAACAAAATGAATACAGGTTATGGCTCTTCCTTCAAAAAAGAAAATGAGGTAGCAAAACCGGGATTCTATAGCGCTTATTTAGATGACTATCAGGTGCAGGCCAACCTGACAGCCACCGAACGTGTTGGTTATCATCAATATCGCTATGAAAAAACAGACAATGCACATATTTTGGTCGATTTAGGTTACCATATCAATTGGGATAAACCGACAGACACCTACATCAAACAGGTGAACGATTCGACCTTTGTTGGTTACCGCTTTTCAACAGGATGGGCGACTGACCAAAAATTGTATTTTGCCATCAGAACTTCCCAACCGATAAAAAAAGTAAGATTTTTCAACGGTAAAGAAGAAAAATTAGGCCAAACAACATTCAAAGGACAGGCAATCAAAGCGGCTTTATTCTTTGATGCTGTTAAAAATAAAACCATCGAACTCAAAGTCGGTATTTCTCCGGTAAGCTCGACCAATGCGCTGAACAACATCAACGCCGAGATTCCAGGCTGGAATTTTGAAAAAGTAAAGCAAGACGCCGATCAACGTTGGAACAAAACCTTAAATAAGATTCAATTTGAAGCCGACAAAGATACGAAGACAATCTTCTATACGGCATTATACCATACCTACTTCGCTCCTACCATCTTCAACGATGCAAATGGCGATTATTTAGGAACTGACAAACAAGTATATGAGAAACAGGATTTTGTCAACCATACGGTATTTTCGCTTTGGGATACTTACCGTGGTCTTCATCCTTTGATGACGATCTTGGAGGACCGTAAAATCAACCAGGATTTTATCAAAACCATGTTGGCGATCTATCAACAACAAGGTAAATTACCCATGTGGCACTTACAAGGCAATGAAACCAATACAATGGTTGGATTACCTGCGATTCCAGTCATTGCGGATGCCTTCTTAAAAGGAATTATTGACGAGAAAGATTATACTTTGATGTGGGAAGCTGTTAAGACCACGGCTATGGGTAATGATCACGGTCTAAAATATGCGCGTGAACTGACTTACATTCCGATCGACAGCATGCCTAATGAGTCTGTAGCATGGGCATTAGAGTATGCGATTGCTGACTTTGGTGCGTATAAAATTGCCGAAAAACTGGGTAAAACAGAAGACGCTGCTTATTTCAAAAAACGCTATAAACTATACGAGCAATATTTTGACAAAGAGGTAGGTCATTTCGTCGGTAAAAAAGCCAATGGCGAGTTCCGCAGACCTTTCGACCCCCTCATGGCCAAACACCGCGAGAATGACTATTGCGAAGGTAATGCTTGGCAATACACCTGGTTAGTACCCCAAGATGTCAAAGGTCTGATCAATCTTTTCGGTGGCGAGGAGAAATTTTTGAAAAAACTGGATTATTTTACGACCATGTCATCGGATCTTGGTGGTGAAGCTTCACCGGATATTTCAGGACTAATCGGCCAATATGCGCAAGGTAACGAACCAAATCACCACATCCCTTACTTGTATGCTTACGCGGGACAACCTTGGAAAGGTGCAGCCTTAGTCCGTAAAGCGATGACTGAGTTTTACACAAACAGTCCAGCTGGTCTATGTGGAAATGATGACGTCGGACAAATGAGCGCATGGTATGTATTCTCGGCAATGGGCTTCTATCCACTGAATGCAATGAGTGGTGTTTATGTCTTCGGCTCGCCGATGATGCAGCATGCGAATATCAATCTACCGAATGGCAAAACGTTAGCGATCGATGTTAAAAACCAAGGCAAAGCCAATCAATATATCAAATCGATCAAGTTAAATGGCAAGCCTTACGCCAAAACGTTCATTACACATGCGCAACTTTTAGCAGGTGGACAGATGGAAATCGAGATGAGTGCTACGCCAAACAAAAACTTTGGTAAAAACAAAGCCGATTGGCCTTCAAACATTGACAATAATTAACTGAAAAATTGTCAGTAAAACATTACTGGATTAATATTTGTTAATACCTTAATAACATATTTAAGGAGAAACAAAACATGGCAGATTACAAAAACATCAATATACAAGATATCTCTGACGGAGGTGATAATCCAAAAGACTTCTATGAAACTTTTAAAGAGCGTTTGGAAGACTTAGAAACATTTCCAAAGGACTATACGTATAAATTTATCTTACCAAAAGATCAGGACCACTTCAATCAGATCCAGAGCGTATTTGATGACACAGGTGCACAGTTTGATTTTAAGGATTCCAAAACAGGTAAGTATACTTCAATTACGGTAAACTTGAACGTTAAAGACGCCGATCAGGTGATCTACTTCTACAAAGAAGTAGCGAAGATAAAAGGTGTTATCATGTTATAAAAAACAAATCAGGCTGTCGAATTGACAGCCTGATTTGTTTCTATTTACTTCTTAAAATACCGCCCCCCTATTTCAACACCGCAACATCCAGCCAATAATCGCCACTA
This sequence comes from Sphingobacterium sp. 40-24, assembly GCF_001899705.1. NCBI lineage: Bacteria > Pseudomonadati > Bacteroidota > Sphingobacteriia > Sphingobacteriales > Sphingobacteriaceae > Sphingobacterium > Sphingobacterium sp. 40-24. The sequence goes on along the minus strand of NZ_MKWH01000060.1, from coordinate 169,598 downwards.
AATCTTTTACTATCATGATGTAGTTTCAATAGATTAACAGCAGTCTCCTCCTTTAAAAAATCCAAAATTCGTTTGACATCCCGCCGGGCAGCAAACTGTTTCCAGCTATTCTTACGATCATAAAAAAAAGACATTTGTCCCTTCATGCTATCCCATGTCCCGCCCAGCGCATATAACTTCGTTTCACTAAACAGTATATTAAAATAGTCATTATATGCCGAGCAATCGAGTGTAATCTCTTTATTTTTATTAGCCACCCAGTCAAATCGATACGAACAGTACATCGGGTTCCCATAGTAAATACCGGGTTTATGGGGAATCTTGGCCTCCTCAAAAAATTGCTTGAGCAATTTCACCACTTCTGGCTCACCATCGTATGCTAAGGGCACATCACTAAGCTCCCGATCCATATATAAGGTAAAAGAAGACAGATTGAGGCCCCAGCGTCCTTGATGATCCAATAAAAACTTGGACAAACGTTCCACAAGCGATGACATCCCACCTCTGAATGAACCCTGCACGGAAAGTGCCTCAAATGGTCTTGCCTCGTTAAATTTATAAGGGCTTTCATACATATCCATCACAAAGCGGTTATATTCCCGATCAAAATTAATGTAAAGCTCGTCTGTCATTGAATCCCTGATAGCTTTATCCTTTAAGATTAACCTATTAAGAGGCCAAAATAAATCCTGTTTATAGGACCACAAAATGGCACGATCCAGTTTATAAAACTCATAATGCCCCTTGGGCAAAATCATATTATTTTTATGTGCATAATGCTGTACAGTGGCAGACAGCTTCTGAAATTTATCCCCAAAAGACCGCTGACCATAAACTGACACATGAATGAGGACAAACACCAGAATCGGACTGGATTTCAAAAGAAGCAAACGAAGTATACTTTTCATAGGATAAAGATGCAGCTAAGTTTTATTTTCCATAAAAAAAGCCCGCGTAAAGCGAGCTTTTCATGTCATTTAAAGAATAAACTTATTCTTGACCAGCACCAGCTACAGGAGCTTCGCCAGCAGGTTTATCCTGCTTTGGTTTGTCTTCTTTCGGCGGACGAGGCAATAAAGCTTTACGGGAAAGCTTCATTTTACCTTGTTTGTCGATATCCAACAATTTAACCGTTACTTTATCACCTTCTTTGAAGATACCGTCCATTGTTTCAAGACGTTTCCAGTCGATTTCAGAGATGTGCAATAAACCGTCTTTACCAGGCATGATTTCAACGAAAGCACCGAATGGCATAATTGATTTCACTTTACCTTCGTAAGTTTCACCAATCTCTGGTTTAGAAGCAATCGCTTTGATACGACCTACTGCATCATCAATAGCCGCTTTATTATCTGCGAATACTTGAACAACACCTTTATTATCAACTTCTTCGATCGAAATTGTAGCACCGGTCTCACGTTGCATTTCTTGGATAATTTTACCACCTGGTCCGATTACAGCGCCAATAAATTCTTTATCGATCAATAATTGAACGATACGTGGTGCATGTGGTTTGTAATCTTCGCGAGGAGCAGAAATTGTTTTCTTCATCTCACCCAAGATGTGTAAACGCGCTTCTTTTGCTTGATCCAAAGCTTGCGTCAACACTTCCCATTTCAAACCATTGATTTTTAAGTCCATTTGACAAGCAACGATACCTTTTTCTGTACCCGTTACTTTAAAGTCCATATCACCTAAATGATCTTCATCACCTAAGATATCCGATAAGATCGCATATTTACCTGTTTTCTCATCAGAAATCAATCCCATGGCAATACCTGAAACTGGCGCTTTCAATTTCACACCGGCATCCAAAAGTGCTAATGTACCAGCACATACAGTTGCCATAGAAGAAGAACCATTTGACTCCAGAATATCAGAAACGACACGGATCGTATATGGATTTTCACTGTCTGCAGGAAGTACCTGTTTCAATGAACGCATTGCTAAGTTACCGTGACCAACTTCACGACGGCCTGGACCTCTGTTAGGTCTTACCTCACCTGTAGAGAATGCAGGAAAGTTGTAGTGAAGAATAAACTTGTTATAACCGTTGATAAAAGCACCATCGATCATTTGCTCATCGTCTTTAGCACCTAAAGTAACCGAAGTCAATGATTGTGTTTCACCACGTGTGAATACAGCTGAACCGTGTGCAGCAGGCAAGTAATCCACTTCTGACCAGATTGGGCGAACTGTACGTACGTTACGGCCATCTAGACGAATTCCCTCATCCAAGACAAGATTACGAACAGCATCATACTGAACATCGTGGAAATATTTTTTAAACAAGAAAGCTGTATCATCATCCAATTCCTCTGGCATTGTTGCTCTGTACTCTTCCGCGATTTTTGCGAAGTTTTCAGAACGGTCATGTTTTGCAGAAGCAGATTTTGCAATAGCGTAAACCTTATCGTAAGTAGCTGCAAAAATAGCATCTCTCAATTCAAGGTTTTCAGGCTCATGGTTATACTCACGTTTAACCGTTTTACCAACTAAGTTAGCCAGTTCTACTTGAGCAGCAACTTGTTTTTTGATCGCTTCATGAGCAAAAGCAATTGCTTCTACCATTTCAGCTTCAGAAATTTCTTTCGCTTCACCTTCAACCATACCAATATCTTGTGCAGAACCAGCAACGATAAATTCTAGCGTTGCTTTTTCAAGTTCAGATAATTTTGGATTGATCACCAATTGACCGTCAATCTTCGCAACGCGAACTTCAGAAATTGGTCCATTAAAAGGAATATCAGAAACAGCAATAGCTGCAGAAGCAGCCAAACCTGCTAAAGCGTCAGGCATAATATCTTTATCTGCAGAGATCAAGCTAATTGCCACTTGTGTATCTGCGTGATAGTTTTCAGGGAACAAAGGACGTAATGCACGGTCTACCAAACGTGAGATCAGTACCTCATAATCCGATAGTCTAGCTTCACGACGTAAGAAACCTCCTGGAATACGGCCTGTTGCCGCATATTTTTCTTGGTAATCTACCGAAAGAGGTAAAAAATCAACCCCAGATTTAGCTTCTTTAGCTGAAACGACCGTTGCAAGCAACATCGTATCACCTTGTTTTAATACTACAGCACCATCGGCTTGTTTTGCCAATTTACCTGTAGACAATTCGATCTGGGTGCCATTACCCATATCGATGGTTGTTTTAATTTCGTTGTAATTCATTTAATCTTGTTTGCGACATGCTTTTCATCTTGTTGGCAGCATGCCAATATTTTAAATACATTAGATTTCAGCACAAAGGTAAATTAAAATATTAAGATTAATGCAATTAACATTCGGCTAAATAAGCAAATACTAACGCGTCGCAGCATTTGCCTACAAAGCCTTTCAATTTCTATCTTCTTCAAGCAGCCGATTCTGCCTTGTGATTGATTACCGAAGAAATTATCCAAAACATAAATCCTCTTAAGATAAATTTCAGGTCTTGCAGTTTTCAAGGTACTTCCTTGTAAATTAATTATAGAAAAGTTATGGCTAAGTTCGACTTGCTACCGACTTGTAAAAAACATGGCTGCACAATGAAAGCACCTTAAAAGGTAGACTCACCGTGGACTCACTGTGGACTCAAGCTGCTTACGGGACGAACCTGGCAAGAACATGGTTTTAACTTGTTTCCATTACTTCCTACACCATGGTTTTCGATCAAGAAAGTCGAGCGTTTTATAAAACAAAAAAGCCACCCAAAATTTGGATGGCTTTCTTAACACCTTTGTATTAAAGCTTATTTGATGATATCACGTAAACCTAGACCTTTAATGATCGCACGGTAACGGTTGATATCTTTTTTGTAAAGATAAGCTAATAATGAACGACGTTTACCTACTAACATTTGTAGGGCACGTTGTGTACCGAAATCTTTTCTGTTTTTTTTCAAGTGCTCAGTTAAGTGAGCAATTCTCTTAGTGAATAAAGCAACTTGACCTTCAGTAGATCCTGTGTTTGTAGCTGATCCAGCAAATTCTGCGAAGATATCAGCTTTGTACTCTTTACTTAAATACATTTCCTGAATAATATTAAAGCGTTAAAAATTTTATTAATTGGCTGCAAAGATAACAAAAATCTTTGAGTGCCAAAATAATTTAACAAGCAAACATCGCGCTGATGCTACACCTTTACATAAATTTTCTTTTTATCCAGCCAATAGCAGATTACCCACATCAACGCCAGGAAACATAGCGAATACACAAAAGAACCAACTTCCGGTATTCCAGGAACTTTTGCGCAAACGTATTTATAAAACCAGGCAAAAGCGTCGAGGTATTTTTGTGTACCATCCTCTTTTACACCATCAGGAATACGGAATAATCCCAAAAAGCGCGGTAGAATACCACTCAAGACAAAGATGAATAAAGGATTTTTACCAAAAACATCAAAAAACTGTGTCAATTTATTTTTTACACCCTGCACTTCAATAAACCAGATCATACCCCCCAGTGTCATGGTTGCCAAACCTGTGGTATAAAGTACGTAGGAACTTGTCCATATTTTTTTGTTGATCGGAAAACCCAAAGCCCATATCCAAGCCAGGACGACTAAAATAAATCCGGTCACAAACATGCCCGCCAGCAATTTAAAATGAGGCTCATTAGAGGGCGGTACTTTAGACCACAACCAATCCACCTGACCTTGTTTTTTTATAAATACACCAACTAAATACCCAAAGACGACCTGAACAATCGTCGGTAATGTGCTCATCAGTCCTTCGGGATCGAAGGGTACCCCCTCCCCTTTGTAAACATGCGGTAAACCTAAAATGGCAATATCATATTGTGTACCGAACCAACCTTCTAAGCTATAGGGATCTGCTCCTCCGGCTATTGCACAAATTGCCCAATATAACAACAGAATAATCGTCGAGATCCAGATTATCGTTTTTTCCTTAAAATAATAGGCGAGAATTGACGCAAAGCAGTAGGCTACGGCAATGCGCTGCAGTACTCCGAAAATCCGAATTCCACGGCTCGGGTCCGCTCCGTCTACCCATTGCTTCAACACAAGGGCTGCGCCATCCCATTTCACGAAAGGCCACCAGTTTATAAAAAGTCCGATCGCAAAAATTAAGACCGTCCGTTTAATTACTTTTTGCCAAAATATCGCCGGACCAGCTTCCTGTAATCGTGGGATAACAAAAGACATGGCATTACCCACTGCGAAAAGAAAAAAAGGAAAAACCAGGTCTGTAGGCGAGCAACCATGCCATTCTGCATGTTTTAGCGGCGCAAACATATGAGCCCATGTCCCCGGATTATTCACCATAATCATCAGTGCCACAGTAGCCCCACGAAAGACATCCAAGGAGTAATAGCGTTGTTTCATAATCAGATACTATAATTAGATGGTAAATATAAGCTATTTAACATTCATTTTTATGCCTAATCTATGATTTAATGGCACAAACAGGAATACAAATTGTTACACAAAAACAAAAAAAACAAAGCATAGCCGCAACTTTTTAAATTTTTTTAAAAAGTATTTTGATCTTACATGCGATTTAACATATCTTTAACAAAAGTTTAATCAACTTTTAGAAACCACACGAACTAATGGAAAAAGAAATATTGAAAAACCTTTATTTTGATTCTGCGCTTTCTATTGCAGAGTTGGTCAAAAAACTCGCTAAGAGTACACCTTCCATTACAAAAATAATCAATCGTTTACTTGAAGAAAAAATAATTGTTGAATGTGGTTTTGCAGAATCTACCGGCGGAAGACGTCCTTTGCAGTTCGCAATTAATCCAGCACTGAATTTTTATATCTTGACGATTTCAACCGATCAGCATTTTTCCACATTTACATTAACAGATCTTAATCAACAGACGATTATCGAACACCGTGATGTTCCCCTAGAATTGAAGTCCAGCAACTCTGCTGATTTACTATTGGACGAAATTGAATCGATTTTGGAACTATCGGGAATCCAAAGGGACAAAATAATTGGTATTGGTCTAAGTATACCAGGATTTGTCAATTCTGAATTGGGTGTCAATGAATCTTATCCCCATAATCATCCTTTATACCGTATCAAAAGTAGCATAGAAGCAAAATACCAAATATCAACTGTGATAGAGAATGACTCCAGATGTATTGCTATCGCAGAAAAAGAGTTTGGATCAGCAAAAGATATTGATCATTCACTCATCATCAATTTAAATTGGGGTGTCGGATTGGGCATTATTATCAATGGCTCTGTTTTTAAAGGCGAATCAGGTTTTGCTGGAGAATTTAGTCATATCCCACTTTCGGATGACAACACGTTATGTTCTTGCGGAAAAAGGGGATGCCTGGAGGTAGAAGCCTCCTTAGACGCAACCATTCGAAGTACGGAAACTGATATCCAAAACAACGAATATTCGATTTATAGCACCTTTGTAAAAAGTAAACTCAACAAAATAGACGCCTTAATTGAAGCTTCGAATGTGGGCGATCAAATCGCTATCAATAATTTAGGAAAAATAGGTTATATGCTAGGTAAAGGCATATCAACACTTATCCATATTCTGAATCCAAAACAGATCATCGTTAGCGGAAGAGGTGCAGAACTGGGACGAATTTTGAATCCACAAATACAAATTGCCATCAATGAATTTTGCATTCCTGAAATTGCAAAAACAACGAATGTTCAAATGTCATCTTTAAACAAACATGCACAAATCAAAGGTACTGCAGCGATTGTAGTCGAAAATCACATTAATAAAATTTTAACAAAATAATAACCACACTAATCATTTACTTATTGTAATTCATACTAATCATTAAAAAATGAGTCTATTTTACAAAAAAGCAGCGGGTATAGCATTGTGTACGCTATTTAGCGCCACTTCGCTTTACGCACAACAAACCATTACTGGTACAGTAACTGACGCCAAAGGTCCAGTTTCAGGAGCGACAGTTTCTGTTAAGGGCACTGCCAAAGGAACCCAAACAAATGCAAGCGGAGCTTTTACCATTCAAGCATCCCCAGGAGAAGTATTACGTATTTCTATTGTGGGTTACCAAACCCAAGAAGTTACGGTTACTTCCGCTAAATCGATTAAAGTATCCTTAAATCAGGACGCTTCGGCTTTAGATGAAGTTGTTGTCACAGCGATGGGCATCAAGCGCGAATCTAAGGCGCTAGGATATGCAGTTAGCAATATCAAAGCAGAGGAAATCACTAAAGCGGGTAACACCAACTTTGGATCAGCACTATACGGTAAAGCCCCAGGTGTGAAAATCACCACTGCTCCGGGTGGTTCTGCCAGTGCGGTTAACGTTCAAATCCGTGGTATCAATTCATTAAACTATCAACGTCAACCCCTCTATGTTGTTGATGGTATCATCATCCGTAACGATCAACAAGGTGGTGCGACTGGTGCAAACAATAATAATTATTGGGACGATCAACGTATTAGGGGTAATGGTATGCTGGACATCAACCCCGCTGATATCGACAATATTTCCATCTTAAAAGGTGCTGCAGCCAGTGCACTATACGGCTCGGACGCTGCAAGTGGGGTAATTGTTATTACAACAAAGAAAGGCACAAAAGGAAGAGGTCTAGGAATTGACTTCAACTATAATGGATCAATCGAAAGAGCAGCCTTTTTACCGAAGTTCCAAAATATTTATGGACCCGGTTACGACGCAGCGACAAACATCGCTAACGGCGCGTCTGCCGAAGGTTGGTTTACAGATGCTAATTCTCCTTCGGGAAGAAGGCCATACTATAGATCCTACGGAAGTTTTGGTCCAAAATTCACTGGCGAAGATGTTATGTGGTGGGACGGACAGGTACGTCAATACAAAGCACGTGAAAATAACTACTACGACGTATTTGACAAAGGCTACAATTCCAATATTAACGTTGGTATCTCAAACCAAACAGAGAAAATTAACTACCGTTTGAGTGCGACCAGAATGGACTATAAAAGTACGAGCCCTGGTAGTAAACAAAACAGAAATACCTTCAACCTTAATAGCACGCTAAAACTTAGCGACAAATTGTCGACCGATATCGTCGCTAACTTTATCAATACCAATACCCACAACAGAACCTATCTGTTGGGTCAGGTACTTGGAAGTTTCGACGGATTTTTCAGCAGAACAGAAGATATGTCTGCCATGAAAAATGCGTATCAAACCACTGACGGCTACAAATATTCCAAATTTGGAACAGGACGTCCTGAAGACTTCAAATACACGATGAGGGCTTCCAACCTCTTAGATTATTTTTGGAATCAATACAAAAACAGTTATGATGAGACCGAAAATAGGATTTTAACAAGTGCCACATTAAACTGGGATGTTGTAAATCACTTGAAACTCCGCGGAAGAATTGGTAATGACTTAACTTCTGCAACGAGCATCAACAAGCAATACAACGAATATGCAACGGCTTACAATTCAACTACCAGCAGTTCTGGAGGCTTCGCAACTTCAAAAGGAGTCTATTCGATCCTGTATGGTGATGTAATGGCAACCTATAGCAACAAAATCAATGCAGATTTCGACTATTCAGCGAGCGTGGGTTTCCAATCGAGATCAGAGCGTTATGATGATCAATCGTCAAGTACAGCAGGTGGTCTTGTCACAGAAAACTGGTTTAGCTTAAGCAACAGTTACGCGCAGGCAACAACTTCAAATAGCAGAAAGGAAATGCTAAAATATGCCTACTTCGGTTCCTTGAATATTGGCTATAAAGGATTTGCTTACTTAGACGGTACTTATCGTTCTGAATATTCTTCTACACTACCTTCATCAAACAATAATTATCGCTATGGTTCGGTTAGTGGTAGCTTTATTTTCAGCGATGCTTTCGATATCAAGTCTGATAAGTTCTCCTACGGTAAACTTCGCGCTTCCTACGGTATTGTTGGTAATGATGCCGCAATCTACGAAGCAAATATCGCTTACAACCAAAATCCATTATTGACCATCAATGGAGCTGTTCCATCATTGACCTATAGAAATAACTATGGAAATCTTAATCTACGTCCTGAGCGTAAATATGAGGTTGAGGTCGGTATGGAATTGAAGTTTCTAAAAAATAGATTAGGATTGGATGTTAGTTACTACAACAACTATATCGACGACCAGATCTTAGGACTTACAACACCAGCCTCTACAGGGGCTACTTCCCAAATTTTGAATATAGGAAAAATTGCCAATAACGGTTTGGAGCTTTCTATCAACGGTACCCCAATTCAAAATGAAAACTTTACCTGGAATTCTAGACTAAACTATTCATTTAATAAGTCGACAGTTAAAACCCTAGCACCGGGCGTTGAAGAATTGGTATTCTACTCTGCCGATGAAAACTCTTTGAAGATTACGGCAAAAGAAGGTGAGAAATTAGGAAATATTTACGTTTATGACATTGCCAAAGATCAAAACGGCAATAATTTGATCTCTGACGATGGACTCTATGTGATCGACAAAACCAAGTACAAATATGCTGGCAACATTATGCCAAAAGCGATAGGCGGTTGGACCAATACATTTACCTATAAAAACTTTATGTTAGACTTTACTGCTGATTATCGTTTTGGAGGTAAAATGGTATCCGAAAACCTCAAATACGGCATGAGTGCTGGTCTATATGAAAACACCTTACCATATCGCGAAAATGGAGTGACTTTGCAAGGTGTTAACGCCAATACAGGAAAAGCAAACGATGTACATTTGAGTGCTGCAGAATATTACATGAACACATTCGGATGGGGTGCAGATTCTTGGACTGAAAAAGGTGCCGTTTACGACAACAACTTTATCAAATTAAGAGAATTGTCTATTGGTTACCGTATTCCAGACAGTTTCACCAAAAGACTTAAAATTAACAACTTAAAGGTTTCTTTATTGGGCAGAAATCTATTCTACTTCTACCGTACATTGAAAAATCTTGACCCTGAAGCTCCAGTAGGTAACAAATGGTGGGCACAAGGTGTAGACGTTGGTTCATCTGCTGCTACCCGAAGTTTCGGTTTTTCATTGAATGCTAATTTTTAATTTTTTACCCACGAGAATCATGAAAAAAACTTTTCTTTCTATATTAACTTTGGTTTCGGCCCTATCGACGATGGTCGGCTGTAAATCACAACTTGACGACAAGTTTCAAAACCCAGATGCATCGACAAAAGCAAATATTCCGGCGTTCTTTGCCGAAATGCTAAATAATGATCGTGTAAGACCAGCTTATTACCACTACCGTACATTTATTCTGTCCAATCAGGCAGTATATACGCAGACAGCGTCTTTTTATCCGTCAAATACCATGTATCAGCCGAACGATAGCTACTCTTATGCATATTGGACGGATTTTTATGCTCCTGGTGTACTGGGTATCACAAGAAGCATGGAAAAAGCATACGCTGAACTTCCTGAAGCGGAGAAAGCAAGTAAAGAGATCTTTATCCAAACGGGCAAAATTGTATTGTTTGACGAAGCATCTAAACTTGTTGACAACTTTGGAGATATCCCTTTCAGTGAAGCCGGTAGTCTACCAACAACAAGTACGATTATTAAGCCAAAGTTTGATGCGCAAAAAGAATTATACAATCAGTTCATCAGCGAATTGAAAAATATCAACACGTATTTATCAACAGCAACGACCAATCCCGATTTTTCAAAATACGATATCTTGAATAGCGGGAATGTTGCGAAATGGCGTAAGTATGCCAATTCACTTCGCCTGCGTCTATTGATGCGCATTTCTTTTGTTGATGAGGCAAAAGCAAGAACTGAAGTACTTGAAATGCTGAATAACCCAACACAATATCCATTGGCAGATGGTGGCGCAACGGCAAACTATAACCCCAGAAATGAAGACATCTTATTGCAGCCGCTAACCAACTATACCGGAACATTGAGACAGGCTTTGATTGAAGGTCCTAACCAATTCGCAACAGATCATATGTTGAACAAAGTGATGTTACCAGCGAATGATCCACGTATTCCGGTACTTTATGATAAATTCGGAAAAACAGTAGACGGTAAGTTTGTTCAGAACAAAGAGTATAGAGCAATGCCAATTTCCTTTACTTCAGCGGATATGGAGAAGAATTATCAAGACTACGCTGTGTTGGATTCGGCAACTATCTTCGACAACAATGCTTTGCCGGGAATTGTCATTACCGCTTCTGAAACCAATTTCAATAAAGCTGAAGCGTTATTAAGATGGGGAGCAAGTAATGCAGCCAAAGATGCTTACGATGTCGCTGTTAAACAATCCGTTTCTTTCTATTATTATTTAAATAATTTAAATACTTCAGGACTGAAAACAGAGAAAAAACCTACCGATGACGTCATCAATGACTTTGTAGACAAATCGACTATCAGCTTTTCAACAACTCAAGCAAAGAACCTAGAATTAATATGGACTCAAAAATGGTTACATTATGGTTTTTTACAGGCACAACAAGCTTGGGCTGAATTGAGACGTACAGGATATCCAATATTGACATATCCTGTGGCTGGATTGGCTAATTACGCAAATCCTCCTAAACGTTTATTATATCCTACCCAAGAGATTTCAAATAATAGTTCTAATTACGATGCTGTTAAAGCAAATGATACAAGAACAACTAAAATCTTCTGGGACGTCAAATAGATGATCACACATTAAACGAATGAAATCTCGCGAGCAATTGTCCTGAGATTTTGAGAGAGCCTGGTAATACCAGGCTCTTTTTGTTTTGCTATATCATAAATAATCGAAGATAGAGTCGGTTATAATATTACAATCTCCCCTAAAAAAACGGATAATTCCGAGATACCATTCGGAGCTTCTCCTCAAAAAACCTTTTAATATTATAGCAATTTCGTTACAATACTCACCCAACCTTTCTTTAATCGATAAAAAAAAGAGCCTTCTTTTGAGCAAAAACACATTATCATCAAATTCTTTTTAAAAATTTTAAAAAGAATTTTGAACTTAACACAAAGTGTGTTTATCTTTAACATACAATGCTTATGAGAATCTAAACATATTGATGATCTATAAGCAAGTTACTATGAAAAACCAAGGCGCGATGAAATGATTTTTATCAGCCATTATGAAACTTAGAGAAAACCAATAGTTATACTAATACAATTGAACTAAATTATGGGCGGCGAAATTTTGAGAATTTTGTATTACAGGCCGATGCAACCGATTGCAGACATTGCAAACTCTTTATCGAAAAGCATCCCCTCTGTCACCAAGCAGATCAATGATCTTTTGACACGAAATGTTGTTGTCGAAAAAGGTTATGCAGCATCCACAGGTGGAAGAAAAGCTATACAATACATGCTTAATGAAAATTTACAGCAAAGTATTATTAGCGTGTCTATTGATCAATTCTATACATCCATATCTTCCTCAAATCTCAAGGCTGAAACAATTTCGTCGCAAAATAATATTCCAATCGACCTTAGAGATAAGAAGGCAACGGAGTCCATTCTGGAAGCATTGAACAATTTCATCATTTCCAACCAGATCAACATTACACAAGTAATCGGTATTGGAATTAGTATGCCTGGTTTTGTTGATTCGGAAACAGGTCTCAATGAATCGTACAATGAAGATTCGCCCTTATATAACATTCGAAAACTATTTGAACAAAAATTTAAGGTTCCGGCCATCATTGACAATGACTCACGTTGTATCGCCCTAGCGGAACGGAAATTTGGTGAAGCAAAAGATTCATCCCACTCGCTCGTGATCAATCTAAACTGGGGTGTAGGCTTAGGAATACTCATCAATGATGATATCTTCAAGGGAACATCAGGTTATGCCGGCGAATTCAGCCATATTCCACTTTCCGATACATTAACCTTATGCTCATGTGGCAAACGCGGCTGTCTTGAAGTCGAAGCTTCCATTAGTGCAGCCATTCGAAATACCGAGCGGGATATAAAGAATGGAGAATATTCCATTTATGATAAACTAGCCCATGAACACATCAATAAAATCGACGCATTAATTGAAGCTGTCCAAATCGGAGATCAGGTAGCAATCAACAACATTGGGAAAGTTGGCTATTTACTTGGCAAGGGAATTTCGACGTTAATACACATCCTCAATCCGGATAAAATAATCATCAGTGGCCGGGGAGCCGAAATCGGGGACATTTTGGCGCCTCATATTCAAGTGGCCATTAATGAATATAGCATTCCGAAGATTTCAAGGAAGACAACATTGGCAATTTCCACACTGCATAAAAGGGCGCAACAAAAGGGGACAACTGCCTTAGTCATCGAAAAATATATTACTAACATAATTAACTAACGTTTTACACAAACACCTAAAACATGAGTCTATTTTACAAAAAAACTGCAGGATTGGCGCTATGTACACTTTTCAGTGCTACAGCGCTCTATGCGCAGCAAAGCATTTCTGGAATAGTTTCAGATGCTAATGGACCAATTTCTGGCGCCACTGTCTCCGTAAAAGGAACCACCAGAGGAACTCAAACTGGCGGCAATGGATCTTTCACAATCCAAGCTTCAACAGGTGAAACTTTGCGCATCTCCATGGTGGGCTACAAATCCCAAGAAGTTGTGGTTGGTTCCAACAAAACAATTAATGTAAGCTTAACCAGCGATCAATCCAACCTGGAAGAAGTTGTTGTTACAGCCATGGGTATCAAAAAAGCCCCGAGAGAGCTTGGTTATGCCATGAGTACAATTGATTCCAAAGAACTAACAAAAACCGGTTCACCAAACTTTGCGGGGGCATTGTATGGTAAAGCACCGGGCGTACGCATCACAACTGCTCCAGGGGGAGCAACCTCAGGGGTAAATATCAATATTCGTGGTATTAACTCTATCACAGGAGGCTCACAACCGTTAGTCATTATTGATGGGGTACCTATGCGCCAAAATAAATTTGATAACTCCAATTATTGGGGCGACCAACGTGCTCGCGGTAATGGCCTTGAGGATTTAAACCCTGAGGATATCGAAACAGTATCCATTTTAAAAGGAGCTTCAGCTGCTGCATTATATGGATCTGAAGCGATGAATGGTGTTGTCCTTATCACAACAAAATCAAATAAGGGGGGGACAGGCTTTTCAATTGATTTTAATGCAAACTATACGCATGATCAAATTGCATACCTACCCAAATTCCAAAATGTACGGGGGCCAGGCTATAGCTTAGCTTATGCAAATGGAGGACAGGCTGAAGATAAATTTTTCTATTATGGCGCTGATAGGGCTGTTGATGGAGTTACAAGAGGTGTTCTACCCGCAACGGTAAACTTCGGGCCTAAATTTGATGGACTACCAACGGTAACATGGGATGGTAAGGTGCGTCCTTATGAAGCTCAGAATGCTTACGGAAAGTTTTTCAACAATCCCAACAATACATCCCTTAATCTCGCGTTAGGCCACGCAACAGAAACGTCAAATGTTCGTTTCTCCCTTACTCGTCAAGATAATCAGATGACGTCGTTCGATTCATATAACAAAAAGAACATTGTCAATTTTAACTCAACATTTAAATTGTGGAATAAACTAACAACCGATGTTGTCGTTAATTATATCAATCAGCATACGCATAACAGACCATTTATGACGGATCGCTTGATTAACAATTTTACGGGGATGATTTCCACGTTTGATAACCCAGACTGGTATGCAGATCGCTATCAAACGAGCCTAGGGTATAAATATGTAACTGGAACGAATCAAAGTCTTACCCCAGGTGAAAATCTAATACACAACGGATATAAAGTCGATGTATTAGATTACTATTGGAATACTCGAGCTAAAACAAGTGATGAATATTCAAACCGTCTAATTGGTTCATTTACGAATACTTATCAAATAACAGACGATTTATCTGTTCGCGCTAGATTCTCTGCTGACGTTACATCAGCACGATTTGAAGATCGCAGCCCTAATCGCTTCCCATTACTTTACGGTTTTGACACCGAATCAGGATTTACGACAAAAAATCAAAATCAAAACATTTATTACACCGACCTTCTTGCCTCCTATAAAAAACAAATTAATAAGGACATTAAGTTAGGAGCTGCAGTAGGCTATACTGCGACAAAAAATCAGGACTTTTCGGTTAGTGGCTGGACTAACGGTGGATTATCTCAACGCAATTGGTATGATCTATCAGCCTCCGTTAATGATTCCAGAAGCTCACAAGCTAGGGTTTGGTCATTAAGAGATGCAACTTTTGGAACTTTAAATTTTAGTTTTAAAGACTATTGGTATGTAGAAGGGACATTACGTCGTGAGCTTATTTCACAGATGCACCCAGATAACAATGTTTTGTATTATCCATCGGTCAACTCAAGTTTAATCTTATCTGATGCGTTTAAACTTCCGGAAATCTTCGATTATGCGAAATTAAGAGGCTCATGGGGAATTGTGGGAAATTATCCTAATATTTTCCAAAGCGCCTTGAGCTTCTCTCAAAAAACACTGGGCGATCAAGGAACAGGATCTGTGATTTATACACAGGTTCCAACCTCCGGCTTCGGAAATGAGCGCATTAAACCTGAGACCAAGCATGAGATCGAATTTGGTTTAGAAACTAGATTGTTAAAAGGCCGATTAGGATTTGACATTACTTATTACAATGGCCAGATCAAAGATCAGATCCTAGATTTCTCTTTACCAATGACGACAGGTGCTAGCTCTATTGTTGCAAACGTAGGTACATTACGTAACAAAGGATGGGAATTTGTTGTTAACGGTACACCAGTTCAAAGTGAAAACTTCAAGTGGAATACAACCGTTAACCTTGCGTTCAACAGAAACAAGGTCGAGCAATTAGCAGGCGGTGCGACCGAATTAGAGCACCGATTTATTGATGGTGATGCAGCTAAGATTATTTCGAGAGTTGGAGAACCATTGGGTGATATCTACGCTCGGCCGGTAAAAACAGATGATCAAGGACGAATGATTGTTGACGCAAATGGTTTATATCAATTGGACAACACAACGTACAAAAAAGTTGGTAATGCCATGCCTAAAGCAATTGGTGGGTTCATCAACTCCTTTAGTTACAAAAATTTCACTTTGGACGCTCTAATTGACTTCCGCTGGGGAGGACATATTATGCCTACCGGTATCAACTGGATGAAAAGTAGAGGTTTGCTAGAAGAAACCTTAGAGGGTATGGACGCCGAACATGGTGGATTGAGTTACTACTTGTCTGGAGGAAAAGGAATTGCTACTACTGGTTCCACTGGACCTAATGGAGAAACGGTTTATCATGATGGTATGTTATTGGACGGGGTTTTATTAGATGGTACTAAAAACGCGAATATCATCTCCCAAGCGACCTACTTCAATTCAACCTATAACTGGGGTGGCCCACAATATGGCGGAAACTCTCGTTATGAACTTTATGTAGAGAAAAACAACTATATCAAGATGCGTGAACTTTCGCTCGCTTATAGACTTCCGAAAGATTTCGCTCGCAAGTTAAAAGCGAAAAACATCAGTTTATCGGCCTTTGGAAGAAACTTGTTCTTCATCTACAGAACCGCCAAACACCTCGATCCTGAACAAATGACAGGTGGTTCACACTGGTCACAACAAATTACCAATGCTGGTTCAGGTCCAGCAACAAGAACTTATGGTTTAATGTTACGCGCAAGTTTCTAAAATTATGAAAATCAAAAAACACATCTTACTTGCTGGTCTATGTGCCGCGGGTATTACAGCAATAACCTCTTGTAGTAAATCATCTTTTGATGAGTTATATAGAGATCCAGGAAAAATAAGTGAAGTGTCAGCCGACAAACAGTTCGCAGGAATTACCTATTCCTACAGAGAACTGGTTGTCCCAAGTTACTGGAATTACTTTGTTATCCTCCGATCGACTGCTAATCGCTATGTTCAAGCTACGGGATGGGCAAACGAGAATAATCAATTGATACCTGGAGGTGCTTCTATCCAGGATCGTTGGAATACTTATTATGCAGGTCTTGCACAATATCGAGAATTTGAAAAAGTATACACAGCTTTGCCAGAAGCAGAGCGAACTCAGCTACGCATATTTTACCTTGCAGCGAAAATTTTCTTTTATGATCAAACGCAACAGGTTGTTGATTTACATGGAGACATCCCTTGGTCGCAAGCAGGCATGTTGAGTACCAATGGCGGAAATTATCCGAGCTCGTATGCTAAATATGATACTGCAGAAGAAATATATAAAGCTATGCTGGATGACCTAAAATCCATCAGTACCGAGCTTAATACGTTGCCAGCACTAACTTCAGGTGTTTCCACGTCTTTTAAAACCCAGGATTTAATAAACAAAGGTGATATTACACTATGGAAAAAATATTGTAATTCCCTTCGCCTACGTATGTTGACTCGCGTCAGTGCTGCCTCTACTTTTACAGCAAGAGCAAACCAAGAGCTGGCCGACATTGTTGGAAATCAATCAACTTATCCTTTAACTCTCACCAATGCAGATAATATCGACATCAGTGTCTTCAATTCAGGATCTGATATCAATGCGAGAGGATTTAGAGATGGTTTAGAAAGCTGGAACGCCAATATTGCCGGGAAAGTAATGATCGACAACATGGTGTCAAAGGCAGACCCGAGATTACCATTTATTTTTGAACCTGGACAAGGTGCAAATGGGGCTTATATTGGGCTAGATCAGTCTCTAACGAGTGCAGAACAAACTGCTTTGATTTCCGGAACACCAGCTAATCCAAGTAAGATTGCCATCTATAATCGTTCTACTTACTCGAGAAATGAATATTTCCCAGGGTTACTGATCACGGCATCGGAAGTCAATTATTTACTTGCTGAGTATTACAACAGGACTGGAAATAATGCTGCTGCAAAATCAGCCTTCGAACAGGGTATAAAACAATCCATCGCACTATTCCCTGCAATCAGAGCATTGAGCAAAGATAATACGACTACTGCCGCAACTCAACCAACAGAAGATCAGATTAATACCTATATTTCAAATATTGGTTGGGGAACAAATAACATTCAATTAATCGCTACTCAAAAATGGCTACATTTCAATGTTATTCAACCTTTACAATCCTGGGCGGAAGTAAGAAGATTAAATTACCCTGTATTTACTTTTAGAACAGAAGTATCTGATATTCAAAAAACTGTCCCTGCGAGATGGAATATCCCCGCAACAGAAGTGAATTTAAATGGCGCAAATTATGACGCTGTAAAAAGCAAAGATAAGCTTGACACCAAACTCTTCTGGGACGTAAATTAACGCAAAAGCTACATCTATCTTCAAGAAGGCCACCTAAGGTGGCCTTCTTTTTATCATTTTCACTATCTTTATCCATGCAAAAACTAAAAACCATTATATCCACCGCGCTGATTGCTTCAAGCGCAACATTAGCGTTTGGCCAAGCACATAACGTATCTAATGGCTATCAAAAACCGACAGATCCTCTAGTGATTGAAAATCTCGAACAATGGCAAGATATGAAGTTTGGTCTTTTCATGCACTGGGGTACCTATAGTCAATGGGGAATCGTCGAAAGCTGGAGTATCTGTCCCGAAGATGAAGGCTGGACGCAACGCAAACCCGAACATGGTAAAACTTATTTTGAATACCTCAAGAACTACGAAAATCTACAGACTACCTTTAATCCTACAGATTTCAATCCACAGAAATGGGCCGATGCCGCTAAAGCTGCCGGCATGAAATATGTCGTCTTTACAACCAAACATCACGATGGATTTGCCATGTTCGATACCAAAGAATCGGATTATAAAATCACCTCCGCTAAAACGCCATTTTCGACAAATCCAAAGGCCAATGTAACCAAAGAAATCTTCAATACATTCCGCACTGATGGTTTTAAAATTGGCGCTTATTTCTCCAAACCGGACTGGCACTCCGATTACTACTGGTGGTCCTACTTTCCGCCAAAAGACCGAAATGTAAATTACGACCCTAAAAAATATCCGGATCGCTGGCAAAAATTCAAAGACTTTACCTACAATCAAATCAACGAGCTGACTTCCGAATATGGCAAAGTCGATATCCTTTGGTTGGATGGTGGCCAGGTACGTCCCTTAGAAACGGTTGACAAATCTGTTGACTGGCAACAGACGATCAAAATGGATCAAAATATTGACATGGACCGCATCGGTGGCATGGCAAGAAAAAATCAACCGGGTATTATCGTCGTTGACCGTACGGTACCTGGAAACTGGGAAAATTATGTCACACCTGAACAAGCGATTCCTGACCATCCGTTGGATATTCCATGGGAAAGCTGCATCACCATGGGTAATTCATTCAGCTATGTGCCCAACGATCAATACAAGCCGACAAAAAAAATCGTAGAAACATTGGTGAAAATCATTTCTCGCGGCGGAAACTACTTATTGAACATAGCCCCTGGCCCTACAGGAGATTACGATCAGGCTGCATACGATCGCTTGAACGAACTGGCAGCCTGGATGAAAATCAATCAAACAGCTGTATTTGCAACTCGTACCATTGCTCCATATCACCAGGGTGACTATTACTACACCAGAAGCAAAGACAGTAAAGTAGTCAATGTATTCCATCTTTCTGAAGGCGATACTTACCAACAACCCAATGAATACGTGTTTGAAGTACCTGATAACTTTAGCGTAAAACAGATCGCTATTTTAGGTCATAAAGGTAAATTGGACTGGTCGCAACGTGGTAACCAAATTACCTTGAGAAGTCCTAGTACACGATTTAACTATGCTACGGCAATTCAATTGCAAAGCAAATAACATAAAATTCCGTTGGATATAATCCAACGGAATTTTATCATTTAACGAGGTCATTGTTTAACGATAATCGCCTGAACATCGCAGCATCCCCAAAGTTTCTGCTCAGAAAAAAGAAAATAAGACGCAAACCAACGAGTGGGTTTTAAAACCCTTGAATTCCAATGAAAAAAATCAACCTGCTTTCCATAGTTATAATCCTGTTCCTATCTTCATGTGCAACCTATAAACCTCAGATCCTGGTATCGGAGCAAATCTTTAAAACAGGTCAGGTTCCATTCCAACAATGCCATGCTTCCACAATTCAAGTCGTGGGAAAAGACAGCTTATTAGTTGCCTGGTTTGGCGGTACGCATGAATCTAATCCCGATGTTGTCATATGGAGTTCCCTGTACAGCAAGGGCCAATGGCAATCGCCTATACAGATTGCCGATGGTATTCTTGGCGATACACGTTTTCCAACATGGAATCCGGTCTTCTATCAATATCCACACAGTGACACCCTCTCTTTATATTATAAAATAGGTCCTAATCCACGGGAGTGGAAAGGCTACGTCAAACATTCCCTAGATAAAGGAATGAGCTGGTCAGCACCGCAGCAATTGCGTGAAGGTATATTGGGGCCTATCAAGAATAAACCGCTCACCTTGGCCAACGGGCTGCTGCTATCTCCTTCCAGTACGGAATCCAAAGAAGAAATCTGGAAAGCACACCTGGAAATCAGCCGAGACCATGGCCATTCATGGTCCATCAGCGCAATACGTCCCGATACCAGCATACAGGTTATTCAGCCAAGTGTGATCCAACACAGGGATGGACGCATTCAGGTACTTTGTCGAAGTAAAGAAAATAAGGTGATGGCCGCTTTTTCAACAGATCAAGGCTTTACCTGGGGCTCCTGGCAAGCGACAAACCTACTCAATCCCAATTCAGCCACCGACGCTATCCGTCTACGCAATGGTTTATTGATGATTGTCTTCAATCCAGCCATAGCAGGCAACGATTGGTGGGAAGGACGTACAAAACTTCATGTCGCCATATCGAAGGACGGCTTACAGTGGAAAGATGTCCTAACGCTGGAAGACGGGGTAAAGAACGATGAGTATTCGTATCCTACAATCATTCAGGATCCGAAAGGCCTCATTCATATCA
The DNA here is from genome assembly GCF_001899705.1 of Sphingobacterium sp. 40-24. Taxonomy (NCBI): domain Bacteria; kingdom Pseudomonadati; phylum Bacteroidota; class Sphingobacteriia; order Sphingobacteriales; family Sphingobacteriaceae; genus Sphingobacterium; species Sphingobacterium sp. 40-24. Next base: position 148,739 of record NZ_MKWH01000060.1, on the reverse strand, counting down.
CCTATACCTGGAATAGGAAAAGTATCAAACATATCGTGCTCAAATAAAAAAAATAGGGCTGTCCAAAATTGGGCAGCCCTATGCTATAGTTTGTGGTTTAGGATTAATAATCCCTCGTTAATTCCATTTCGCCTTTAAGTCGGATATCATCAGAAGATGCTCCAACCAAGAATTTAAATTTTCCCTTTTCTGTCTTCCATGCTTTGCTTGCATTCCAAAGTTTGAGATCTTCCTTAGTCAATTGAAACGAATAGCGCGCCGTCGTCCCGGCTGCAATGTTTTTGCGTTCAAATCGCTTCAATTGCATTACCGGTGTTACGACCGAACTTACTTCATCCACAATATACAACTGGGCGACTTCATCTCCCGCCAATTTACCGTTGTTTGCCACGTCGAACGACACCGTACAAGCAAAATCATTGCCATTCTCCTTCAAAGAGACCTGTAAATTCGAGTAATCAAAACTACTGTAGCTCAACCCATAACCAAATGCATATAATGGCTTAGCCGACATCTCTACATAGTCGTGATGTTTGGGTTTTATATGGTTGTAATGGACCGGAAGCTGGCCGACCGAACGAGGTACCGAAATCGGTAATCTTCCAGCGGGATTGTAGTCGCCAAACAAGACATCGGCAACTGCCAAGCCTCCCTCCTGTCCAGGGTACCATGCATTCACAATTGCAGGCACATGTTCAGATGCCCAATTTAAGTTCAATGGTCTCCCCATAACCGTAACAAGTACAACTGGTTTTCCGGTCGCCTGTATCGCTTTGAGCAACTTGATCTGATCGCCCATCATATCCAGTGAAACGCGATCAAATCCTTCTCCGCTCTCCATATCACTTACCGTATTGGGATCAACATTGGCTGCTCCAGTTGCTTGATACGACGTTTTAAAATCACGTGCACTCGAACCACCCAGGACTAAAACCACCGCATCGGCCTGCTTTGCAGCTGCGACAGCGGCAGCAATATCGGAATTGCTTGTATCACGGATTGCACAACCTTTCACATAATCAACCTTCGTACTGTTACCAATTGCCGCCCTTATTCCAGTCAAGAGGGTCTGAACTTTCCCTTCAGCCTGTGGAGCAGTATAATCGCCCAGCTGATTATAGGCATTGTCGGCATTCGGTCCTATAACGGCTATTCGTTTCAACGATTTACTTAAGGGTAAAATATGCTGATCGTTTTTAAGCAAAACAATCGACTCGCGGGCCACCTGTCTTGCCACCGTTTTATTTTGTGCCGTAGCGACTTTTTGGGCTACCAACTTTTCATCCACATAGGGATGATCAAAAAGCCCCAAATTGAACTTCATTCGTAGTACACGGGCCACTGCTGTATCAAGAACAGCAGGTTCAACGAGCCCCTGTTGGACAGCCTTAAGCAGATTTGAACCATAACCAGTCCCGCTTAGATCGACATCCAATCCGGCATGTATACTTTGTGAAGCCGCTTCCTCGGCAGTCGCTGCTGTTGCATGACCTCCATTGAGCCCTGATATACTCAATAGATCCGATACGACAAAGCCCGTAAATCCCCAGTCTTTCCGTAGGATGTCATTCAACAACCAGGAATTGGCTGAACAAGGAATACCATCAATGCTATTATATGCCGTCATAACCGACCCAGCTCCCGATTTTACAGCACGCTCAAAAGGCGGCAGAAAATACTGTCTCAAGCTTCGCTCGCCAAACGATACAGACTCACCATTGTGGCCGCCATCAGGAGCCGCATAAGCAACAAAATGCTTTAAAGTACCTATTATTTTATCCCGCTCACCTAACTTTTCCCCTTGAAAACCACGGATCATAGCACTTCCCATTTGTCCAATAAGGTAGGGATCCTCCCCATAGGTCTCTTCAGTACGCGACCAACGCGGATCTCGTGCTAAATCTAATACAGGACCGTAACCGTTTTTACCACCCACGGCATAAGTCTCCATCGCGATCGTTGAAGCCATATCCTGAATCAACTGTGGGTTCCATGTACTCGCCTGCCCAATTGCCGTAGGAAACACCGTTGCTCCAATAGCCATATGTCCATGTGGCGCCTCCTCAGATAACAGCAATGGAATACCCAGTCGTGTACTATCCACCATATAACGTTGGATCGCATTGGTAGCACGCGCAGCTTCTACTGGGCTCAACCCATTCAGCAAGGTTTTTTGTGTCCAAGGATCGGCACGTAAAGTCGCCCATAATAATCCGATATGCTGTTCTTTTACCGCCTTTCGTAATTTATTGCTGATTGTAACCTTTTTTCCGCTCTTGCTATACATGTCCCAGCCCAGCAATTTGCTCAGTTGCCCGACTTTCTCTTCCACAGTCATTCTTCCCAATAGATCACTTACCCGTTTTTCAATAGGTAAGGTACTATTCTTATAAGGCAATTGCTGGGCTTGAAGTTGTGGGCAGAGCAATGTCGTCATTGCGGCCATCAGTAATATACGGACTTTCATAAGTGGATTATTATTTTTCTAGTTTTATTCATTAATTGGATCCGGTTTTATTAATTCACTACATCTATGCAACCGGTTTCCAAAACACTAAATTAACGATTTAGCCTAAATAATCAAGTTAAATTTTGATTCCTAATTCTTTTAACCATCTATATTTCGCAGCATCGGTTTAAATTACATGTACGTAAAACAGTAAGATCAACGGTCTGATTTAGATTAACTACTCAACTGAAGGAAAACAAATTGCAAAAAACACAAGGTTCGCTCTAGCACATTGCGAGATCGGCATGACATCAGGGAGCAGGGAAAATTGATCCAATCAGTAGAATGGGATTTTATCCATATATAACTAAAAAAAGAAAGACGGCAAGCCGTCTTTCTTTTGAGTGTTAAAGGAAATATACTACTTATTTTTTTGCAGCCACCCGCTTACCTTGAAAATAGTATTCAATTGGAGCTGCGTATGCTAGCGGATTATCATTGCGCGAAATTAATATGAGCTGATCAGCATCAATCTGTACCTCATAACTTTGGTAAGGGCTACTGTCGGCAAACTTGATACTTTTCTTCTCTTTATCATAGCTAAATGCGCGATGCTGTTGTTCAGCAAAAATCAAACTTTCAAATGTTAGCTTATCATCCCCGCATAGTTCCTTACCACGATTGACAGTGAATTTATTCGCTGATTCAGCAACTGTGAACGTATACACATTATCCTTTTCACAATCTTTCAGTTTATACTTATGCTGCTCATTTGTCGTACCTTTCGCAGACACGATAGGGCTCCATTCAAAACTTTCCAGCTGTTTTTGAACATCCATAGGTACAGTCACTTCATTTTCCTTACTGCAGCTCGTCAGTAAAAAGAGGATAGCAAAACTTCCCGTAAATAATTTATTCATTGCGGTTTCCATTAGTTATAGCTGTATGACGATCATCCTACCAATATCGCTACAATAAATTAATTATTTTTAACTAAACAGATAAAAATAGACTAAGAGCCGGAAAGCACCTCGCGCCACAAGCTCGGATGATCTGTTTGAATAAGACGTACAAAAGGATATTTCTCCAAAAAAGATCGATAAGCTTCCTTTCCTTCCTGTTCTGCTTTGTCGTCATATTCCCCCAAACTATTCATCCAAAAATAAATACCCTGTTTGCGCAATGCATTAAGTTTTTCGGTATCAGTAAATGATTCATCAAGATGAACAATTGAGGTTAATTTCATCTTTAGTATGGCCTCTAGATCCTTCATACTACGTGCCCTCGGAAAAAGTGTTATCGTTGGATTGAATTTGTAAATCTTGGGCATGTCTTTGTAATCGTAAAGAAAAAACAGCACTTGGTCTTCCATTCCCTCCTGTTCAACAAGTTCATAGGTTTTCTTAATAAACTCTTTGCGATCTTCTTTAAAATCGAGGTCAACAATAATTTTTCCCTTTGCAACGCGCAAAGCTTCCGATAGGGTTGGTATAACATGATCCGAGGCTTCACCATTTGCCTTTTTGCGTAAGTGGAGCTGTTGAAGCTCGGCATAAGTCTGTTTGGCGAGCTCTCCTTGCCCGGTTGTCGTGCGATTGACTGTTTTATCGTGCATCAGCACAAGTACACCATCTTTGGTTGCCCTTACATCCACCTCTACCACGGAAGCCCCCTGCCGAATAGCCTCTTCGATAGCGGCAATCGAGTTTTCCGGTTGCTCCAGATGAGCTCCCCGGTGGGCAGCTATGTGTAAACTCTGTTGATCTAACTTGGTTATTAAATCTTTCGACTGAGCATATAAATGGCTTGTAGAACTTACTATCATACTCAACAAGATAGTAGAAAATATAATATTTTTCATTGTTGTATAGCTATTATTTTAAGCAATCTCTTTTTGTTATGCGTTAGAAACCGGCGATCTCGCAGCAGTTACATCTTAATCGCGTCATGGATTGAATCCTGCACCTATATTGACGGAAAGTAATCCGGTTTGAATGGATCACCTTCCGTCTATGTCGTTCTACTTTTTCGACAACTCGAATGAATCAAACAACTGCCCATTCAACTTGTAGCTTGAAAAATACAGTTTATCAGCGGTCAGTTTGATCACCTGATACAATTGCGTCTGTGAGGTTGCAACTTCCATCCAGCGCTCAGAATCTGATTCATACATCTTAGGCCCCGCTACAGACAGGAGATAGACAGGTCGCTTTTTACCCAGCCCGCCACGAGCATAGGTATGATCGTGCCCCTGAAGGACCAAATCGACACCATATTTCTCGAAAATAGGTTTGAAACGTTCTCTCAAGATGGTATTGTCACGATTTTTTGCCGTGGAGTATACGGGATGGTGCATGACAACAATGTTCCATTTTTTTGTTGACGATGCCAGTACTTTTTCAAGCCATATTTCCTGCGTTGCTGCTGCAGTCGAATCCAGCATAATCAATTGCGAATTTAGAGAGATCATACGAAGGTCCTGATAATCGAGGTAATAAACAGCATCCTGCATTCCCTCAGGTCCATTCTTCGGCAAGTTGAATTGTACTTTCCAATGCGGATCCAAGACAAGTTTCCCCAACGAATCGCGACGGTACTCGTGATTCCCGGGTGTTGGAACAGCAGGGATCATCTGATGAATAAATCCTGCGGCCTCATGCCATTCTGCCCATTCCTCATCCGCATTTGAACGATTGATCAGATCGCCCGCGTGAACAATAAAACGAGCATTTGCTTCCTGCTGGAAAGCACGACGAATGGCACGTGCCCAACGTGAACGTAGGTCGTTCTGCGCATCGCCCAAATAGATAAATGAAAACGCGCCTGAACGCTCCGCAGTTCTGAATTGGTTCCAGGCACTCCAATTGCTGCCATCTCCAACGCGATAGGCATAAACTGTACCGGGTTTCAGGTCACGGAAGGTTACCTGTCCATAAGCATCCTCTTGCTGTCCTCGCTCGAGAGATAGCGCTGTTCCATTTATTGTAGTTGCATTTTTCTCAAGTTCCGGATTGCTCTGTTCTTCGGTAATCTGACCAATGATTTTAGTCCTATCCGCATTGATCCGCCAAGAAACAGACTGTGTATTGCTGGGATTATCGGACCAGGTCAACGTAATCCGATCAGGTTGTTTGGCGTTATTATCCGTCTGGCTTTTCCCTTCCAATAAAGTGCAGCATAGTACTACAGCTAGAAGAATATGTTTGATTTTCATGGTGATATTGTTTTATGAATCGATTTGATTGTTATGTTTAATAACTTTTAATTGATGATTACGAATTACCAGGGCTTGTTTGTCCCTTGCAATAACCAAGGTTTTGACCAAGCACTATTTTCATTATCCGCTTGTGAATAAGCGGTCTTTTCAATACGTTTCAAGGCCTCTTCAGCATTTTTCTGATTCACACTCATTTCGGTTTGCATATAAGGTACGCGAACAGGAAGCTGTGTTCGAATGGCTGCGGGGCCGGCCTTTAAAGCGGGGTACCCTGTGCGACGGTAATCAAACCAGGACTGTGCGGCAGTTGTCCAACTGGCGATCCATTTTTGTTCGATAATCTGCACTTGGGTATTTTCAAACGTCACACCTTTCTGACGGATATAATTGGAATAGTCTGCAGCCTTTCCCCAGCTTGCCAGCGACTCCTGTATAGCACGCTCATAATAGGTCTTCGCTGACTCAGGCATCCCCCATCCTTTCCAAGCCGCTTCAGCCAAAATAAAATTAACTTCGGCAGCAGAAAGCAATCGTGCTTTTAATAAACTTCCCTTCGCCGAACGATAGCTATCATTCAGGTAAGAAACATGCGGGTTGATTGAGGTCTGCCCTGGTGTTGGGTTGAGATTGTAGGCTGAAGGATTTTTAGAAACACTTGGCGGCAGTCCAACATACTCCTTATCGGTATCCACCGGAATACCTTTGACAACATCCGGTGATACAATCCGGACACCATTGACGATCTTATCTGTACCTGCAGGTTCAGTATTACGGATTTCAATAGGGATCTCTATCTTTTTCGCCCAAACCGCTAGACGAGGGTCGCCCAGTTCTTGCAGCCGTTCAACTAATGTTGCACACATTTTCATGCGTCTAAAATTACTTCCACTGGCATCATAAACGGTATTTGACGGCCAGGAGTCATTTGCATTATTACCAACAAAATCCATCAACACATCATCGTTTGCACTTGTAATAAGTGGAAATTTATCGGGGTTGGCAACAATACTTTCAATCCCCTGTTTGGCAAAGTCCGCAGACTTTGCTGAAATTCGCATATAATACCGTAATGCCAACGAATTAGCAAAACGGCGCCATTTTGAAGCTTTTCCGCCAAAGTAAACATCCGCATTAGCCAGTACCTCATAGGAACCATCGGGACGGGATAGAAGGTCGTTAGCTTGTTTCAACTCGTCGATAATTCCCTTATAGATTATTTCCTGGCTATCGTATTTCGGAAAATTATATACAGCATCTCCCAGTTCCGCTTTTAAGGCATCGGTATAAGGTGCGTCCCCCCAGAGATCAGTCACCAAACCAAATAAGTAAGCGCGCATCACCAGCGAAACTCCTTTATGGAAATCTAGCCCCAATTTCTCCGCGCGTTTACGCATAAGTTCATTGTCACGTAAAAAGCCATAATAAGCATCCCAGCTCAAAATTCCTCCAGTCCACTCGTAATCATTATGTGAATTGAACCAAGCATCAAACTGCGTGTGCTGCATGACTCCGCCAAGATCTGAGAAACTCAACTCATTGTATTTTTTTGCTGCTCCTGTCAATATTGTCGGTAACAACAGATTGGGATTGGCATCTTCCTCACTTACACCGTTTGGATTGATATTAAGTTCAGTCAGATCTTTACAAGCTGAAATATTCCATACTATACCAAGACCTACTACAGCCATGGTGAATCTCTTCAACTGATTTTTCATTTATGTTGTATATTTAAAATGTCACATTTACTTTAAATCCAATAGGCATTGACCAAGGGGTAACGTTATAGCGCTCAATCCCCTGTTTAAATCCAACACCAGTTTCTGGCTGGAAGGCCATTTCCGGATCTATACCTACTTTTGCTTTGGTCCATAAGATCAGGTTACGGGTATAAACACCCACGCTACCATTTTCTATCCCAAGACGCTTCAGCCATTTTCCTGTTAAATCATAGCTAAAGGAAAGTTCCCGAAGCTTGATAAAAGATGCATCAAATGTCGCTGCATTCATAAAATCCCAGGGGTAATTGTCTGAATAAGCGATATATTTTGTTCCTTCACCACCCAGATTCTCCGTATAACCTGTGATATTACCTTTATCATCATATTGTGCGATAACACCAGGATTAAACACGCCAAAATTGCCAACAAGACCACCCACACTGATCGGATAACCACCATACTCTTCGCCTGGTCCTCCAACAATGGGATAACGATTGCCCTGTACACGAACAAGATTGTTATCGACCAAATAATTGCGCAGCGTTTCACCTGTCATCCCATTGGGATTGATCATTTGGTCAAGAAAACGTTGCGTGGTTAGGTTCGATTCGAAATAGCGATAAGTCTGCGACATAAATTTCCCGCCAAAACGCATATCTGCGGCAATATTCATCGTCCATTTTTTATAGCGAAGGCTTGACTGTAGGCCCATCGTGAAATCGGGATTAAAATTTCCGATTTTGTTGCGACTATTATTGATCCGTACAGCCTGCCAAGAACCATTTTTATTGAGAATGGGAAAACCATAATACGGCGACGACTGATCCTCCACGGTCACTAACTTGGAATCGTACAGATCCCCGATCTCTTCCCCGACATAGGTACGTGCCCCACCCCGACCGTCGGTCCAAAAGGTATAGAATTCTACACCATCAGAAAGCTCATCGATACGTGTACGATTGCGATGCCAATTGACACCAACGTCCCAGGACCAATTTTCCCTGGCAATAGGTCGCCCGGAAACAGCAAGTTCAATACCTCGGCTGCTTAGCAGTCCGGCATTGATATTTTTCGAATTGAAACCGCTTGATCCCGGTAAGGTTGTTGAAATAATTTGATTTTTGTTCTCCAGCTTATAGTATGTTCCTTCAAACTTCAATCGATTATTCCACATACCCAGATCCAAGCCAAATTCGTAAGATGTGGCAATTTCGGGCTTCAGGTTAGGAACCAAGAGTGATCCTGAACGTGTTAGCCGCAATACATCACCCCAGCTACCTGGATTACTCAGTACATTGGAAAGATTATAAGGATAAGTATCATTTCCCACGCGCGCAATACCCGCTCTCAGCTTAGCCAAATTGATCGTTTTAGGCAAAGAAAATACCTGGTTGGCCAACACACTTAGAGATGCCGAAGGATAAAAATAGGATCGATTGTTTACAGGTAAGGTGCTGGACCAGTCATTACGACCAGTCACATCCAAATAAACCATATCCCGGTAACTTAGATTGATCAGTCCGTAAACACTGTTTATCGCTCTTTCAGAAATTGTGCTGTAGAAATCCAGGTTCAGTGGACTGATATTGGCCAATGTATAGAGCCCCGGTGTGATGAGTCCAGCGCCATTCTTTGTGGTATTTTGCACGGTTTTACCACGATTATACCGCAAATTCCCACCCAATGATCCTGTGATCTGAAAGTCGGTGATCTTCTTTGTATATGCCGTCAGAAAGTCGATATTCTGTTCCATGTTCATCAGATTAACAATTCCATAAGCACCTCTAGGTTCGTTCGTATAACTATAAGGGATTTTTGTTTCCCTGTTTTCCCAATAGATATCCGTTGCGTACCGAATCATGGCCGTCCAATCTTTTTTGATGGTCCAATCTAACCGTAGATTTCCAAAGACACGGTCTCTTGTAAAAGCATTGTTCACCCCATAGGCAAGGAAGTACGGGTTATTGTGGTTGCCAATAGACTGTGAACGCTGTTGAATCTGCTCCTGCCCCGGCAGCCAATAATCCTGCAAATCCAGAATATTGATGTGAGGCGCAACTTCATAGGCCGCTTGCATCGGATTGGTTCCGCGATTTCCAGCAGGTCTATTGTTGGAGTTATTTCTACTGGCATCTAATGAGAGGCCCAATGTCAGGCTATTGCGCAGGCGCATGGTCGAATTGATATTCAAGGTGTTTCTAAACAGATCCGAATTGGGGATAATACCTTTATTGGCCATATTGGAATAAGAGAAACGATAGTCCAGTTTTTCGCTTCTGTTGCTCAGGGAAATCCCATTGGTGCTTGTCACTCCAGTCTGAACAAAGTTTTTGATATTATTGGGGTACGCTTTTAGTTCCGTAGGAATGGATTTACCGTTCTCGTCAAGTGGACTATTCCATTGGACAGCTTTATAGCCCTTATCTAGCGCAGGGCCTACCATAACACTCGACTCCTCCTCAATAACTAAATTGCCGGGTAGGTCGCCTGGCCGCCATGGCAAGGTGCCACTGGCAAATTTGTTATGCAACTCAATAAATTTATAAGGAATATCAAATACTGTATTACTAGTCACAGCAATAGTCATCTTCTCCGCATTCTTACCACTTTTGGTTGTGATCAGCACCACACCATTACCAGCACGTGAGCCGTAAAGCGCCGCTGCACTTGGTCCCTTCAAGATGGAAATATTGTCAATATCTTCGGGGTTGATATTGGCAATTGCATTACCATAATCCACTTTGTTGTCGTCACCGATCTGACCAACATTATTTAAACTATTCATCAAGGGCACTCCATCCACGACAAATAGCGGCTGGTTGTCTGTACTTAACGATGATGCCCCACGAATCACCATATTCACGCTGGAACCAGTGGGTCCAGTAGAACTAATCGAAACCCCGGGTACTCTTCCGGCCATACCAACCAGAAAATTATCATTGTTGACCCGATTGATATCCTCACCCTTAATTTTACCGACAGCATAACCCAGTGAACGGTCTTGGCGTTTGATACCCAATGCGGTTACCACCACTTCATCCAATTCGTTCGCATCTTCATTTAAAATCACCTGACGTATACCTGTCGTGTTGGCATCGAGCTTGAGATCGTTCAACTCTTTTTTTTCATAGCCAACATGGCTTATCAGTACATCGTATACGCCGGCAGCTAATCGAATGGTCACTTCACCTTTGGCATTCGACAAGGCGCTCTGTCCAGTCAATGAAATATGCACAGAAGCTCCCCCAATAGGCTGTTTTGTGTGATCGACAAGCTGCAATTTCAAATCATAAGATTCTTGTCTACCCGTATTTTTCACAAGAACAATACCGCCTGAGACTCTTTTTGACTTGATGTTGGTTCCGTTCAGAATATAGGCAAGGACTTCTTCGAAGCTCGCATTCTGGAATTTTTTTTCGGCAATTAACACCCGATCTAATTGGAGCATACTCCGATCGTAGCCGATGGCTTGACCTGTTTGTTTTGACAACTGCAGTACCGCCTGCGCGGCGTTGCCACCAGACAAATGAATATTGATATTATCCCAATAAGCGCGATTGATCTTTTCCAATCCTCCAGCATGACTATTGGTTACAGCACAAGAGACCATGGAGCAGAGCGCAAGCTTTGTCGCAAGGCCGGTAAGCTTAATTATTTTATACATATATTTGTATGAATGTTTTAAACATGAATATTCGGGTGCTCACTGGTCGATTTAGCGGTTTGCCAGATGAGCACTTTTCTTGAGCAGATAAATTATGCTGTTCTACCCCTACAGCTTTATTTGTATAAGATTATTCCATTTTTCTCCCTCCTAAATTTGATTTGATGAATATTGCAAACGATATTCAGCACCTGATCCAATGATTGTACATGCGGTATCATCAGCGAATAATTAAATGTATCAGTATTCAGATTGTCGGTATGCAGCATAACGCCGAAGCGGTTATAGATTACTTCTTTTAGTTCCTTGAAGCCGATGTTATTCAATTGCAAACCGCCTTGTGTCCAAAGATTGATATAAGCTGGATCCCTATCGAAAGTTTCAAAGTCATTATGAGCTACGCTATACCGTACGGCCTTACCTGCTGTAAGCATATGGTTCGCTCCATTTTTTGCATTTGCAACACGCACACGCCCCGTTTTAACTTCGACCGTCACCTGTTTAGTAGACATCGAATTGTTAACGTTGAAGGATGTTCCTAGGACTGCGACAGAGACGCTGCCTGTTTCTATCTTAAATGGATGTAAGGTATCCCGTTTGACCCGAAAGAATGCCTCCCCTCGATCTAAAAAGAATCTTCTATTTGACGCAAAATTTTTGCGATCGTAGCGAATACGCGTATTTCCATTTAAAAAAATGGATGTCCCATCAGGCAACTGAATTTCTTTCAGTTCGCCCGCATCCGTGACCGTTTCTGTCAATAATGCGATCGTTTCTGTCTGCTTTTGGGAAAGCGACATCGGGTTATGCTGAAAAAATAGCAGACTGATACCTCCTATAACCAGAATAGCCGCTGCAGCTGAAAGCCAAGAGAATTTTCTGACCGCTATGGCTTGCATCTTCTTTTCCTTGACAGGTGCTTCAGCTATTCCTACACGAATAAATAATTCTTGTTTGATTTTTTCCCGATGATTTGCATCGATAAAGGGATTAATATCATCGTTTGAAATCGACTCGTACCAATTGTCAACATGACCTCTTTCCTCCTCGGTCGATTTTCCTCCGAGATAATCTGTTATGATAAGTTTAAAACGTTCTAAATTCACCTGCATTAATTTTTATACTAATACAGGTCAAAGCGGGCAAAGTACTTTAATTAAATATGTTCTTTATATTAAATAATCATAAAGGAGAGCGCTGCCCGCAAGCAATAGAAATATAGAATCATGGTCGGCAAATCGTCTTGTCAATTCGTACCGCATGATCTTTTTGGCCTCTGACAGGTAGTTTTTAACGGTCTGTTCCGCCAGATTGAGTTCCTTGGCAATTTGTGTGATCGAATAATTGTCGGAACGCATGAGGTAGACTGCTTTCATCAATTTAGGTAATTTGTCGATCGAATCATCTACAATAGTCTCCAGCGCCTTATACTTAGCAAAAGCCTGACTATCCAAATTGGAAAAAGCCTCCATGCGTTCCATTGAATTCTCCAAGACCTGTTTTCGTACCCGCTCTGAGGCGTAGTAATTCAGTATTTTGTTTTTGAGGGCTTTGTGGAAATAGAATTTTATATCGGAGTATTCAGTACTCACGAGCGATCGTTTTTCCCAGATATGGATAAATACTTCCTGCACAAGATCCTTTGCCTGATCCTCTTCCCGAAGATGACGAAAAGCGACGATGTATAGATCCTCCCAATACCGCTCAAAGAAATAGGCAAAAGCGGTGGGGTCACCTTCTTTAAAACGCAACACATGGTGGTTATCTACATTGGCTTCGGTAGTTTTCACCTCACAAAGATAGGTTCGTCAGATTATCAAAATGTTAATTTTTCGGGAAGCTTTTATTTGAATGTACTCTACTATATGAATAAACTGCGCCATTTGAATGCAATCCGCTTCCTATTTGTAAAAAACCATCCCAGGAATTGTTAATAAACATGTTAACTTTCTAGTATAGAGCAGATATTTTGTTAAAAACATAGCGGATTTCCTATTTTTTCACGATTAAGCATTTAGGCCAAAACAGCCCAGCCAAAATGTTAATAACAATGTTAATAAACTTATAATCAACACACTTTATGTTAATAACTACACCTGATAAAAATACCTAAAATTTCCTGCAATGACAGGTAAATTGAAATTGAATCATGCACATAAGTAGCGTGAAAAACAAAAAAATCAGGGAAAAGCTAAGGGTAAATTGAAAGCCAGCTGTCATAAAGATAAAAACTAATCTTTTATGAAACTATCGCCAATCTTACTCATTGGATTATCGCTTCAAGCAGGGATTACATTAGCCCAGCAACCAGCATCACCAAAGCAAAAAAATCAGGTTGTGACCGAAACTGTCAAAGGAACCGTGATAGATAAAAATACCAGATTACCGCTTACAGGTGCCACAATTGTTATTTCATCCAGCGATGGGACAAAGTCTGTAAGTACTGATGCACAGGGCATATTTCGGCTGCAGCAAGTTCCGGTTGGGCGTCAACAGCTTCAAGTTCGCATGGCCGGATACAAACCAGAAGAATTTACGGAATTACTTATCACCAGTGGCCGGGAGAATATGGTTAATGTGGAAATGGAGACACAAACTAATGCATTAGCTGAGGCAATCGTCTACGCCAATGCAGGGAAACAACCGCTCAATCAGATGGCAATGACGAGTGGACGTTCCTTTTCTCCTGAGGAAACGAATCGTTATGCAGGAGCTTTTTTTGATCCCGCCCGTATGGCACAGAGTTTTCCAGGGGTCGCTGCCGGCGGCGATGACAATGAAATTATTGTTCGCGGAAATTCCCCCAAAAGCTTGCAATGGCGACTTGAAGGAATCGAAATTGTAAATCCCAATCATTTTGGAGCTGAAGGCGCTGCAGGCGGGGGAATCAGCATGCTCAATACCATGGTATTGGGGAAGTCTGATTTCTATACCGGTGGACTAGCCGCGGAATACAGCAATGCAACAGCTGGTGTTTTTGACCTTAGGTTTCGTAAAGGAAATACCGACAAACGCGAATACACATTCAACGTCGGAGTCCTGGGCGTAGGAGCAACGTTAGAAGGGCCTTTCAAAAAAGGAAGTGACGCTTCCTATTTAATTAGTTACCGCTATTCTTCATTGAGCCTCCTGGAAAAAGTAGGTGTAAAAGTATCAGACACAGGTGTCCCAAAATATCAGGACCTTTCTTTTAATTTTGTATTTCCCACAAAAAAAGCTGGAACCTTTTCCTTATTCGGTATAGGCGGTTTGGGGAAACTCCAACAAACTGCTGAACGTAATTACGAAAAATGGGAGGAACGGACAGATGCCCAGGATCTGGATGTAAAATTTAATGCCGGAAGTGCCGGAGTAAAACATCAGTACATTGCGAACGACAGATTATATTTTACAAACATTGTTTCCATGTCCCTTAGCCGTAATTCCAATAGCACCGATACATTAACACGGGACTATACTTCCAGCCTATATCACAAAGACAAATTTACGAATACGGCTCTTCGTTATGCAGGTACATTAAACTATCGTGCCAACAATAAAAACACAATTAGAGCGGGCTTAAATGCAAGTTTATTACATTATGACCTCTATGCGCTGTCTTACGACACCGAGCTAGCGGCATTGACAGAGCGGATTAATGAGACTGGAAATACAAGTACTTATGATGCTTTTGCACAGTTAAAAACAGTATTAAACGAAAAATTGACGCTCAACACCGGCGTACATACAAATTTCTTTGCGCTGAGCAAGAGCTGGTCTATCGAGCCAAGATTTGGCCTTAACTGGCATGTTGCCACAGACCAAACGATTTCCTTTGGAACCGGCTTATATAACCGACTGGAGCCCTTGGCTTATTATTTTGCCAAGAGTAGCGATCAAACAAGCCTTGAACCAAACAAGGCTCTCTCGCCAACCAAATCTGCCCAGGCTGTTATTGGCTATGAAAAGAACCTCAGCAGAACACTCCGATTTAAGACAGAAATGTATTATCAACATCTTTATGATGTCCCAGTATCGACCGATTCCGACATCAACTTCTCCTTACTCAATGTATCGGATATTGCAGCCATTGGTACATCAAGCTACCGTCAGCTTATCAATAAAGGTACCGGTAAAAACTACGGCATTGAGCTCACGCTTGAGAAGTCTTTGAGCAAGGGCTATTATTTCATGGCAACAACCTCCCTTTTTGATTCGAAGTTCAAGGCGCTTAATGGTAAAGAGTACAATACCACATTCAACACACGTTATGTAGGAAATTTGCTGATGGGGAAAGAATGGACCGTGGGAAAGAATAAAAATAATCTGTTCGGTCTGAATGCCAAATTTATTTATGCCGGCGGAAGAAAATATTCCCCTGTTCTAGAAGAAGAATCGCTTCGTTTAGACGAAGAAGTTATTGACCAAGATCGCATCAATACCCTGACTGCCGATCCCTACGTACGTGTTGATTTCTCATCGAGCTATCGGGTTAACCGCAAAAAAGTAAGCCATCTGTTTATTTTGGATATTCAGAATCTACTTAATAGAGAGAACACGGTAGGCATGCACTATAATTTCAGCAAACGCATCATTGAACCCCAAAAATGGACTGGTATTATTCCAACCATTAACTACCGGATTGAATTCTAATTCGCAAGAGTAGCAAGTACAACGGAAAGATTTATTTCCAGTCGTTTGTCTTCAGACAGCCGGCGCTGAAGGCAAACGACTGGATTGATGAGACAAACTCATACTTCCAACAACGTCAACTAATTATTCGCCGTTTTCAAGTCACTAAAACCGATAGCCAAGCGAAATACCCAAGGAGCGGTTACGTATAGCATCTCCAGATTTATAATTCCCCCACTTGGATTCCAAATTGGCAATTCCTTTCTGAAATTCTATGCCGACAAGATAATGTTCCCTAAAAAGATAATTCACTTTTGCACGAGCGCCGTAATCAAAAGGTCTCCCAAGATTATAGCTTCCATATCCACCTTCACTTGCATCGTTCGTAAATTTAATATCGCCCTCCTCACCAATGGCAATATCACCTAAGTGGACAGGGCCTGAGGTTTTCCATTTCCCACCTAATCCATAACCGATATAAGGGCCTATACCGACCTCCAGTTTACCTGCACCAATCGTAGCATTAAAAACAACATCGATAGGCATTTCGATATAAGACGTGTGTGCTTTAAAATCCTTACCCCAGCCTATAACATTTCCCTCATTTCGTTCAAATCCCCGTTTGGCGAATACAAGGGCCGGTTCTAAAAAGAAATACTCACTGAGGCGTAATGTCGGGCCGAGTCCCAAATACAGGCCTGCAACCGCGGCCGTGCTGGCCTTATCGCCCGCTTTATTTTTAGCATCCACATTTGAAAAGGCAACTCCAGCTTTTACATTCCATTTTGTCTGCGCATAGCCTGTATATGCTCCAAGTGACAGACACAACAATAACGCGGTTTTTTTGATATTCATCATACGAAAGAAATAGGTTTACATAATTTCCTTATTTAACGATAATTACTTTTAAACGCTACACCGACTTTTGAACTAATGATCCAAAATACTCCCGGCAGTCATACATTTTTAAACAAATATTAACCAAAAATCTTTCGGTTTTTCGGCGCGCTGTTACGAAAACGATTGCGAGAAAACGTGCTTATTGTTTTCTGCCAATACTGTAAATTCACTTCATAGAAAATTTATTTTTCAGACCAATTAAATCTAAAAGCCTATGATCAAGATCAAAAACGCATCCGTTTCGAAGAATCGTTGGATGTATCCGGCAATACCATTATCCTGCTTGTTGGTCGTATCTAGCCTGACAACACAAGCGACTCCATTTGCACCTGTTAAAACAAACAGCAAGCTTTCACTGGCCATGCAGCAGACAACCATTCGGGGTAAGGTTGTAGACAAAGACGGCAAAGGCATTGCCAATGTCACCGTTCAGATTAAAGGAACGAATCTAGCAACATCGACCAATGCAAGTGGTTCATTCGAACTCAAAAGTCAACAGAACGATGCAATATTAATTTTCACCAGCGTCGGTTATAAAAGTATCGAGACTAAGGCGCAAGCCGGCAGCCCCCTTACAATCACCTTGGAAAATGAATCCAAGGGACTTGACGAGGTTGTTGTTGTCGGTTTTGGTACACAGAAAAAAGAGAATGTAACCGGTTCGGTCTCTTCCATCCAGATGTCTGAGGTGGTAGAAAGCAGACCTGTAACCTCCTTGTCAGCTGGCCTAGCTGGGCAGGCGCCGGGATTATATGTTAATCAGGGCTCAGGTAGACCGGGAAGTGATGGGGGAACACTGCGTGTTCGTGGACAGGGAACACTCAATAATGCCAACCCACTTGTCGTGATCGACGGCGTTATTGGCGACATGAACCTAATCAACCCACAAGATGTAGAAAGCATATCGGTGTTGAAAGATGCTGCCTCAGCGTCAATTTATGGTTCAAGAGCCGCAAATGGCGTTATCCTCATTACTACGAAAAAAGGTAAATCAGAGCAATTTAAAGTTATTTACAACAATTATTTCTCAAGCCAAAAACCATCCAACACCATTGGAATGGTTTCCAACTATGCTAACTATATGGAGCTGATCAATGAAGGCTATCGCAATGGCGATCCAAATGCTAAGCCCATATTTTCGCAGGAAAAAATTGACCTCTGGCGCCAGAACGCTGGACAGGATCCGTTGAAATATCCCAACACGGACTGGGTTTCGGAGCTTTTCCAGAACAAAATCAGCCAAAACCATAACCTTTCCTTTACAGGTGGTAGTGACAAAATCAAGTTCTTTGGCTCCTATGGTCTTCTCGATAACCCTGGAATCATTGAACAGGCAACGTACAAACGTCATACCGGCCGTATCAATCTAGAAGCGGATGTGAAACCCTGGTTAACCTTGGGAGCCAACATCAATGGGGTCGTTTCCAAAACCGATATCGGCACCAATATCATCAATGATGTATTTACCTTTGCTGCAGCAAGTACTCCGGGCATGGTATTGCGTGCGCCAGATGGCAGATTTGGTTCACCAAATAATCCGGAAGACGACCCACAGTCCAACAACGTACTCCACCGTTTGTATGCGCAGAAAGGTAACATCAACAAAAACCGCTTTGTATCACGATTCTACGGAAAACTGAAACCGATAGAAGGCCTTTCCATTGAGGGTTCTTACACGTATACCTATGATGATGATTTCGTCTATTCCCAACCCGTGTTTAATGACCGCTGGAACTTTCTAACCAATACAGTTGCAACAGCGGGTACAGGACGTTCTTCGGTAACCAACGAATCGATCAAATCGTACCGCTATTACATGGACGGAATTGCTAAATATAAGAACAAACTGTTTGAGAAACTGAACTATGAAGTCATGGTCGGTGCCAGCCAGGAGTATTTTAAGGACGGTTGGTTTGCAGCATCCAAACTCGATCTTGTAGATCCATCCCTGACTGTTCTCAACGCGGCGACAATGGATGCCTCAGCTTCTGGCAATATGACCGACTGGGCTATGCGGTCGTTTTTTGGCCGGATCAACCTGTCCTGGGATGACAAATATCTCTTGGAAGCCAATCTGCGTACAGACGGTTCATCGCGTTTCATGAGCGGAAAAAGCAGATGGGGAACGTTCCCTTCGGCTTCCTTTGGCTGGAAGGTTTCCTCAGAAGACTTCTATGACATCAAATGGATGCCCAACCTGAAATTCCGCGCATCGTATGGTGCCTTGGGTAATAATGGAACCACTGATGACTCTTTCCGCAGAAACGCCGACATTAACAATTATGAATATTTGGCGCTTTATAATCCCACAAACTATGTATTAAATAACCAGCTCTATGTGGGCTTTGCGCAAACAGTGCTGAGTAATCCTTTCTTGACCTGGGAAAATACCTATATCCTGAATGCTGGTTTGGATTTTGACCTCTTCAATTACAAACTGGGCGGCTCGATCGATGTCTTTAACAAAGTAACGGACAATATCTTAATCAATCTCCCCGCTCCCTTGGTTGTCGGAAATGCAACAATACCACGCACCAATGCAGCCAAAGTACGTAATAATGGTGTCGAACTGAATTTGACTTACCGCGATAAAATTGGCGATAACTTTAAATTCAACATTGGCGGTAACTTTACCTTTATTGACAATAAAGTAGTCAAGTTTAAAGGAAATGACAAGTCTATCAGTGGCTCCAATTTGCTTCAAGAGGGTTATGCCATCAATACCCAATATATCCTATTAACCGATCGCATATTACAGACGGATGCTGATATGCAGCTCGTACAGCAGATGATCGATAATGCGCCAATCGACCCGAATACCAATCAAAAAGTCAATCCATTCGCATCTTATGGCACACCTAAAAAAGGAGATCTTTTATATAAAGACACCAATGGTGATGGCGTCATCAACGACAATGACAGGGTTCCGGTAGGTCATGGTACAGCGCCTCGCATGACCTATGGTTTTAACATGGGATTCGATTATAAAGGATTTGATTTCTCGGTCTTCTTGCAAGGTAACGCGGGCAACAAAGTGGTCTGGACGGATGGCTATTACACACCTACTGTTCGCTGGGGCTACCAGATCAATCAGGAAATTGTTGATGGCCGATGGACTGAAGGTGCTACAGATGCTAAATTCCCACGATTGCTGCCTTATACAGATACAAGAAATACCAAAAACAGCGATTTCTGGTTACAGAATAAGGCATTCGTCCGTGTAAAAAATATCCAGCTGGGCTATACAGTTCCAAACGATATTACGAAGCGGATACAGGTGCAAAATCTACGTGTTTTTGCATCGCTTGAAAATTTCTGGACCATAACCAAATATAAGGGTTTCGATCCGGAGGTTAGCGGCACCAACTATCCAACCATGAAACAGGCTGTTTTTGGTGTGAGTTTATCCTTTTAAGGAGAAAGGTGTGCGACAGAGGATATGTTCCCGACCTGTAACAGATAAATTATGAACAAAAGTTGAAAAGAGCTTTTAATTAATTAAACCTCATGAAAAAGATTTCACTACTCATAGCCGGATGCATTGCTTTATCATCTTGTTATAAGCTTGACACGACACCATATAGTCAGGTAAGTGCTAGCACATTCTGGCAAAATGAAGACCAGGCCTTAGCTGGCGTACTGGGCTGTTATAATGACTTAAAAAAAGAAGCCACCTTCGGCTTACAATTTTCTTACGATGGACTTACCGATATTGGCCTGGGCTATGATCCTCCGGGCTTGGGCGAGGTGATCAGCGGAACGTTCACCGACCGCTCATCTATTATTGTGGATAGATGGCAAGCAGGCTACGATCTGATCCAACGCTGTAATCATGCAATCGCGCATATCCAGCCCATGACCATAGACAAGGCCAAACAGGAGGGCTTTATTGCGGAAGCGAAGTTCTTACGTGCGCTGATGTACTTCCAGCTCACCAATCTCTATGGCGCCTTACCAATATACGATGAAACTGTCGATTTGAACAAAGATTTCGCTGATCTTAAAAATAGTCGCTCTTCTGTAGAAGATGTCAATAAGTTTATCCTCAATGACCTGAACTATGCAATTGAGAAATTGCCGGTAAGCTACGATGCCAAGTATTATGGGCGGGTCACCAAAGGTGCAGCGTATGCGTTAAGAGGGAAAGTAGCCCTTTACAATAAAGATTGGGCTGGAGCAATCCGGGATTTTGAAGAGATTGTTTACAACAAGACCAACACCTATGGTTACAGTTTAAATACAAGCTATTCCGCGTTATTCACCATGGATGGCGATCAATCGCCGGAGATGATTTTTGCCATTCAGAATATGGGCGGCACCGGTTTCCCGTATGGCATGCCAATGGCCTTCTATATGGGAACGCGTTCAACCTTTGGTAGTGACTGGAACAACTGTATGCCGAGCACACGCCTTGCAGACCGTTACGAAAACCGCGATGGAAGCCCCTTTAACTGGAATGATTATTTCCCCAACTATACAACGGATAATGCGGTTAAAAAACAGGCGATGGAGTCTACGCAATCTGGAGGCACGCTTACCAAAGTACCAGATACAGCAAAACTGCGTCAGATCTATGCCAATCGCGATCCTCGGATGAATCAAACCTTGATCGTACCTTATTCACATTACTTAGGATGGAATGCAAACAAAGAAAGAGATATGCAGCTGATATTGGCAACCGGTGTAAACGAAAACTTTGGTCAGATCCGCAACAATCGGGGTTGGTACACCTATCTATGGCGGAAATTTGTTCCTGAAGGGAACCTAAAAGGAGCCATTACCGATCGCGCACATACACCGATCAATTTCCCGATCATCCGTTTGGGCGATGTACTTTTGATGCTTTCCGAAGCGTACAACGAGTCCAATCAATTGGACAAAGCGATTACTGAGCTTAACAAAGTACGTACACGCGCTAAAATGCCAGCACTAAATAGTGGCAGCTCATTTTTGGTTGTCGGTAGTAAAGCAGATATGAGTAAACGTATCCAGCACGAACGGGCCGTAGAACTAGCAGGTGAAGGATGGCGTTATTTTGATCTTAAGCGCTGGAACCTCTTAGAAAGCGTTTCCAAAGACTACATCGAAAAAAGTATTACCGGAGACAATCTCGTCACCCGGGGTTACCAAAGCCGTCATAAGCTTTGGCCAATACCAGGACAAGAGATTGAAATGAACCCGGCATTACTACCACAAAATCAAGATTGGTAATCATGAGAATGTATGTAATTCTATTTCTTTTCCTGAGCAGTTTTTCTTCTCAAAGACTGCTTGGGAAAGATCTGAACCTCCTGACGGGCGCCTTTAAGCAGGATAACCTGAAAGCGAGTCTAGGAAATGACAAATCGTGGGTCCCCTATCCGGCTTATTCGGATCGGGCGGCCTGGGATAAGCTGATGGCTCCTTTTAAAGACCGTATAATCAAAAAGGGAAATGAGGCCCTTAGCTACCAATGGCAAGTCGTTAAAGCAACAGATTATCTCGAATATGAGCGTTCAGGCAACCGCAGCATCATGGAAAAACCCATGAATGAAAATTGTACTGCACTGACCAACCTACTGTTGGCGGAGCTTGCAGAAGGACAAGGGCGCTTTGTTGACCAAATCCTAAACGGTAGTTGGCAATTGACAGAAATGGCAACATGGTCGCTCTCGGCACACCTTGGGGCCTTTCAGTCCAGTAAGCGATCATTGCCGCAAGAACGAACACAAGTGGTCGATCTGATGGCCGGTGATGTAGGCTCCCTCCTCTCCTGGGTTCATTATTTCTTTCGCGATACATTCAATACAATAAACCCCGAAATCAGTATCCGTCTTAAACAACAGATTCAACAACGCATTATACAGCCCTACCTAGACCGCAACGATATGTGGTGGCAGGCATTTGAACTCAAGGAAACACAGCTGGTCAACAACTGGAATCCATGGTGTAACTTTAATGTCCTTACGGCCTTGCTTTTGATTGAAGACAATCCCGATATTCAACTGGCGGGGATTTATAAGACGATGTCTTCTGTGGATCGCTTTATCAACTATGTCAAGACAGACGGTGCCTGCGAAGAGGGCCCCTCCTATTGGGGACATGCTGCGGGTAAGCTGTACGATTATCTGAAAATACTTTCGCTGGCCACCAAGGGTAAGATCAATATTTTTGATAAACCTGTAATTCGCGATATGGGCGAGTACATCGCACAATCTTATATTGGCGGCGATAAATGGGTCGTTAATTTTGCCGATGCTTCGGCCAAAGGGGGTGGCGATCCGCTATTGATCTACCGTTATGGACAGGATGTCAATAGTAGTGAGATGATGCAATTTGCCCGATATATGGAAAATACCGGCGACAAAACTGCAAATTTCAAACCTTCAAGGGATATTTTCCGTGCCTTCGAGGACCTGAGATGCTATCCGGAATTAGAGAACGTTACCGCTGCGCTCCCTCAAAATAATGCGAAGTGGTATCCGGAAACACAATTTATATATCTAAAAAAGGGTCCGTTTTTCTTTGCCGCCAAAGGTGGTTTCAATAATGAAAGTCACAACCATAACGATGTCGGGAGTTTTATCTTATACCAGGACCAACAACCACTGTTTATTGATGCCGGTGTTGGCACCTATACAAAGAAAACATTTAGCGATGACAGATACAGTATCTGGACGATGCAGAGTGCTTACCATAATGTTCCGATGATCAATGGAGCCGACCAATCTTTTGGAAAGGAATATAAAGCTGAACATGTGGCATTTCTGCCTGCACAAAATAGATTCCAGCTTGATATTGGAAAAGCATATCCGAAGTCGGCCAATGTTGAGCACTGGAATAGAAGTTATACCCTCGTACAAAATGGGCTGGACATTCAGGATGAGTTTAAAATCACAGGTCCTAAGCAGGCCAATATCATTCATTTTCTGGTTGCTCAGGAACCAAAAATTGGCAAAGGGGAAATCCTCCTCAATAATGGGCACGCCACCTTGCACTTTGATGCGGGTCAGTTCACAGCGAGCTACGATGTCATTCCTCAGGATGACCCGCGTTTGAGTCAAGTCTGGGGTAAGGAACTTTATCGCATCAAGCTCACAGCTAAAAGCATCAAATCTACTGGAAAATATACCTTTACGATTCGCCAAGAGGCTATAAAATAAAAGGAATCGAAATTATTATGTAACTTACTAAGAATATAAGCCGTTATGAAAAAAAGAAAACCTGGTCTAAAAGCGCTTTTTGTTATCGCTTCTAGTCTGATCGCATTGAGCTTTACGGATCAAAAACCAAGCTTTATTGACACAAGTTTTAAAGCAGCAGAAAAGCAATATCAGTTCTTGGAACAAGCAGCAGAAAAGCAGCACAAGTTCCCGCGTACATTGAGCCCTTCGGGACAATTGGTAGGCACAGACGAATGGGATTGGACCGGCGGTTTCTTCTCAGGATCACTGTGGTATATCTACAACCACACCCATAACAAAGACACCGAAGCTGCTGCGATCAAATGGACGGAGGCGCTTGAAAAAGCCAAAGACCTTGATCAACATCATGATATTGGTTTTGTGATGTATTGTTCCTATGGCAATGCCATCAAATACCTCAACGATCCCAAAAAGGTTGCCGCTTACAAGGATATCCTCATCCATTCCGCCAATACTGCGCTCAAGCGTTATAATCCGCAGGTGGGCGTCATCAAATCATGGAACGAAAAAAAATCTTGGGACGGCAAGACCCTATGGAAATATCCAGTCATTATCGACAACATGATGAACCTGGAAATGCTGTGTTATGTGTCCGACTTGACGGGAGATGCCAAGTACAAGGATGTGGCCATCAGTCATGCCACCCAAACCATGAAAAACCATTTTCGTAAAGACTACAGTACTTACCATGTTGTCGATTACGATGGCAATGGCCATGCTATCCATCAACAGACCAACCAAGGCTATGCCGACAATTCAACCTGGGCACGCGGTCAAGCTTGGGCTATTTATGGATTTACCATGATGTACCGGGAGACCAAAAAACCAGAATTTCTTAAAACGGCAAAAGCGGCGGCAAAGTTTTACATGACCCATCCGAATCTGCCAAAAGATAAAATTCCGTATTGGGACTTTAATGCCGGAAAGCCAGGCTATAAATCGGATGCCGATTTTTCCTCCTTGAAATTGAATTTTGTGCCGCGTGACGCCTCAGCTGCAGCCATTGTTGCGTCTGCACTGATTGAACTCTCAACGTTGACCACGGGTACCGAAAGCAAATCCTATTTGACATTTGCTCAGGAAAGCCTTCAAACATTATCAGGAAGCACCTATTTTGCCAAATATACGACCAATGGTGGTTTCTTACTGCAACATAGCGTCGGAAGCTTACCCCATCATTCGGAAATCGATGTTCCGCTGACCTATGCAGATTATTATTATCTGGAAGGTTTGACACGGTTGGAACAACTCAAAAAATAAAAAATACCAAGGGGAGATATTTAACATCTTCCCTTGGTATTTTTATAAGCTTTCCAATTGTATTCGGATTATTTCTTCCCGATAGTGATTCGGTTGCTTACAGTACTTCCAGCGTACTCGCCCTGTGGAAGCGAAAGCTCCAACGATTGATTTACTCGAAGCTGTTTATTGACAAGCTGAACCTTCACTATTTTGGCTTTTTGCAGTGGGTCTGCTATATCAAGCTGAATCTTTTTAGGTTCCAGCAGGTTCAGTTGCATGATAGCAGGTTGATCGAGCTTAATAGACCAATCGCCAACTTGGTACGTTCCCGCATGATAACAAACCAGCTGTAGAATCCCGCTCCCTTTATGCTCCACGGCCTGTATATCCGGAGTATTCTGCCAAATTTTTATGCGCTGCATTACTTTTTTATCAACAGTTTTGGTGCCAGGCAAAACAATATAGGCATAGCTCGCATTGTTCGGAGCAACAGCATGATCAAACCAGAGCTTGAAGACCTTTCCATGTACAGCATCTTTGGAACGGGAACGGTTGATACGATACCAGGAGCCGACCTGATCCTTTGTTGTCAATCCAACGTTCATCGCTGTTGGAAAATAATACAGGACATTGTTATGGGTTATAAATTCGCCTTCTTTGACAATTCGCTGTACCGAATCAAGCGTCGACGTTTCCTTTCCATTCCAGACAACCGGGCCATTCAGCCAGGTTTGGTTTAAGGTTGTTACCACAGCTTCTGGCGCTGCACAATGAATTCCAGCTCCCAAACAAACAATTTCCCGATCGAAAAAGAACCAGGCTTTTTGAGCGGTAACCCCATCGTACTGTACCGACATGGCTGAGGCTCCCGTCTTATCGTTGTTTACCCCGCCTGCAAAGCTATTTGCGGCACGCGCGCCCCATTGTTCTTTCAGCTCTAAATCTCCCGGATAATCTCGTGTTGTCGTTCCCGGAATTTTATCCCATTCCCATACAGGCATAATATTATAATATTCCGGTCCAAACACCTGAATATTGGTCACGCCATCTGACATATTACGACCAAGAACATTTTCTCCATTTCCAGACTCCGATTTATTGGTGCGGCTACTGGCCAATCTAACATTAAAATGAAATTGCTTACGCAGATGAGTTGTGTAGTCACCTTTCCAGTAATGGCGGTGGGCCTCGATATTTTCGGCGTCAAAAGGCTGGACGCTATCTAGCTTTTCGAGCCCTGTATTCCAAACGGCATTTTTAGCTGGATCGATCAGCTTCATTTGCTGTAATATGGCTGTCTCCTGTGTCTTTTCCAAGATATTAGGGCGAGAGATCCCACGGCCATGTACATTAAAATCAATGTAGCGCGAACGTATAATTGGCAGATATGTTTCTGTGAGAAAACGCTCAAAAAGATCCAGTCTCTTTTGGTCAACAGCATAAGGCGTCTCACGCACATAAGCCATAACTTTTGAAATTCCTTTCAGGAACTCTTCCCCATAGCCTGCAATGTATAATTGAGGGCCATGTTGTAAGTAAGAGAAATCATATTGCAGTCCTTCCTTGCCATTCACAAGCTGTATCGGAAAAAGCAGCTGCTCCATAGCAGCAGCTAAAAGATTTTCATCTTCCAAGATCAATGCACGATAAAAATAGTGCATGGCAATATCACTTTTATTCGCTCCTGTTTTTGTGTAAGGATCACCACGCTTCATCAGCTCAACAAGTGGAGTCTCTAGTGTAGTAGGAATTTTTTCCTTTCCAAATTTCATCAGGATCAGACAAACACCGATGGCCTTTGGAGAAGCGATTTCGTTATGCCACCAATTCGAAGATTCAAAACGATTATTCGCCCAATATTGTGCCGCAAGCAGGATTTTATCGTAAAGTAATTTTTGCTGATAAGATGCACTTTGCGGAGACACATAGGCAACAATAAGTGTCCTTAATCGATCCAAATGTTCTCCCGGAGGCCAAAGCGATATTGACTTACTGCTGTAATCGATATCTGCCCAGGTACCGTCCGCACGCAGTTGATTACATAGGCTTCGTGTTTTATCTGCACCGGGCAATGGGCCACTTAATTCATCATCGTATATATGCTTTTTAATACGCACAAACGTATCGCTGTTCTGCGCCTTTGCCATAACCAAGGCAAAGGACAATAAAAATATAATTAGTCCTTTCATCTGTTTTTTAGTATGCATTATTTAGGGGTATTGGCGTTCAGCAGCACGTCCCACAACATCCAAACGGTGTTTCATCAGTTGATTTTGATCATTATCCAATACGGAGCTCAGCCATTTTGGATTCTCCATTCCCTTTTCCCATTCGGTCAGTTTTTGCAGCATCTTTTTCACACGCTCAGGATACTTCGTGGCCAGATTATACTGCTCACGAAGATCATTCTTGAGATTGAACAACAATATCGGATCATCTTTGACAACAATCAATTTCCACTCCTGGTGTCGTACAGCCCGTGCAATCCCCCGGCGCCAAAATAAATAATCATGCCCTTTTTTTTCTGCCGTATACGAAGTGAGCAAACTGATGCCATCGATTTGCTGCCCAGGGATTTTCTTACCTTTTATTGCGTCGATACTGGTGGGTAAAATATCCATACCCGATACCATGGCATCGGATGTTATCCCTTTCGGTAGCTTAGCCGGCCACTGCATGATAAGCGGAACCCGAATTCCACCTTCCCATTTTGACCCTTTTAAACCACGCAATTGTCCATTGTCTGCGCCATTATTTGTTGCCGCACCATTATCATTCATAAAAATGATTAAGGTGTTTTCATAAAGTCCTTCTTGCTTTAAATGGCTGACCAAACGCCCAATATTTTCATCCATATTGTCCAGCATCGCCAGATAAGCCCTTCGCAATGGATCGGTTACATTTTTATACTTTTCAATGGTCTTCAGTGGTGCTTCGACGGGTGTATGCACAGCATTGAATGCTAAATACATAAAAAAAGGCTGGCTTCTATACTGCTGAACATACGCAATTGCTTTATCAGTCAATGTTTCTGTCAAATAATGAATCGTATCTTCAGGGACTACACGTCGATCATCATAAAGAAGCTGCGTTGGCTTCACAGCACCATGGATTGGGAAGTAAGGCCGATCGCCACCAATAAAACCATAGAAGTGATCAAATCCACGTTTAAGCGGATTAAATTGTGGACCATCCCCCTGATGCCATTTGCCGATCGCCACTGTTTTATAGCCATTGTACTTCATGAAATCAGCAATGGTGGCTACCCGTGTATCCATTCCGATATCTTCCAGTGCAACACCTGCAGTTGGACGTTTTGAAATATTATGTTCAAAACCAAAGCGCTGCTGATAGCGACCAGAAAGTAAGCCCGCGCGAGAAGGAGCGCATACCGAAGCCGACGCATAAGCCGACTGAAAACGCACACCATTTTGTGCAAGTGCATCAATATTTGGGGTGTAGACCTCCTTACCGCCGTAACAACCAAAATCATCATAACCACCATCGTCGCTCAAAATGACAATAACGTTAGGATGTTGCTGCCCGAATACAGGAATCCCAAACCGAAAGAGTATATTCACAAGAGTTAATATACTATAGCAAATAAATCGGTAGAACATAACATTAGATTTATCCTTAAATGTATCGTTAAATGTATAGGATTTTTTGTTAAAAAACCGCAAACGATTTCGTTAGACTATTATCAGAAGATTAAAAATAAAGGTCAGTGATGAAAACAGATGAAAAAAAATTGGTCGGTACACTTGCGCATTTTTTGGTCAGTGATTCGGATAGCACTGCGTTAAGGTCATTTTTGTCTTCATTGACCTATCATCCCAGTACCATTAGAACCGAACTCGTTCAATTGTTAAACAAATGGCAAGATAAAGAGGATGACTTAATATTTCCTGCGAAGGATCTATGGACGGATTTTAAGCAACTTGTGGGGAGCAATCCCGATCTCGGCGTGGCTGTGGTTGATGGCTGTAACATTAACGATATTGCAAGTTTTTACGATGAAATTAATGCCGTCTACATGTCCAGCGAAAGCTGGAAGATAGGAAGCCTAGACGGTTTTGATGACCTGCTTTACGGTGGATTTGGGACCTTCAAAGACGCAGCTTCACATTGCATTGTTTGGAAGGATATTGCACATAGCAGGGCATCATTGGGTATCGAAACAACTTTGGCCTATTATCAGGGAAAGCTTGGCGCGCAATCACCATTCAATCAAACGCATTTTCAAAAGAAACTAGAGGAGCTAAAAGCTGGTCGTGGAGAAACCTATTTTGACATTGTTGCCGATATCATCCGATCGCACCGCAAAGTAACCTGGATTTACAAGGGGTATCCTCAGAACAAATCGGTATATTTATAATGACTAAACTTAACATATGAAGCATCTTATCCGCATCGTTTTCCTACTCCTATTCGTCCAGCAAATTGCACAGGCCAGTGAACGACTTGAAGTGGCTGTTGCGGGGCTCAACCATGACCACGTATTCTTGCTTTTAAATTTATATAAGGATAAAAAAGTCGATATTATCGGTATTGCTGAACCGAATGAAGCTTTATCAAATAAAATACGAACGCAGTATAATTTACCAGACGCAATCTTCTATCATGACTTGCCCAGTTTATTGAAACATGTTAAACCGGATGCAGTTCTTGCCTACAATCCAACCGATGAGCATATTCGCGTCGCAGAAACCTGTCTCCCGCTTAAGATCCCTGTCATGGTAGAGAAACCTCTTGCTACAACTCTTTCTGACGCAAAACGTATTGCATTTTTGTCCAAACAGTTCGAAACTCCATTTTTGGTCAATTACGAAACGACCTGGTATAAAAGCAATCAACAACTGAAACAACTGGTCGACAAGGATGAAATTGGAAAAATCACACGCATACTTGTAAAAGACGGGCATGAAGGACCAAAAGAAATCGGCTGTAGCAATTATTTCCTGGATTGGCTTACCGATCCGAAAAAAAACGGTGGTGGTGCAATCATGGACTTTGGCTGTTATGGCGCCAATTTAATGACCTGGCTCAAAAATGGTGAAAGACCAATTTCGGTAACGGCCTTTACACAACAGCTCAAGCCAGAGGTTTATCCCAAGGTAGACGACAACGCCACCATCATACTGAGCTACCGTGACGGCAGCACAGGCATTATTCAAGCTTCTTGGGCTTGGCCATACAGTGTTAAAGATCTGCAGGTATTTGGCACAAAAGCTCAGCTCTATGCCAAAAATGATAAAGAGCTTTTAAAATATAAACAACAGAATGATCCACCTACAAATGTACCAACTACGGTCCCCTATTTTGAGAACCATATTGCCTATCTGGAACAGGTCCTGAAAGATGCCATGGTGCCGGAAAATGATCTTGGATCGATCCACAATAATGTCACGGTAGTCGAAATCCTGGAAGCGGCAAAACGCTCGGCTAAAGAAGGGAAGTCCATTTTATTAAAATAAAAAAGGTCCGTAGCTTATACCGCTACGGACCTTTTTTATGCACTGCCATTAGGCAATAGACAAAGTCGATCTGCTCAGTGAATAGAGCAGCAGCTAGCCCAATTAGTCGGCTAAGGATCCAAGGGTTCATCTGGATCGATCGTATAGGCTTCTTCTTTTGCCTTAAACTCGATGATCACATCTGAAATTCGTTTACCCAATGTATAGGGAATATACCCCAATTCACGCATGCAACGATCGCCCATTTTTTCAACCGCATCGATATGCATTTTACTACTGTTAACAATAGCATACTTATCTTTCGGAAAACCGTAATTTAACAAGATACGCGCCGTATTACGCAAATTTGTGGTTGTATGTCTGGCATGTGGATCAATCAATATCGCCGCTTCAGGTACTCCCATGACCTCGATAAGATACTTTTTCATTTCTATTGCCTCAATGAAACGCGTCTTATAAGGATGTACTTTACCACCAGACAACACAATAAAAGGGGCCAATTTTTCAAAGTAACTTCGGGCTGCCATCCGCGCGCGCAACATGCCTCCCGGGCTAATTGGCTGTCCATACAGCTCGGGGCCCGCACCTAAGGTCAGCAATAGACTATAGGGAAAGCTTGCGAAGTCGGTCTTTTTGACCGCTTCGTAAGCTTTCTTGTTTTCGAGTTCAATCAGTGGCTCTAGTTGTGCCGCGTCCCATCGCTCATTAATTTCCAACAAGCGTACCGCAGTCATCATGGTCATAAAAAATGCCGTTTTAGGCGTCGGAATATCTTTGCGGATGTCTTGGCGTACATCGTCCAAAAGATGAAGGTAGGCCGCACGTTTTACATCGAAAGAGATCGAATCTATTTTGGGGTAATTGGGACTTTTACCACCCGCATAGACGTCCACGACATAATTCATTGCCTTTAAATCCTGTTTCAAGGCTTTCGTAAAATAGGCCTTTGCTGTTTCATGATGCAGCACACCATAGGTCATTGATGGAATAAGACTCGCCTGAACGAGCTGGTCCAATTTTTTGTTATGACCAAGTTGCTCCGCCAACTGCTCTGCCAACAGGTCGATTTCGTTATCCTGCCATTTGAAGGCATTCAAATAGCATGTGAGATCGGGACAACTGGCACTGTTGTTAAAACGTTCAAACCTTTTTTCCAATACTTGTGCAATCGGTTTGAAGCTGACGAACTCCTGTATAAGGGCAGGATCTTTTAAGAGCAAATAGGATGCATAATAATTCTTCTTGATCAGCCAATCCTGTGGACCATTAGGCATATTGTTTACCTGGCCTTTGGAAATATGCATACAGCATATTCCCAAGACAAGTAACAAGATTTTTCTGATATTCTTTAACATATCTATTCAATTGCAGATTAATATCCGGGGTTTTGATACATACGTGTCGGATCCAGCTTATATTCATCAAAAGGAATTGGGTAGTATCGATCTTTTGTCGAGATATTGGAGATTTTAGCATTTCCATAATCAGCCTGGCTCTTCGTTTTGAAATAAGTCACCAATTCTTGTGCATTGTAATTACGGATCAAATCAAACCAGCGTTGGTTTTCAAATGCCAGTTCCACACGGCGTTCATGCAATATAGCCTCTTTTAAAGTTGGATATTTACTGCGATAAGCCGTATTCAACATGGAAGTAGCATAGGAAGGTAATCCGGCACGTTCACGTACTTGATCCAAAAGCGCGATAGCTTCGGCATCCTTACCCAGGTGATACTTCGCCTCGGCCAACAACAGCATCACATCTGCGTAACGGATCAAGATCCAGTCATTTCCGCCCCAACCATTGGTACCTGCAGCGTCACTATTATCCCTAAACTTGGTTACAAACCAATCGTTAACCTGTGTATTTGCTGCAAACTTCACCGAGAAATCTTTTCGGATATCGCTTTGTTCGTAATCTTTGACCAGATCTAGTTTTGCCACTTCACCAGCACCTGTCGAGTTGTAGCGGGAGTTGATGGTTTCTCCCCGTGCTTGATAATTACGGGCAATACTTGAGCTATAGTTTTGGTCTCCCTGTTTATACTGAATCTGAAAAACTAGTTCTTTACAGCTATTCTTCTTGGTCACATCGAAAACATCCGCGTAGGGAATTTCGTTTAGCTTGCCAAAAGTTCGCATTTGGTAGGCCGCATTGAGGTACTGTTCTGCTTTCGCAAAATTCTCCGCATTACCTGATGTCTGCGTTGCACCTAACGTTAAGTATACTTGCCCCAAAATTGCATTGATGGCCGATTTAGATGCTCTGCCGATAACATAATCTTTCTGTGTATTGGGAAGATTGCTGGACAATGCCTCCGTCAGATCTTTAATGATCTGTTCGTACACAATCGACTCTTTCTGACGAAAAGCCAATTCATTTGCTTGCTCTTTACTGGTCACCTGTACGGTAGATAATGGAATATCTCCGAATTTACGTACCATATGGAAATATAATAATGCACGAACGAATTTCGCTTCCGCAATATAACGTCCTTTTAATTCTGTACTTGTAAAGGTCACATCGTCGACATGTGAAAGAACCACATTACAACGACTGATTGCCGCGTACATAGCCGACCAATGTGTCTTTAGATAGGTATTGCTGGGCAGCAACGAAAAGTCATTGAATTGGAAAGGTTCCCCGGCATTGGATTGGTTATCATTACGTCCTGAATTATCCGAACGTTCTTCGTTATATAATGTACTCGATTCCCCGATCGTGCTTCCCGAACGAAGTGATTGATAGAGGCCGTTGACAGCCAAAAGCACATCATTTTCCGACTTGAAGTAATCATCGATCGTGACGGCATTGGGGTTTTTCTGATTTAAAAAATCTTTGGTACATGAAGACAATGCCAACAAAACAAAGGGTAATATATATCTTTTTTTCATCCTGTTATTTTTTTATTTTTCATCAGCCTACGTAACTGCAAAGCGCAGTGCGTAGGACTATTTTTAGCTCCTTGATCCTGCAATTAGAACGTTACTTTTACACCAAGGTTATACGATCGCACCAATGGATAAAGTCCATAATCCACACCTGGAGTCAGGTTACCACGTTGATTATAATCCGGTTCCGGATTGTAACCTTTGTATTTAGAAATCGTAAATGGATTGTCCACTGTCGCGTAGACCCTTACTCCAGAAAGTGTTAACTTTTCTGCTAGGCTTTTGGGAAGATTGTACCCCAAAGCAATATTTGTCATACGCAGAAATGAACCGTCCTGCAGATAAAAATCAGAAAGACGTGTACTGTTACTTTGCGTACCGCCACGCGATGCACGGTATACTTTACCATTTCCCGGATTTTGAGCCGAACGGTAGCGTTGTGCGACATCCGCATATTGATTGCCGGAACCTTCCATATTATAGAGGTAATAATCATAGCCATCCAGCACTTTATTCCCTTGGGAGCCATTAAATGATGCGCGTAGATCAAATGCCTTATAGCGTGCATTGACGGCAAAGCCATAGGTGAAATTAGGATGCGGATTGCCGATCACACGTTTATCGGCATCATTGACGATACCATTGCCGTCAACATCTTCAAAATAAAGATCTCCAGGTTGTAGCGGAGTTGTTGAAGCAGCGGAAGGTGCGACAGTTTTATAGTTTTCCTCCGTGGCAACACCCAAAACTTTAAAGCCGTAGAACATACCAATCGGACTTCCTTCTTGTGTAATATGCGTTAAGTAGGAGCGTTCAGCACCATTCGTCAAGATGGTAGAAGCCCCACCGAGATCGAGCACTTTATTTCTGTTGACATTGATATTCCCACTGAATCCTAATTCAAATTCATTTTTGCGAATCAGTGTGGCATCAACCTGCACATCAAAACCTTTGTTCTGCACCTTCGAATTTGGCAGATTGGTCAAGATTGTTGTTGATCCGGATACAGCGGAGAGTGGCTGATTGAATAATAAATTGAAGGAACGGCTCAGGTAGAAGTTGGTCATAATGTTGAGTCGTCCTTTTAACAAACCGAGATCCACGCCAGCGTTGTATTGCGAGGTTGATTCCCAACCCAATTTTGGATCGAACAGATCACCTGCTGTATAGGAAGTCTCCACTTTATCGCCAAGAATAACTCCTGCTGGCGAGTTGATAACGGATAACGCGCGATAATCACCAATATTATTATTTCCACTACGTCCCCAGCTCGCTCTTAGTTTGACCGTTGACTGTTGTCCTAACCAATCCGTATAAAACTCCTCCTTGGAGAGGGTCCAACCACCTGAAACCGATGGGAAGGTTCCCCATTTGTTATTTGGCCCGAAACGTGATGATCCATCGGTACGAATGGAAGCTGAAAGGAAATATTTGGAATCAAAGCTATAGCTTACACGGCTAAAATATGACTGGAGCGTTGTCGTACGTTTGAACGTATCGTCTTTTAGCAATTGGAAATTAGAAGGATCGGCTCCTTTATCTGTAATTTCCCCAATTGCATTGTTATTAAAACCATTGGCTCTCACACCTTGATAATCGTAATCTGTTCGTTGAGCCGAATAGCCCAATAAAGCGGATACCTGATGTTTACCACCAAAAGTCTTGTTATAGTTTAACGTTGTTTCCAGCAATTTGTCCAATTCATTTTTTGTCTTGGCATCTGCATAGGCAGCAGAAATTGCCTGCGGTGAAAACGGCTTGTTGTTTCCATCGGATATACTTGTCGGACGGAAATAATCATACTTCTCGTCGTAAGTAGACAGTCCACCGTTTACTTTTAGATTTAGGCCATCCATAATAGAAAAATCTGCAAAGGCGTTGTATAGCCCTCTCTTTCCACGGCGGTTGTTTTTAATCTCAGTAACATAGGCCAGTGGGTTTTCAGGATTCTGGATACCGTAATTGTTCGCCGAAAGATCCGCCATCAGGTATTTGGCATAGGTTCCATCTTCGTTATAAACAGGGAGGGTAGGCAAATAAATTAATGCGGCCATTGATGGGCTTCTGTCGTAACGCCCAGTCGTCACCTCGTTGTTGTCATTATATGTAAATGAAACATTTGCGCCAACGGTCAATCTCTTGCTGACTTTGCTATCGATATTAGCGCGGAAATTAAAGACCTTTTGATCCGTCCCGAGCATGATCCCTTGTTGATTCTGATAAGATCCACTTAGGAAATAGCGATTTTTTTCGTTACCGCCATAGGTTGATAGATTATGACGTTGAAAAGGCGCATTACGGTATAAGGCATCCTGCCAATCCGTATCATATTTTGCTTTTTTTGCTGTACCAGATGCGAAGTCATAGTAGTCTTCAGGAATACTCACCGAGCCGGCATTTCCGACATTAGCAATACGCGTTTTATTATCATCAAAGCGTCTACTATCGCTCCAGGCAATCCCTTTCGTAGCCAAAAGGTCTTTATACGAATTGTTACGACCATCAATCAGGAGATCAATAAACTGTTCCGAATTTAAAACATCGATTTTCTTGGAAAGCTGACCGAAACCACCCAATACTTCGTAGTCCACATTACTCTTACCTTCCTTGCCACGCTTGGTTGTAATCAATACAACACCGCCAGCACCACGAGATCCATAGATCGCTGCAGAAGCGGCATCCTTTAACACATCGATAGACTCAATATCATTGGGGTTGATATTTAAATTGTTTCCTGCTGGATATCCATCAATAACGTACAATGGATCCGAACCAGCATTGATCGATCCCATTCCGCGGACGCGCATTTTGGTCCCATCGTATGGAGCGCCACTTGTCTGCATCACCTGTACACCTGCTACTTTACCAACCAATGCCTGGGATAATTTTGGTGCGCTCAGATTGAGTTCTTCCGCCTTAACGCTAGCGATTGCGCCAGTGACATCCGACTTTCTGATCCGCTGATAACCGATAGAGATGGTCACTTCTTCCAGTGTGTTTTCATCGGTCTTTAGAGAAAAGATCTGCCCATTGGATTGGCTGACAGCTTGCACGAGTCTGCTATATCCAATAAAGGAAATACTCAGGTTATCGCCCATTTCAGCTTCGATCTGGAAATTTCCTCTTTCGTCAGACTGAACAGATTTTTTACTTTTCAAATTTTGAACGGTTGCTCCTGCGACAGCATTTCCTTGGGTGTCGAGGACACGGCCTTTGACGATCCCCTGTGCATACGTAAATTGCGAGGTGGTTAGTGTGAGCGGTTTGGCTTGAACAGCGGTTGAGCTCGCTGCAATGGTACATAACAACCAAAAGACATTGTTGGCTTTAAATTTCATAAGTAGCGCATTTGATTTATGAGTACAAGATTACAAATGCTATATGAAGGCAGGGTCAATAAAACATTAACAGTTTTTAACTAAACCGGGTTAGCAAAGACGGGAGACTTAACAAAAAGGTAATACTAAAAAGGCGGCTGTGTACTCAGCCGCCGTCCTTTTAACGGATTATAAAACTATATTTCTTTTCTAGGTAATTAGATCCCTGGCCCTAGATCGACAACACCCCCCTCCAAAGCGTTCACATCAGCAATAGAAACACCCAAAGGAGAAGTATAATCAATTAAAAATTTTCCTTTTATCAAACTCAATCCATCAGAACTTCCATCTGTTCTTGTAATATAATCGCCAATACTGAGGGTAACCCCCTTCTCTAATTCTTTGAAATATTTTACAATATCAAATTTTAGAACAAATCCGTTTACAGCTGTTCCAAATACGGCAACAAATTTATGATCAGATACCTCAAATGATAAAAGATTTGCATTGGAGGTAACTGATCCAAAATAAGGAAACCAAGGGGTATAATCACCAAATTCATACCTATTAGTTGGATATGCAAACGTAGATCCAAAATTCAATCCCCCTGCAAAAAGACTAGTATATGATCCATTTACATAAGTGATCGGATAAGTTGTCAAAGTACCGCTTTCCATTCCAGGTAATTTTGCATTCTTTTTAGGCAAAGGAATCAAAGATTGTTCTTCGGCATTTTCTAAAATGGAAGCTTCCTTTGAACAGGAGACTATGGCAGTTGATAAACAGAATAAACTGATAATAGTCATAAAGCGAAAATTAAAATAGTTATTATTTTCATATTCTTTAACAATGACCATCCTATTTCGAATAGATTTATTTCTCATAATTTAAACAACTTAATCTGTGATATATTTCGACAATTGAAGCTCCAAATCTTCACCGCGAAGGTTTTTGGCAATAATTTTTCCATTGGGATCGATCAGAAAATTTTGAGGAATCGATCGGATATTATAAAGCTTAGCGACCTGGTTATCCCAAAAATTAAGATCCGAAACCTGATCCCACTCTAATTTATCATCTGCAATAGCTTTCAGCCAGTTGTTCTTTTTGCCAGGTTGATCTAAAGACACGCCGAGTACGGTAAATTTTTTGTTTTTTAGGGCATGATAAGCTTTTACGACATTGGGATTTTCCTGACGGCAGGGGCCACACCAACTTGCCCAGAAATCCAATAATACATATTTACCCCGATAATCGGCAAGGGAGATATTTTTCCCATCTGGGTTAGCCTGGGTAAAAGCCGGAGCAATCTGTCCGATTGATGTCGCCTTGGTTTGATCAATCTGTAGTGCAAAAGCTTTTCCTTTTTCCGAATGACGTATTTCCGGACTGAGCTGTTTGAAATATCGATCGAGGTCCTCGGCTTCGGGAGCATAGCCAACAACTTCTGCAATCCGGTCTAAGCTGACGAAAGAATTGGGATTCTCTGAGATAAAGGTTTCCAGGATTTTTTTATTCTCAAGCTGATAGTTCTCACTGAGCTGTTCAATTTCCTTTTTGAATTCTGGGGAATTTCGTTGCTCCTGGCTCGCCGAAAAATATGTTGTATTCAACGCATCACGCAAAGGAGCAATTTGTTCCAGCCGTTTCTTCAATTGGCTAAGCTCCTTATTTGTATTCCCCCCCTGGACCAATGGATTTTTTAATGAATCGGTGGACTGAACCTTGATCGCTGTGTTTTCAAGATAAAGTGTTAGATTTTTTGAACGTTGAGCCAGGGCAAGTGTCTTACCTACCGCTAGGCTGGCTACTGTCGGATCAGCAATCGTATAATTGAATTGAAATGTTCCATTTGAACCAATGTTGACGGAATCGACGATACGTTGTGTACCATTCCGATAGCTCAGAAAAGCTTTATCCTGCGCGGTATAGCCAGTCACTTGACCGTTTAACAGGGCAGTTTTATGCTGCGCCATAATCGCTGTAGAGAAAGTGAGCGATGCAATCAATGTAAATACTTTAGTCATATGTTTATTATTTTTACAAAAACTACTAAATCAGTAGACTATTCAAAAATAAGTGGTTTAACTATTCATTTCCAACAGTTAGGTAGAAAATGTTCCTATATTAAATGTCGTTATGAAGATTTAATACGCCTTACGAAGAAGATTTTACGAGGAGGATAGCAGTGGTTTTTAAATAACTGAAAATAAAGACTACTACACAAGTAGATTATGTTTTCAAAATACTTATCTTTGGTTATACCAAACCCTGTATTCACATTAATTTGCATTCTATTAACCATGAGCAATGTTACATCACAAGAAATTATCAAAGCCGTTAAAGAGCGTAGGAAATATCTCAAGATTTCCCAACGGGCAATGGCTGAACAATTATATATATCATTAAAAGCTTATCAGAATCTTGAGATCGGAACAACGAAGATAGACATTGAGCGTTTACGGCAAATTGCGGATATATTACAAACGGATATAAATAGTTTGATCAATTCTTCGACAGCTCAGTTAAAGCAAGAAAAATTGCCCTTAGCAAAGGACAAGCAGCTTTTACGCGACAAAGAAAGTTATATTTCTTATTTAGAGGAGAGTTTACAGTTTTACAGAAATCTCATTAAAGAGAATAATTTATTATAGTCAAGGAGCCCGAAATTAGCGAATGTATTCTTGGCGTTCTTTGTGAAATTTATAAAATGTTTAGCGCTTTCTTATGATGACGCGATATATCCAGAAGATCATCAGAGCCAGTGTTGCAGAAAAAAGAATATTGCCGATCAATTTTAGAGGTTCAAATTCGTGGTATCCGACCTGCTCATTAAGATCCAGGCTATAGCCACTTCCTTTCCGAAAGAATATCCAGGGAAATCCTACAGTTAAATTGCCGTCGACGTCCAGGTCATTATGATAGAAACAAACTGTCAAAATCGCAAAAACACCAATAGCACCAACAAAAACTTTGACTAATGCTGGAACTATTGATGTTTTTCTTTGTTCGGGTTTTTCGTGCATGTTTAAATATAGCGATTCATTTTGATTGCATGTTATAATCACTATAGGTACCTTGCCAGTGACTAGCTAGGTCTACACATTTTGATCGTCGTATTTTACAAAGTTGATCAAACTTAACATAGCGTTATGCTGTATCCTTCCCTTCATCTCCTTTCATAATACTATGAATGCGATCCTCCAAAACTTTTTTGTGCCAAGCATCCAATAGCGTTCTTGTTTTTCCAATAAGGTCACCCTCATTCGCCTCGATTATTTTAACCCACTCTTCTGCAAA
Source organism: Sphingobacterium sp. 40-24 (assembly GCF_001899705.1). Lineage (NCBI taxonomy): Bacteria > Pseudomonadati > Bacteroidota > Sphingobacteriia > Sphingobacteriales > Sphingobacteriaceae > Sphingobacterium > Sphingobacterium sp. 40-24. The sequence goes on along the minus strand of NZ_MKWH01000060.1, from coordinate 108,770 downwards.
TTCTCCATATTCCACAATACTATTTTCAGACTGTGTATATTGGATCAAATACTCCATCGCAAATACATTAGCCCAACGATCGGGTTGTATTGGATCACACATATACTCTGCAATGTCAATTTTATCAATAAATTCCTGTACAACTTCTTCCGGTGTGAAATTGAACAGGTCGCAAAATTGTTTAAATGCTGTCGTTAATTTAATATTTTCCAATGTTTTCATATTTTATTAATTTAAAAAGTCATCAATTGATTCATCGAAATTGTATCTATCTAACCGTTTTAATACAAGTCCAACTTTATAAAAAGACAAGTAGCTTTCCAAAATTCATTTATAGCTAAAACTCCTCATCTCTGGTTTCCAAAATACGATCGAGCCAGGCCTCATAAAGTGCTATTCTTTTATCGAGGTCGCGATAAAAAAAATAGCGTTTATTGAGTTCCTGTAAATCCATGATAAATCGTTTAAAAAAAGGCGTATGACGATATTCCCAATCAATAAGATCTCCATAACCATCATGGACACGATGAATAAGTCCCAAAACTGGATTATAAGTAGCTTTATCCAAGTGCATTGCTGCTAAAAAGTCAGCTGTAGATACCTGTAGCATCATGGTATTAATGTAATGCGATGGATGAACAGCATTCATCATGCAAGTCAGCAGAAAATCCTTACTCAATTTAAAGGATGTGTTTTCGTCTAAATAGATGCGGTCTTTAAGCCGCACTTTTGTAGCAAAAAGGTCATAGATCTGGGCAGTAATAATTCGGCCTTTATTTCTGCGTTCGCCAGTGCTATAATTTCTATTGATTGCCAATTTTACCTGACGTTGCAATAATTTCACCCCTTTGTCCCTTTCATTCTTTCTGAATTCAATTGTTAAAGGATTATCGCCTTTAGGAATTTTATCGTTGATAAAACGTACGGCTCTCGTCGCAATATTATAGCTTGAATTATCTTTAAAATTTTGATCTATAAAAGAATAATGATCCAAAAACAATTGAATAAAAGCTGGCACAGCGATGCCAAAAAGCTCGCATATTAAGCGAAAATTTCGTGGTACCTCTAAAGGTACTCCAGTAAGATCTTCCATATTTTTTTATTTATGTTCAATATAGCGGAAGCCAAAACTTTTGGCTTTAGTTTTCCGCAGCGGCGCACTCCCTTTCTTTCCTGCGAACACCCCAAGCTCCTGCATCAAGCTTTTCACGCGAATATTTTCTTCAAGATATTTCTCAACATAGCGCCAAAGTTCAAGCGGTGTTCTATACTTCTTAAAATAATTCATCTCGAGGAGCTTATCCAAAAGCACCTCCACAGCCATCCGCTCGCATACATCCTGTTCAGCTTGTGCTTTATCTTCGGCGTTGATCTCTTCCATTAATTGAAAAAAGGTGATGGTTTCTACGGCATTGATAAAATATTCCATTTGGTAGTGGCGGATCCCTTTTCCCTCCCAAATCGTGAACTCAAACCGATAGCTGGTTTTATTATCAAATTTACTGATATCCACTTTCCTGCGGTTGAACACCCAATTAAGATGGACCATAACTTCAAGATTTCCGGCTGGGATTTTAAGTTCTTCCATTTCCTTAACATAGGTTTCCTCTTGTCCCATCAAGAAAGCCATTTCTTCACGGGTAAAACCGAAGCTGATCCGATTTAATAGCAAGAGATAAATAATACCCGCATAGTACATGGAAAATTCTGCGTGAAATCTCTCTTTTCCAGTATCATCAATTAAATTTTGCATGCCCCTCCTTTCTATCAACCGGATAAAAAGAATATCTTCCTTCCAAATTTCTAACGACCAGTTTATTTTGCTGCATGAGCCCATACAGCACATTTTTCAAGTGTCTTGGATAAATCCGAAGCCGAGCAAGTAAAAACAAAACTTCCACTTGCCTCCATTCTTGTTGGATACGCCGCTTAAGATAGGTGTACCAAAGCTGAAAATCGTACGAATACATCATTCCCGAATAGGAAGTTTTTATAATAGATTCTGTTTTCATAATTTATTTTGTAATTGGTTATTCAAATAATTTAAGCAGCTCTTCTTTACTGATCGATTTCATCAGATTCGTTTCATCTAAAATAAGTCCTTCGGATATTCGTTTTTTACTTTCTTGGAGTGCTAAGATGTACTCCTCAACGGAATCCCGACAAACAATCTTGTAAGCCATGACATGCTTGTCCTGACCAATGCGGTAGCACCGATCTATTGCCTGTGCTTCGGCAGCGGGATTCCACCAGGGATCCAAAATATAAACATAATCAGCTGCGGTCAGATTCAAGCCTGTTCCTCCGGCTTTGAGGCTGATTAAAAACACACGGCATCCGTTCTCGTTCTGAAATCTTTCGACCGCATTTTGCCGCTGATCCTGATTCATTTTACCATCAAGATAGGCATACGCTATACCCTTATTTTCGATTCGTTGTGCCACGAGCTTTAGCATGGACGTATACGCCGAAAAGAGAAGAATCTTATGATTCGGAGCTACTTCATCCATGATCTCATCAATAAAATCCAATTTGATCGAATCATGACCGAAGCCACCATCTTTCATCAGCATGGGCGAATTGCACAGCTGTCGTAGTTTTTGCAGCGCCTCTATCGCCAAAAATTTGGATTTTGTGGAATCGGCACTATTCAGATTACTTTCAATCTCCCCCTTGAATATTTTTCTAGCCTTATCGTATATCTTTCTTTGCTCCGGAAGCATATCCATATACAGAATTGTTTCGGTCTTTTCAGGAAGATCCAAAGCAACTTGTTTTTTTGTACGCCGAAGGATAAAAGGTTGAATCATCTTTTGGAGGCTACTAGTCGTTTCCTGCGTTGTATCTTCTCCCTTAATTCCTTTATAGGTTTTGTTGAAACTGCCGTAATTACCAAAAAATCCCGGGTTGACTATACTCATTTGCGCGTATATATCCTCCACTCCATTTTCGATAGGTGTTCCCGTCATCGCTACGCGGTAATCGGCCTTAACCATTGACAGCGTCTCAAAACGCTTCGAATTCCGGTTCTTGACAGCTTGGGATTCGTCCATAATGAGATAACTAAAGTCCAAACTAGTCAGATATTCCGCATCAGTTAATATCGTTCCATATGTCGTAAGAATTACCATACCTTCTGCTTTAAAAATAAAGCCTTCCCGCAGTTTACCATGATAAATTCCTATATTTCGGTGGGGAGCGAACTTTTTGTATTCGTTTTCCCAATTAAACAAAAGGGAGTTAGGAACAACGATTAAAGTAGATTTCCCCATAGGATGCAATTGGTAAAAGTATTCGAGCAATGTTATAATCTGCAGTGTTTTTCCTAAACCCATATCATCAGCTAATAGACCTCCCCACTGAAATTCATTTAAAAAAGCGAGCCAGCTGAAACCTACCTGTTGATAAGGACGTAATTGAGCTCTTAAGCCTTTAGGTATCTCCAAAAGAGGGATCTGATCCAATGCAGCAAGTTTTTCACGACGCTCCCGGATACTATCCTGAATAATCCTTTTATCTATTTTATCCAACACTTTCTGCATAGAAACAAGTTGAATTGTATTTAAAACAAAACAATCCTCTTCCCTTCTTCCACCTAAAAACAGTGGCCTATAGATTTCTCGATCAGCGCTACGTATCACGCCAAAAGTTCCTTCCCCAACGGTAAAAACTTTATCTGCTCCCATGATTAAATCCTCAAATTCATCCATTGAAACGGTGTGTCGTCCGAATTTTGGCCCGAGGAGAATCGAACAGTGATTATTTTCCATACGAACGTTACGCACAGTGCAGTTTAGGGGAAAAGGATAGTATGCACTGCCTTGCTTAAGATGGTCAATTTCTACGGCAATTTCGTTGAGTAAACAGCTGTCCATAAAATCATAGAGCCAGACAGTGTTTTCAATTTCTTTTAAAGGAATCAACCAATTATTTTCTAATGTAGTTTGATTAAGGATCGAATGCTGCGTCTTAAAAAATTTCTGAAAATCATCTTCTTTGAACTTATCTCGTTCAAAATAGGTCAATCGATTCTGTCTCTCCTGTACAATCAAATTGCTCCTGGAATTCAACGAAAACCTACCCTCTTTGTCGTATTCGACAAAAGCTTCTAAGCAAAGAAATTGGCCAATTACAGAAATAGTAGCGATTTTTTTAAAAGGTTTGAAGACTTGCGGAATTTTCATGTTTTCACCCAGCCTATTCAACATGACAAGCTCTGCTATTTTTGACAGAGGTATCAGATAATCGTTCAAGAAAGCATGAAAATCCTCTTTAAAAACAGTCAATCTATATTTCCATTGCCTAAATTTTTGCAATACCGCAGCCTGGATCAGATTATCAATAAACAAAATTTCCCCATTCGAGACTTTCAGAAAAAAACAATTTTCATCTCCTAAAAACTCAGGACAATCTATTAGCTGATTGCTGTAATAAAGGCAAACTCGCATTTTCAAATATTGATCCTGATCATCAATTTCGACTTTGAAGTGCAAATTCCCCTGTGCTTTAGTTAACGTAAAAACATCTAGCACTCTCGAATTTTTCAAATTAATCTGTTGTGCGAATCGATAGCGTCTAAATGTTTCGACAAAACGCAATTTAATTGGAAAAGGCGGATTTTCCAGTAAATCACGCCATACCTGTATAATTTCCCATTGTTTCCGCTCGAAGTAATTGATATCTTCGCTGACCAGATCCTTCTTCTCTTCCCGAAGTATTTTGTCCTCATTAAGGAGGGCTGCAAATCGACGACTGAACAATTCCAGATATTGATCATAAGAATTTAAAGACAACTTCAAGTTACTTTCATCCAATAGATAAGAGTACGAAAGGGAACGAGAGCGTTTAAATTTATAATGAAATGGAAAAAAAACTGGCAGACCAAAAGCAGAAAAATTCGTCGTAACAAAGAAATACACTTCATCATTCTGCTTTAGATCAAGATATCCTTCCAATCTACGTACAGGCAGACGAAGACCACTTTCATAATCATTTGGCGCTAAATGATAAAATCGCCCATATTCATTATTCATTTCTACTGTTAATTCAGCATAAGAATAATTGTCACAAACCTTAAATGGGACTATTTTTTTCTTCCATACCGGCAAATTATTCATTTCAGTCTGATATAGGCCTTTTAAATAATTGGGATGACTATCCTGTAATTTATTCGATAACAGGATTGCTTCGTGCTCACAAAGCCCTACTAAATCGGCGCTACAAGAACAATTAATACTTAGGTATTCCGCAGTCAGCTCGATTTTAACAGTAATTCCTGATTTATTTTTTAGCCTAAGTTCGTATTTCGGCGGATACGGTCGAACTTGAAGAACAATATCATCTCGTTCTACAAATGGAATCTCATCATCAGCATAATATTTGGTCAGGTAACGCGGAGTCATTCGCCCTATAAATCCATCTTCCCAAGGAATTATAAGAGGCTCACTAGAATTTCTTTTTGGAAGTATTTTTTCTACAGAACGGATTTTAGCATCCTTCGCAATGCAGTTAAAGCCAATTCCCATCATATTATCTCGTTTAATTTAACCTCCGATTTCAACTCCATATACCGTATGCTCTGATCGCAGAGATCGACAAAGAAATCCGTAATTTCTTTCGCTTTTGACCTAAAATAGTCCATATCAAGCTGAGCCAATGGTGAAGGAAGCTCATAGACCCGCCCTTTCATTTGTTTTAACAGCTCTGCATTCAATATTTCCTCCACTTCACTTCTTGCTGTATAAAATTCTTTCACCTTTTTATCACAGATACAGGTCCAGTCCACCAGATCCGCTATAGTCACATTCATTGGGGCATAACCGATCCGTAGGTAGAGATAACTGCATAGTCCAATTGATGTCAATTGATTTAAAAATAATACAGCTAATTGTGGACTAGTAAGTCCTTCAAAGGCAAATACACCTAGCAGATCCTGCATGAGTTTTGAATTGCGTGTCCATGAAATGGATGTCTTAAATAACGTATCATGCCAATTGACCGGAGAAACGGAATAGGTGGGTTTATAACGCGGATGGCGATAGAGAACAACAGATTCATTCCAAATGGTATGGGAGAAACGGCTACCCAGTTCCAGTTTTGTTGCCAGGAAATCTGTACTCATAAAAGCTACAATTGCAGTAACTCCACCATAAACGATTTTTCGAAAATGACAGTGACCTATTTTCTTTTTTATTACTGCAAGGTAGATTTCTGCCTTTTCATTTTCCACCACAGGAAAATGAAAAAGTCCTTTCCCATACGCATCGCTGACGTAATAATTGAGCAGCATCATTTGTTCGGGATTATTCTCCTGACGAATTTGAGCCAGCACATGAAGTATATCTGTCTCATACCGCTCCGGCCAAGGAAATACATGAAACTGCGAGGCCGTAGCATTCGATAATGTAGTCTCCTTCGCCACCAGATTACCTACTGCAACTTCGACGTTTTTATTTACGACTTTTTGTTCCTCTTTTGCCAACAATTTTTCATAGCCCGTTTTAAGGCCTTCCATAAAACTCAAGTACAGCTGTTCAATCGTATGAAGAACAAACTTGCAATGCTCATAAAGCCAGGAGGCATCAAAGGCGGAGATTTCGAGATCCTTGTTTTGTTTCACCGCATCAAAGGCACTGTCCAATAATCTAAAACGCTTCTTTTCTTCCTCATCCTTTCCGACAAGAGATTCCCTTAACAGCGAAAAATGTTCATTGAGACTTTTAATTCTGTTATTAACATGATGTACATTATTGGCTTTTCCGTCAATCATTAGCTGTAAAAAACGCAAGTGGTTTTCCATACTTTGATGTAACATAAATACAGCCCTTTGATAGTTGCCTTGTTGGCCAAATGTTTCAGCCCCCCGTAGAAAGCCCGCTGAAATAGGCAAGAGCTTCCGGTAATATTCATCAGCTATTTCTAGAACACTTTTTAGTTCTTTCGCCTGAAGAGGTGGGTTCTTTTTGTTACTAGCCTGATGAACGGTATTTTCAGGTAGAGAGGCATAGGAATAATACAGGCTGCCCACTTTGACTTTACTGAGCATTTCAGCAATCGGTACCAGCTCAAAGGAAATATTCTGCTGGTCCATTAAACATAATTCCACAATAGGTTTTAATACCTTCGGTGAAAGCCCGCTCACATGCTTCAGCGCAAGAAGCAAATGATAATGCTCCTGACCGAGAAACTGATACTTAAAAAGATAAACACGATCGAGATCCATACGCTGAGAAAGCCGATCGATAATTAATTGGCTATTAATTTCCATACTAAATGATTTAAGATTAAAAATTTGGCACAATAAATTATCTCAACAGATCAGACTGTTACAGATCATTATTGCAAATAATCAATACTTTATTGTAAAAAGACAGTATCACAACCAAGGAGACTAAAGAGGGATCGACACATTACTACATATAGACGTTCGCCCCTTGGCTTTTCAGGAAATACCAGCATTTAAATCAACATGTATTCAAATCATTCATATAGCGAAAAAGTATTTTATCGTCGCTGGCAATATAGACAGAGAAAACACTTTGTTTCCCATTAAAAGAAAAACAAAATAGAATACATAAATATAGTTTATATATACAAATATATAAATAAACAAAATAAAATCAAAATATTATTTATCATTAAAGTTTTAAATAAAGGATACCGGCCTGTATTTAGACAGATGACCATTTATTTCCAGCTTTTACATATTATAAATATATGCTACGAATTGTAAACAACTCACGAATCAATTATATATTTCTATTATTTTTAAGCTGTTCAATTTTTAAGCTATCAGAAAATACGCTATTTCTTAAATTGCATTAATTTTAACAACCATATCCATGACCAATACCAAATTATTCCTCATCTTTTGTCTTGTTTTCTTTGTTCGACCAATTTATGGTCAAACCACCTGCAGCTGCTCACAGGCACTTAAGCAATTAATTGTAAAAATAGAGCGCGAGTACCCTGGTTTTCCAGAAAAAACCAAGCAGAATAAGGACCTGTATCAAGCTAAAAAAAATATATTGACGAAGAAAAGCTTGCTGGTTTCAAATGGGAGCTGTATGCGACTTTTGCAGGAATATCTTGACTTCTTCCATGATGAACACATTGTCTTAGATGATCTTTCCAAAAAGAAAAATGCTCCACAGACAAGTACCGAAACCCCAAAGGCAGAACCAGAAGAGGAAATAAGTTCAAAATCGATCAGTCCCGATATATTTTATATGAAGATCTCAAGCTTCGGGTACGAAAACATAGCCCCTTTCAAAGAGCTGATCGAAAAAAACAAAGAAAAGATCGAAAGCAGTAAAGGACTTATTATAGATGTACGAAACAATGGTGGTGGAACGGACGATGTATACCAGCCTCTATTGCCCTATATCTTAACTAACCCTATCCGGATTATGAGTGTTGAGTTTTTTGCGACACATACCTTAGTCAATGGGTTGCGCGATTATGCCATCAAGCATATTAAGCAGGATTCTCTCAATGAAGTAAAAAGAATTGACGAAGATCTTCGGGAATACAGGGAGAATATCGGAAAATTTGTACTGTATGGTGACAAGAAGGTGATCATAGATACGATTGTCATTAATAAAAAGAGTCCGCAACAGGTCATTATCCTAGTCAATAGAAATGTAGCCAGTTCAGCGGAGAATTTTTTATTCAGTTCCCGCCAGAGCAAAAAAGTAAAAATCATGGGAATCCCGAGTATGGGTGCCCTTGACTACGGCTCAATACGTGAGTTCAAATTTGGTTGCGACAACTACCAACTCCTTTTGCCAACCTACCGATCTACTCGACTACCACAATATCCAATTGATAATATAGGTATACAGCCAGACATCTATTTGGATGAGTCCATTTCAGACTGGATCGATTTTGCGGTGCGTTACATCAATGAATAATCAATAATTGCGATAAGATATAACGTTGGCGAGTATGAAAAATAGCTTAAAAATGGGAATCCTAAGTGCTTTGATAAGTCTACTCCTTTCCTGCAAGGAGCAGGTCAGTCCTTTATCTGAAGACTACTATAAAAAGAACGGCGCGATTTATTTTATACCGGGCGGCAATGGTTTTGAAAGAGGGTCGAGAAAGACCGTTGCCGATGTAGCTAGTTTTTCAGTGATTAAAGAGGTCTATGCCCGCGATAAGGATCGCATCTATTTTATGGGTTGTCCCCAAGAGCTGGTGGATGTAAAGACCTTTCAACTGAAAAACAGGATTCCTGTCGATCAACAACACGTATTCAAGTTTGAAGGTTTTGCGTCGGCTACTTCCGATTGCAACCAAAACCAGCTTACCATTATTGATGGAGCCGATCCGGCAACTTATACGACGTTATATGATCAACTGCCGGCACTAGCTAAAGATAAAGCACATTACTTTTATAAGTATCAACCCCTTCACGTCGACTATGCGACTTTCAGCGTTATCAACAGCAACTTTGTAAAAGATAAAAATCAGCTTTCGGTAGTCACCAACAAAGGTATTCTTTCGCTCCACTATAAAACAGCTCACGTTAAGGCTCTCAATGCGGCATATGTACTACTGGATAACCATACACTGCTTTACTACGAGCCTTATCAAGGCATCGGTATACTGGAAATCGAACTCCCTTCGTCAAACAACATAAAATTCCTCAATGAGAAAATGGTAATCATTGACCAATTGGTGATTATCTCGGGTAAGAAATTTGGATACCCTGCGGTCGATCCGGGCAGCTTTGAATTATTAGAAGGATCAAACGGAAACGCCACTTGGTCACGCGACAAAAATCATGTCTATTATAAGCAACAGATATTTTCAGAAGCAGATCCAAAGACATTCGAAGTCCTCAAGTTTGCTGTTGCAAAAGACGCAAACCACATTTTCATTGGCAATAAAATATTCAACGGACCAGATGTAAAAAGTTTCAAAAAGGTTGATAAATCCCGGGTGAACCATGATTTCGAAGATGACCTAGGCAACAGATACTGGTATCAAACCAACAAAGGGGAGGTTGTTTTGGTTCCGGTTACTAAAAAGTGAAAGACCTGCCCCCACTGTTCAATTATTCCCAGCTCCTGCACATTCTTTATATTGCCAGTTATACATACTTTGAGCCGATTAGCCAAATTAATCGGCTCAAAGAAAAAAGCATACGCAATATTGACATCCTTGGATGATATAACTATGAGTCCAGCAAAAGAAAAATTACATTCCTTTTGAATCATCAAGATAATCACTGAAATCGGCTATTTTTCCAAAGCCTGTTTTCCACTACTTTAGTTTCTAAACCAAGGGGGTTCAGAGCGTGTACGGTTTGCAATTCGGACTCAATCAACACGAGCAACTGCAACAACATGCGAGCTGCAAACAACCAGGTTCAATTAATTGAAAAAAGGATGATCAAATCATTATTGCTAAGTATAACAACGATACTATGTATGACGGCATGTGCACAGGATGCCATCACAATCACAAAAAATGACCGGGTTCGGGTTAAATGGATACCCTTCCAAACTAAAAACAAGCAGTTTGTCTATGTTGACACGGCATTCAGTAAGATGCTCTCCCACGAGTTCCATTGGGCTCAGCCTTTCACGTCCACGGGATATGCACTGGTAGCCAATGAAAAGGATCAAACGGGGATCATTAACAGCGAAGGTGAATTGGTAGAAAATTATTCTGACGCAGATTTACAGCTCTTAGACCTCAAGCAGCTGACTCTTCTGATGAAACGCCAGGAATATGAAAAGAAATTGCCCTTCTGGAAATGGGACTGGAATATCCTAAGCAGTTATATCAAGAAAACAGCTACTTATGTCAAGCTTGAAATACGGGTATTGGAAAGTAATCAGATTCTGCTGAAAAAAGATATTCCTTACGATGAGAACGAATATAACCTTGCAACTTACCCCTTAAACGACAAGCATCTGATCCTCAATGGGAACTTGTATCTGCTAAAAGATCAAAAACTTAAGAAAATAGAAGAACACATTGAAATGCCCTTGGAAAACGGACGTTATATTCCAGCATCAGCAAACAGTTTTACCATCCTTGATATCCGAAGCAAAAAACCGGTTTTATCCGCTTTGACAGGCATAGACAAAATAGACCTTCTTTGGAAAAATGAGGCCATACAGCTCGATTCTATCAATCAGGAGCGCTACAGCCCAGCAATCCCCAAACTACTAAAGGACAATAATACAGGCAGCATATATGCCTTTCCACAATACGACAAAGCTTTTCCAAAACAAATTAGACAAGCCAATGCGACACAGATTGCCTTTCTAAAAGAAATATCCTTAGTTTATTCGGTGACTAATTCGCCCTATTTTATTCTAGGCAGATTTAACTACGATCATGCCATCTGGGCTTATGATTGGTTATATATGGATAAAGATGGCAACTTATTGGACACCATCAAAGCCCCGAACTTCTATATCCTGGATCAGGTGGGTAATTTGGTCTGGCCAGACAAACACATGTTACTCACCTCGAATGCCCTGGAAAAGAATTGGAAGACCGGAAAAATAAAGTACATCGATTCATCAGAAGATCTTTATTTAATTGATGTAAAACGAGGTGATCTAGAACCTACAAAAGGCCTATGGAATTCAAGTACAAAGACTTGGGATATAAACCCCGATTTCGAACATATTGAAACCTTAGATGGTAAACGACAAATCTTTGCATTACAGGAGCATAAAGATGGTCGCTATACTTTATACAACAACAAGACAAAACAACGAATCGGCAACAAAAGCTACATGACTATCAATCCCAACGGGTGGGTACAATATAAAAATGAGTGCAATCGGGACGACGGCTATTTTATTGACATTGCTACGGGCAAGGAATATAAAGAATAAAAATATACCGCTCAATCTCAGCAAAAATTACCAAGATTAATTTATAACAGACAAAATATACTCTTTAAGATTTATTAACTTTAAAGGAATACTGAGTTATTAGCTTTGTCCAATTAAAACTGATCTTGTGAGCGAATTATTGATAGCATCATTAAAGCAAGGTGACCACTTTGCCATGGAACAGATTTTTAATCTGTACTGGGAAGCCATATTTGATGCAGCTTTTAAGAAAATAGGCGACGAAAATGTGGCTCAGGACATTACCCAGGAAATCTTCATTTCGCTGTGGGAACACCGTGAGCAGGTCATCATATCTGGTGGTCTTGCAGCCTATCTACATGGGGCTGTCAAATTCAAAGTAATCAACCATTTTCGGAATACGACAGTTAAAGATGGACATAAAGCCGAACTAGCGACTTTAATGAACCAACGATATGCGGATTCAGCGGACGACCTACTGCTCCTAAAAGACGCGCAGCAAAAAGTTGAAGAAGCTTTGATGCTGCTTCCCGAACGTATGCGACTGGTCGTCACCATGAGCCGAAAGCAAGAAAAGTCTATCAAGGAAATTGCGAGCGAGCTAAATGTCTCCGTACAAACTGTCAAGAACCAAATTACCTCGGCCATGAAACTGCTCAAAAAAAGCCTCTCTTAGGCAGTTCCTCCATTTTTTTTGAGTGTTAACAATAATTTAATATACTCCTAATATTTTCGACTATTACCATTTCCCATTTGAAGTGACATGTATTCAAATGAGGGAAGAAAAAGCAAAGCAGTTACTGCAAAAATATTTAAATGGAGAGGCTACCGCCGCCGAGATTAAGCAAGTCGAAGATTGGTACGCCCAACTGGATAACGCTGCAAAAAAAGTTCCGCAGGAACGAAAAGCTGCACTGCGCGAACAATTATTGGCCAATATTCAGTCCAGTATTTCAGAAAAGGGAAGTAAACGACCTTCCCTGCTGTATTCACCTGTATTCAAAATAGCAGCCGCTATTTTAATGATTGCTTCCATAGGACTTCTTTATTGGAAAGTAAATAATCAACCTATCACAGCATCTGCGCAGATCGTCACAACAACCCTTGCAGGGGAACATAAAAAGATTGTCTTGGCAGATGGTTCGGAAATTATCCTCGAACCATCTTCAAAAATCAGCTATCCAAGTAAATTCAAGGGCAATATCCGTGAAATAGCACTTACTGAGGGGGAAGCCTTCTTTGACATTGCCCACGACGAGAAGCATCCATTTCAGGTACAGCTTGCATCGAAGCTAGCAGTTAAAGTATTAGGAACCTCTTTTCGGATAAAAGCTTATCAGGCTTCCGATCAAGTCGAAGTCACCGTCGCTACGGGTAAGGTTGCTGTGGAGCAAAATGATAAGATCCTCGGCATATTAACCAAAAACCAAAGTCTACGCTATGATAAAGAGACCAAACAATCATCGCGCAACCTAGTAGAAAAAAATACAGCCGTAGCCATTGCGTTTGATGGAACACCACTTAAGGAGGTGGTAAAAAGACTGGAATATGTCTACAACATCGAAATTATCTTAAAAGACACTTCACTTTCGCCTTTAAAAACAACAGCTACATTCAATAGCACACAAAATCCGGCAGAAATACTGGATATCATCTGCAGCCTACATCACCTCAAGTACAGTACGATTGAAAAGGATAAAATATTTAAAGTCCACAAATAATGTCTAAAAATTTACCTAAAACATCTTAGTCACCATGCGTAATTCATTACCTAATCATTACAAAAAAATGAAAACACCTGCATTCAAAAGAGAATTCTCTTTTTATCGGATCATGAAGTATCCCTGCATCGCATTTTCGATTACTTCGGTATTCTGCAGTTCATTGATGGCCTCCCCAAGCATGGCCCAACGTCTGGACAAAAGCAGTGTAAACATCAAAATAAGCAAGGGCGAGAAACTCGATGTGATTCTACACAAAATCGAGAGTCTTTCAGGCCTTCATTTTGTTTATAATCCCGATCTATTGCAAGAACGTAACACGGTCTTAAGCGGCAGTTTTAAAACTGAACCAGTTCGCTCTCTTTTGAATAAGCTTGGAATCAATGCGGTGGAAAAAGAGGACTATGTGATCTTGAACACACAAGCAAACATGAAGGCAGATCGTATCGTGACAGGTTTTGTACGGGACACATTGGGAACTGCAATCGCAGGTGTTTCTGTAAAAGTAGTTGGTACGCAGGTTGGAACGACAACAGATACAAAAGGAGCCTTCCGAATCGAGGCAGGACCGCAAGCTGTACTTTCTTTTTCGATGGTCGGATTCCATTCCAAGGAAGTCGCAGTTGGTGAAAATGAAGTTATTAATGTAACGCTAAGCGAAGAACGTTCGACCCTATCCGAAGTTGTTGTTGTTGGTTATGGAACGCAGAAAAAAGAGACATTAACGGGCGCTGTAAGCTTGGTTTCACTTGACAAATTATCGTCTAGGTCTGTCAACAGCGTTGGCGAAGTATTGGCCGGAAAATCGCCAGGTGTTATTGTCACAAACGAAGGTGGTGACCCAACTGCTTCACCCCGTATCAATATCCGCGGTGCTGGTGGTATAAATGGTGAAAATGTACTCTATGTTATTGATGGTTCCATTTTCCTAGGTACGCCACAATTAAATCCCAACGACATTGAGTCTATTTCTGTATTAAAGGATGCTTCTGCAGCAATCTATGGTGCCAGAGCTTCTGGTGGTGTGGTATTGATCACCACTAAAAAAGGAAAAAAAGGACAGATGCAAATTAGCGTTGACGCCAAGTTAGGTCAACAAAGTGCATGGCGAAAATTACAGCCTTTAAATGCCGAACAACGTGCACAAGTCGCTGCAACAGCCGCTCAAAATGGTGGAACAACTATCCTACCTGCTTTTGATCCGACCAAATACCCAGAAGGTTTAGTCACCAAAACAAACTGGATGGACGAAGTTTTTAGAAATGCAGCACTACAGGATTACAATGCTGCAATTAATGGTGGTAGCGAAAAATCTAGTTTTTACCTCAGTTTCAATTACCGCAACGCCGAAGGTATTGTCCTAAATACGAAAACCAAGCGTTATAACTTCCGTATAAATTCAGAACATCAACTTACCCCCTGGTTGAAAGTTGGTGAAAACTTATCCTACAGCAGTACCAATGGAAATGGTGCCAATACGAGCAGCGATTATACAGGAGCGCTATTATCTGCCATCTATTATCCAACCAATGGAACTCCTTACAATGCTGATGGCAGCTTTGCCGGTCTACCAGGGCCATTCCCGGGCGATTACGGTGATATCATTAACCCTGTTGCCGAACTGATGCGCATCGACATCAACAATCCGGTCAATGTCCTTGTTGTCAATCCTTATGCGAGCATCCAATTGGCAAAAGGCTTAACATTCAGATCCAACTTAAGTATTACTAAATCAAACGCTAGATATAAAAGTTTTACACCACGACGTCCGGAAATAGGCAAACCCGTTTTGAGCAATAGTCTGGTTGAACGAGCTGATGATGCAAACGATATCCTTGCAGAACAAGTTTTAAATTACAAAACTTCTTTCGGCAAGCATCAACTTGACCTAACCGGTGGTTATACCTTCCAAAAGACAAAAAACACCTATCTATATACTTCCGGAGCAGGCTTTGATGATGAGTCCAAACAATACCGTTATTTAACAAATGCCAATACCATTCAACCTTCAGAAAGTGGCTACGCTTCAACAGCAATATCCTCGCTATTCTTACGAGCAAACTACAGTTACAATGATAAATATTTATTATCGTTGATTGGTAGACGCGATGGGTCATCCATGTTGACAAAGGAAAATAGATTTAAAAACTACGCTTCTGCATCAGCAGGATGGGTAATCAGCAAAGAAGAGTTTTTAAAATCAGTAACCTGGTTAGATCAATTAAAATTACGCGGTAGCTATGGTATTTTAGGTAATCTCGGTAGTTTGTCAGCTGCAGCTGTCAACCCGCTACTAGCATCGACACAAAGTTATTTCGGTCAAACACCGACCTTACAAAAAGGATACGTACAAACGATTCTGGCCAACAAGAACCTCACTTGGGCTGAAAGTAAACAGACTAATATAGGTTTAGATTTGGGAATTTTCAACCATTTTAACTTAGTCGCCGATTATTTTATTAAGGAAACAAATAAAATGATCTTAACCCGTTCACTACCAGGTACAGCAGGCTTAAATAGTCAAACGATCAACGCGGGTTTAGTCAAAGACAGAGGTATCGAGCTAGGATTGACCTATAATAGTTCAAGAAATTCCGACTTTACATATTCCATCAATGCAACCTTAACCAAATTAAACAACAAGGTTGAAGAATTAGCACCGGGCTTGAACACCATTGCTGTGGGTACTAATTTCAGAAATGAATTGGCTCCGCTCTCTATTACCGTCGGTCAACCGCTCTACAGCTACTATGTGCTCAAAACAGATGGTATCTTCCAGAGTCAGGCCGAAGCTGATAATTACAAAAACGCCAATGGACAAAAAATTCAGCCGAATGCAAAAGCAGGAGATTTCAAATTTGTAGACATCGATGGCAATGGTTCAATCGGACCTGAAGATCGTTATTTTGCGGGCAGTGCATACCCGGATTTCTCCTATGGATTGAGCTTTAATGCGAATTATAAGGATTTTGATTTCAATATTTTTGCTCAGGGCGTTCAAGGCAACAAGCTTTTCAACGCTATCAAAAGAACAACGTATAGTGCAAGTGGCCCTTCTTACAATAAGTTAACGGGTATTTTGGACGCCTGGTCTCCAGAAAATCCAAATGGTAAAGTGCCAATCATTTCCACCTCAGATGCGAACGGAAACTTCAATGCATCCGATTTTTACATTGAAAACGGTTCTTACCTCCGCATTCGTAACGTTACATTAGGCTACACTTTACCAAAATCAATTGCAAGCAAATTTAAGACGGGTAACGTACGCATTTATGCAACAGCCAATAATCTGTTCACCATTACAAAATATACAGGTTTTGACCCAGAAATTGGGATGGATAACAATGGTCTTGATGTCGGCCGTTATCCACAAGCCCGAAGCTTTATTGTCGGTTTAAATGTCAATTTCTAATCTTAAAACAATGCAGATGAGTTATACTTATCAGCCCTAAAAAATAAAAAAAAATGAAAACGAATATAAAATACCTTGCAATAGCTGCACTAGCATTTTTTGCATCGTGCAACAAACAGTTAGATATAACGCCAGAGGGCTCCCCGTCTGCACAGAATTTCTGGAAAACGGAACAAGATGCGATCAAAGCAGAAGCTGGTATGTATGAAAAGTACAACGAAGAGGATTATTATGGCCGTGGAATGTTCTGGTTTATTAATGCCAGTGACGACATGGTGACCGGACGTAACAAACCCGAAGCGGACAATATCAAAAATTTCAACCGCAATTACATCGGTGGCGGTTATACAGAATCGCAATGGAGCATGCGTTATGCGATTATAAAAAGGGCCAACGATATTATTATCAATGTTCCCAATATCTCCATGGATGAAGCTCGAAAAAAACAAATCATTGGTGACGCCTATTTCAATGCAGGCCTGGTTTATTTTCAGCTGGCAGCAAACTATGGTAACGACAAGGCAGGTGTGCCTATTGTTACGCCTGAAACAGATGCTTCCGTTCCGGTAGCCAGAGCAAACAACGTTAACGAAAACTACGATTACATCATTTCACTGCTATTAAAAGCGGCCGACAACCTTCCTTATTTTTCTGAGATGAAGGATACCGATTATGGTAAAGCCCACAAAACAGCTGCATGGGCCTATTTATCAAAAGTATATCTGTACAAAAAAGATTATACCAATGCAGCGAAGTACGCGGATATGGTGATCAGTTCGGGCAAACATGAATTATTGACCAACTTTGTGGATGTGTTTAAAGCCGCCAACAACTGGTCCAAAGAATATATCTGGTCGGTGGTCTGTACGCCAAATGGTGGTGGTACTGGCTGGGGCAGCAAACTTCCAGGTGTGATGTTGACCAACAAAGCTTGGGGAATTTACAACGGCTGGGGTTACTATCTGCCGACAAAAGAACTTTACGATTCTTTTGAAACAGGTGACTTGCGTCGTGAAGCAACAATCTTGAAACCAGGAGACAAATTCCAGTTTTTTGGCGCAGAACGTACATTTACTAAAGACGGTGGCGCGACTTCGAACTATCAGTTCAAAAAGTACATGGAACCATTTTCATATGCCAACCCTATTCCAACACATGTCAATCCAAATGGTGACAACGGCACTACAGACCTCAATGTACCCTTGATGCGTTATGCCGAAGTATTATTGATTAAAGCTGAGGCGGCCATTAATTTAAATGGCGCTGGTGCTGGTGATACCGAATTAAATAAAATTAGAAAAAGAGCTGGTTTAATCGCAAAAAGCGGAATGACCCTTGCTGACCTAAAACGTGAGCGCCGCAATGAACTTGCTGGTGAATGGGCAGACCGTCACCGCGATTTGGTCAGATGGGGCGATGCGCAAGCTACCTATGCCAAACCGCTACACGATTTTGATGGTGCTGTAATTTGGCCGGCTAGAAATTTCAATCCGCAAGTACATGATGTCTGGGCAGTTCCACAACGCGAGATCGACAACAGTTCCGGTGTCATTAAACAAAATGCAGGATGGTAAAAAACACTAAATTAATGTGGCTGCTATTTGCCAGCCTAAGCATTCAGTCAGTTTCTGCACAACAGAAACTGACTGCCAATGCAGGTCATAGCCACAATGATTACAAACAACAAATCCCGCTGTTGGAGGCTTACTATGCTGGAATGGGCTCTATCGAAGCGGACGTCTTCTACCGCAATGGGGAGCTCTACGTTGCTCATGAAAGCAGCGAAATCAAACCAGGGAAGACATTAAAAAAACTTTACATCGACCCTTTAATTGCCTTCTTTAAGGAGAACGGCAATAAACCTTATGCCAAACCTGAGCAAACCTTGCAGCTTGTGATTGATATTAAGGAAAATTACGAACAGGTATTGTCTAAATTGTTAGCCGATTTGAAGGGCAACGAATCTGTATTCGACCAGCAGAAAAATCCTTCCGCCATTAAAATTGTCGTCAGCGGTGAAATCCCACCGCCCGAAAAGTTCGACAATTATCCATCGATGATTTATTTTGATGGTAGGCCGGAAAAAGACTATACGCCGGCACAGCTCAAACATATTGGGATGATCAGTCAGGATATTAAGCAGTATTCTGTCTGGAATGGCAAAGGAACTCCCACTCCGCCCGACCTTGAAAAGATGAAATCTGTAATAGACAAAGCGCATAAATTAGGTAAACCCTTTCGTTTTTGGGCTACGAAAGATAGTCCCAATAGTTGGAAAGAGCTTGGTCACATGGGGGTAGACTGGATCAATACAGACCACCCTACTGCACTTAAGAATTTCTATTTAAATAACGCTAAAGTCGAATACGCAAATCCAAAGGCCTACATTCCCTATCAGCCAACCTATAAAAATGATGGTGCAACGAGCAAGGTCAAGAATGTTATTTTACTCATTGGTGATGGAATGGGCTTAGCCCAAATACAAGCAGGTTTAAGTGCCAATTTTGGTCAGTCCAATATCATCAATATGAAACATATTGGTCTTTCGCGCACCGAAGCATCCAACTCGGATTTTACAGACTCCGCTGCGGGCGGGACAGCTTTGGCTACTGGACATAAAACCAATAACCGTTACATTGGCGTGGATGCAGACGGTAAATTGTTGAGCGCTATTCCTGATACACTTGCTCAACACGGGATCAAAAGCGGTATAATCAGTGCGGGAGATATTACAGATGCCACCCCGGCTGCATTTTACGCACATCAGATCGATCGGACCATGTCACAGGAAATTGCGGCAGATTTCAAAAATAGCCATGTGGATATTCTCGTTGGATCCCGTCGCGAAAGCTTCCTCAACAACAAGGATAACACGCTGATGAAGCAACTGACGGCAAAAGGTTATCAGCTTCAGCAAAATTTAGGTGATTTTGAAAAAGCGACATCAGGCAAACAGCTCGTACTCCTGGCGGATTCTGCGACACGAAGAATACTCGATGGACGGGGAGAAATGCTAAAAACTTCCCTCTCAAAAACGATTGAGCTTTTGTCTAAAAATAAAAATGGCTTCTTTATCATGGCCGAGGGTGCACAAATTGACTATGGAGCCCATGCCAACGATCTTCCCTATGTTGTTACCGAACAACATGACTTTGATCGGCTTGTCGGGGAAGCCCTAAAATTTGCGGACCAAGATGGTGAAACACTCGTCATTGTCACTGCAGATCACGAAACTGGCGGACTTTCCCTGTTGGATGCCAATTATAAAAAGGGAACTGTTAGGGGCAATTTCAGTAGCGATGACCATACCAATATTATGGTACCTGTCTTTGCTTATGGACCAGGTGCGCAAAATTTTATTGGCATCTACAACAATACAGCAGTTTTTAAAAAGATTATCCAGGCCTTTAACTTGAAATAATCGCGTTAAAGCTTCATACTAAACAAAGACCCTTCGTTTAAATACGAGGGGTTTTCACTTTTTTACAGACGACATTTTATCCTTCACAGCCACTTCAAAACCCAATTTAAGGATCGATATTCGATTTTTTGCCTATCTTGTAAGTCAAAAAACAGAACAACCTTTATGATACCATCAATCAAGCGACTACTGATTCTGTCATTATTGCTATTCAGTATTTCAGCCAAACTATTTGCACAAACTTCTGAAAAAGCCTCATGGTTTAAAGATGCCCGCTTTGGCATGTTCATTCATTGGGGGCTGTACAGTGCAGCCGAAGGCATGTGGAAGGGTGAACCCTTACGTTATATGAATAACTATGCTGAGTGGTTAAGATATCGCAACCGCGTCTCCAAAGAAGAATACGGTACCTTGGCAAAACGTTTCGACTGGAGTAAAATAGATCCTGAGCAATGGGTTCTTCTAGCAAAAGAAGCTGGGATGAAATACATTATCATCACCGCCAAACATCACGATGGTGTTGCTCTTTGGGACACAAAAGTTGGTCATTATAGCCTTCCACAATTGAGTGGTTCCAATCGGGATGTCATCAAAGATATTGCAGTAGCCTGTAGAAAGCACGGCATGAAATTGGGTTTTTATTATTCACATTGGATTGACTGGGAACATCCATACGGCTGGAACCATCAACAGGAGCTGTCGGGACATGTTACCGATGCCCAATACAATCAATATTGGCAAGAAAAAGTCATCCCTCAACTGCGCGAACTGATGACCAATTATGGCGACATTGCCTTGATATGGTTCGACATGTGGATCCCTTATCAAAAATCTATTATTAAAAAAGAACAATTACTTCAAGTTGTCAAACTTATCCGTGAACTTCAACCTAATTGCTTGATTAATTCACGCCTAGGCCTTCCTACGGATGCAGAGAATGTGGATTTCGAGACATTAGGTGACAACCAATTTGGTAGCAATTACATTAACCATCCCTGGGAAACCCCTGGGACGATTGCCCATTCTTGGGGATACAATGGCCAGGAAAATGAATGGAAATCAACCAGTCAAATTTTCCAGTCCTTAATCTCCAATGTAAGTCTCAACGGCGGGTTCACCTTAAATATCGGACCACGTGCCAATGGAATGGTGCCCTACGAAAGTGTCAGTCGTCTGCACGAAGTCGGAAATTGGCTAAACACATACGGAGAGGGCATCTACGGCAGCACCGGCCTTGATCTAAAAAACAACCAGTTCGATTGGGGTTACCTGACAACTAAAAAGGAAGGGCAAAAAACAGTCGTGTATGCACACGTCTTTAATTGGCCCTTAGACCATACACTTCGGATTACAGGAATCAAATCGACACCAGAACAGGTTTCCCTGATGAAGGGAAGTGTATCAACGGCACTAAAATTTGATCAAAGTCTCAGTTTAATCCATATCCAATTGCCTGACGCGCAGCCGGATCATTATGTTTCAGAAGTTAAATTAACCTTTAATGGGCCGGTGGAACTAGACAAAAATACGGTCCCAGAATCAACCTTTGGTGGCTTTTCATTGAAATCAACCAATAGCCTCAACCAAGGACTCAAAATTGTACGCTATAACGGCAAAAACCCAACGCATGCGATCCTGACGGGGGATACGAAGATCGATTGGGAGGTAACCATCCCTGAAGCGGGCATCTACTCACTCGATTTTTCAGCACATAATCCCAATAAAGAAAACAGTGTTTTTGAAGTCAGTACGACCAATCAGCGGTTGGAAGGAAGTTTTGCTTCGACCAACAAAATGGTGGTCGAGCCCAATGAAAACAATTATACAGAAGAATTTGTCGAAAACCGCATCGGCAAATTTAAATTCGATAAGCCCGGAAAGTATATCATAACCTTTAATAGTAAACAAGTACAACCACTTTGGTTCAACTGGATGTGGCTAGAAAAAATTAAGAATTAGACAGAAGGTCTTAGGCACAGAAGAGGTAAAATACTAGCAGGTATATTGTTATGCATACATAACAATATACCTGCTAGTATTTTATATAAAAAGTTACATATTTTAATATTTATTTATTATTTTGGGGTAAAAGTTACCAATTTTGCAAATTAAGTACTCAATGAGTTGCTTATACTTTTAAATGAGAAAATTAACCCTAAATATGGTTGAATAATGCATCAGCAGCGGGACTCTTTATCTATGCTTTTTGATCAAACTGTAAATACAAGGTTGGAGGGAACAATCACGACCACAGATGATGGCACTATTCTACTATTCAACAAAAGGGCTCAAGAACTTTTAGACCTCGATAGTACGGCAGATAGCTACAAAATACAGGAATTAATAACGTTTTACACAGCAGATGATCTTTCGGTATTGTCGCCTACAGAAACGCCATTTTTTACAGCTCTTTCCAAAAACCAAGACCAAAATGAAATTATCCTAGGAAGAAAAAAGGATCAAGAGTTTAAATGGTATCAATTCGATGTTCATGTTATGATAAAAGACAATAAAAAAGGTCTTTTAATTTCATTTATGGATGTATCGAAATTGGTCAATAAAAACCGCGTCCTGGAAGATAAACAACACCAACTTCAATTGCTTGTTGCCTCATTGAATGATCTCGTATTTGAAGTAACCGATGCTGGTGTATTTAAAAACTACTGGACCAACAATCCAGATCTCTTGTTCTACAGTCCCGAAGAATTTCTAAACAAGAGTCTCACAGAACTCTTTCCGCCGGATCTTGCTGTACCCACTGTCCAATTGATACAAAATTCATTAAAATTGGACCGCGAACTTAAGATGGATTTTCAATCCAATTTAAACGAGCACAAGGACAAATGGTATCGTTTACAGATTAAACCTATACATAGGGCTCAGAACCGGGTAGCCCTGGTTATTTCCGACATTACAAAACAAGTCGAGTCCAATGAAAAAAGTAAATTCAATGAACACAAGTTTAATCAAGCATTTTATTTATCAGGTCTGGGAATTTCATTGACGAGTCTCGAAGGCTACTCCATAGAATCCAATAATATGTTAACCAAAATTCTTGGTTATTCTCACGAAGAAATGTCGAAAACCAAGTTTACTGATAGAACGCACCCCGACGATATAAACAAAGATGTTGAACTTAGAGAAAAACTTGTCAGGGGTGAAATCGACGCATTTACGCTTCAAAAACGCTATATACATAAATTAGGACATTTTGTATGGTGTTCTGTAACGGTTGCGGCAGTTTTTGATAATACCAATACCGCACAATTTCTCATCGTCCAGGTGCAGGATATTTCCGAATCAAAAAAGAATATCGAAATCCTAAAACGGCAAAAAATTGAATCGGATTTAGTCAAAATAGATCTTGAAACCAAAATACGGCAACTGGAAGAATTTGCGAACATACTTGCTCATGATCTAAAAGGCCCACTCAGCAATATACAGATGCTTATTGCTGAAATTAAGTTAACACATGATGAAAAAATAAAGGCTGATTTTGTGAACCTGCTGCATACGAGCAGTGACGATCTGACTGAAACGTTACATAATTTGGACGGAATACTTGATATTAAATCAAACAATTCACTGATTTATGAACAATGTAATTTTTTAGATATATTCAAAAAAGTGCAGCAGCAATTTATGGAAGAAATACAGCAAAAAAATGCAACTATTTCCATCGAATTCAATGTAAAAGACATCTATTATCCTAAGATTTATCTGGAAAGTATTTTCAGCAACCTCATCAGTAATGCGCTCCGATTTACAGCGACAGACCGAGCCCCTAAGATCGAAATACATACACATCAGGAACAAGAAGGAACGTTATTAACGGTTAGAGACAACGGGCTGGGCATTAACCTGCCAAAATACAAATCGGAGCTGTTTATGTTCAAAAAGGTTTTTCACCGTGGATTTGAGAGTAAAGGTGTCGGATTGTTTCTCATTAGATATCAGATCGAATCATTGGGTGGAAAAATCGATGTACAAAGTAAAATCGATTCGGGTAGCACCTTTTATGTCAAATTTTTAGAAAAAGCATATACAGATCCGCTGATACAGCTATAATAAAAAAATCAGCGTTCAATCCTGAAGCAGAAAATAACTGCTACGATCCTGGACAGCGTGATCTCATATATAAAAGAGTGAAAGAAAAACTGCGCTGTCAATCAAAACCAAGATGAGGGTTATTGACACGATGAAAACAATTATTAATCAAAAAGACCATGACTCCTGAAACCAAAAGAACGATCATTCTCATTGATGATAATGCCATTTTACGGACTATTTTCGCCCATATGCTACAGGGATTTACCGAATATGAAATTGACTTTCATTCTTTCAAAAATGCACTGGATGCATTGGATTATTTGGAGAACAATGACATCAGCCAGTCGTTGATGCCAGCAATACTCTTTGTGGATATCAATATGCCATTTATGACTGGTTGGGAGTTAATGGATGTACTTGAAAACCGGACCGATTTCATCAAGCAAACCAAGATTTTTATCGTCAGTTCCTCCACGAGCAAAAACGATCAGGAGCAACTGGCAAATTACCCTTTTATAAGCGGTTTTATTCTGAAACCTTTTGGAAAAGAATCCATTTATGAGATTTTGAAAAAAACCGATTAAAAAAACGGTCCCCCAACTTTTCTGCCTAAGTATTGGGGGACCGTTTATGTTGACAACTTCGTGTTGTGCGCAGCGGATAACCACTGTTGTTATTCTTTTTGGATTAAATCGCCTGACACTTGTCTGCCAACCAATTCTTTTCCTCAGCAGTAAGATGAGTCGATAATTGATCAAACACCCACTGATTATAGTTATTCAACCAAGCAATGTGTTTTTTATCCAATAGGGATTTTTCGATTAAATCGGTTGCGATATAACATATTGTTAGTGTCTCAAAATCCAGAAAGTCTCCAAATTCAGAAGAACCTGCCTTACGGGTCAACACAAGATTTTCAATGCGGATACCATGTTTGCCTACGCGATACAATCCGGGTTCTATCGATGTAATCATCCCTGGTTCAACAGCAACATCTATTGCAGCTGCATTGAACACTTGCGGACCTTCGTGTACGTTTAGGAAGAAACCGACGCCATGTCCTGTACCATGTCCATAATTGCGCAATGTTTCCCACAATGGACGACGCGTAATGGCATCGATCTGATAGCCGCGCGTTCCAGTAGGGAAAATGGCCTGAGAGCCTTCTATTGTTCCCTGGAGTACAAGCGTATAATCCTCTTTTTCCTCCTGCGTAAGACCACCAAGCGTTACCACCCTTGTAATATCCGTTGTACCAGTAGTATATTGTCCGCCAGAATCGACCAATAGTAAACCTTTAGGTTGTAATATATAGTTCGATTTTTCATTGGCTGAATAATGCGGTAGGGCACCGTGATCCAAGTATCCCGCAATTGTCGTGAATGAGACATCGACAAAACCCTCTTGACTTTCGCGAAATCCACGTAATTTCTCCGCAATAGATAATTCAGAAAGCTCACCAGAGGAGACATTCTCTTCCAACCATTTGAAGAAACGCGTCAACGCTATACCATCTTTTACAAACGTATGGCGGTTATTTTCAACTTCAACCTTGTTCTTAATCGCTTTCAAACTTGTTGAAGGGTTTATTTTCTCAACAATCTTAACCTGTTTAGGTATGCTATCGTAAACAGCAAAACAGGTACGTTTAGGATCAATTAAAATTGAAGTAACATCCAATGTAGGAATCGTTTCAAAAATATCTTCATAAGCCGAAACACCCACACCATAGCCTTTAAGTTCTTCAGTCGCCTGAGTTGTCAGCTTCGAAGGTTCGATATAAAGCGTTGCATTTTCTGGGGTAATCAATACAAATCCCAAAACAACAGGATTACATGGTACATCTTGACCACGGATGTTTAATAACCAGGCCAAGTCATCCAAAGATGAGATCAGATGAGCTTCCGTTCTATTCTTTTTCAACTCCGCACGAACAGCTTCAATTTTAGAAACCGTTGACTGTCCCGTAATATTTTCGTCCAGCAGGTAGGCCTGTGCCTTAGGCAGCGCTGGTCGTCCTTCCCATAATGACGATAACAGGTCAACATGGCCATCTACTTTGATCTCCAAAGGCTCCAAAGTATGCTGAACAGATTGAGCCACTAATAAAGAAGCGAGATTGCCGTCAAAAGCAACTTTAGCACCAGCGCCCAACTGCTCGCCCAACCAATCGGCATACTCCGCTGCGCCTTGCACTTTCAATTTCACTAATTCAAAACCTGTTCCTTCCAATTGTTCCACTGCTTGGACAAAATAGCGAGAATCGGTCCAAAGACCGGCAAAATCCTGTGTGATTGCCAACGTACCTGCTGATCCGGTAAAACCAGACGCCCAGGCAATACATTTATAACGTTCCGGTAGATATTCACTAATATGAGGATCTGAGGATGGAATGATATATCCATCGATTCCCTGAACCTTCATCGCCTCACGAATGGCAGCTAATTTTTCGATATGCTTCATGTCGTCTATACAATTTTATGCAAGTTAGGATTTTTTAGGGTCGAATGCCTAACTTTAAGCCAAATAAAACAAACGAACTACAGCGAACGCTTTTCCTAAAATTGGCAGTGTTCCAGTAATTACAATAAATCCGATGAAATATCCAGAATTGCCAGCACGAATATAGATAACCGTGTTTACAAGCTCATCGAAGATGAACTGGATAACTATAGGACGATAAAAAATAGTATATATGAACCAATTTGTGCTAAGTGCCATTGCCTTTTCAGCCTACACGTTAACGACCGTTGCTACGCCAGTATATGCACAGGATCTTCGCGGTAAAATTCAGGATGCGTTCACGCAATTTCAAAATCAGGAAAACCTCAGAAATGGTTTAAGCTCATTGACTGTTTTCGACGCAAAAACAGGCCAGACTGTATTCGCAGCAAATGAAAATATCGGACTAGCAACAGCCTCCACCATGAAGGTAATCACCTCGGCTACGGCCCTGGACTTCCTGGGCAAGAATTTTCAGTTCAAAACAACCCTGTATTATACAGGTGAAATCGACGAGAACGGAGTGTTAAACGGAAATATTATAGTGACAGGTACTGGAGATCCTACCCTCGGCAGCGCCCGCTACCCGGAGACTCAAGCAACAACAATACTGAACAAGTGGCTTACAGCAATCCAGAATGCCGGTATCAAAAGTATTAACGGGGCAATCATCGCCGATGACCGGCTTTACAATGGCAACCAGCTTCCAGGGGGCTGGATCTGGACCGACATGGGCAATTACTATGGTGCTGGAATTTCTTCCCTCAATTGGTGTGAAAATGCCTTTGGCATAAATTTTCTGCCAAGCACTAAAGTCGGAGCTAAAGCTGAGATCGCCAATTACACAACGCCAGTTCCGTATCTGGAAATCATCAATGAAACAACCACGGGTAAATCGGGAAGCGGAGACAATGTGTACGCCTATGCCGCTCCCTATTCGACAAAGATATTTGTGCGCGGCACCTATGGACAGGACCTCAAGAAAACTATCGAGCTCTCTTCGCCAGACCCGGCCTATGATCTCGCTTATCAATTAAATGAAGTACTAAGTAACAACGGTATTCCCGCCAGCGAACTACCAGCTACCGGGACCAAGATGGATTCAGTTGATATTTCAAAAAAACAGACCCTCGATATCCATTTATCTCCAACCTTAGACAAAATTGTCTACTGGTTTAACCAAAAGAGCATCAACCTTTACGGAGAGGCCTTGTTGAAAGCGATTGCTTATACAACAGCTGGTAAAACGGGCACCGACGATGGCGCGTATTATGTACAAAAATATTGGAATGCCAAATTAGGTATAAAATCCAGTGAACTCAATAGTATGGACGGTTCGGGACTCTCGCCTCAAAATCGAGTGACGACATCAGCGATGAATAAGATTATGCAGTATGCACAAAAACAGAGTTGGTATCCTGCCTTCTACGAAAGTCTTCCCACCTATAACAATATGAAGATGAAAAGTGGAACAATTGGCGGCGTACTTGGTTATACAGGTGTGCATACCAATAAAACAGGGCAGTCTTTTACTTATACTTTACTGGTCAACAACTATGCAGGATCGGCGTCCAGCATGCGTCAGCAAATGTTTAAACTATTGGATGTCCTGAAGTAACATATTATTGTCTAATTATAATAAGATATTGGCAAATATTTCCAATTATCAAAAAGAATGATAGATTTGTAGCCTTAAATTAATAAAATCGTAATGAGTAACACTAATCGTAAACAGGCAGCATTAAACTACCACGCAATGGGTAGACCTGGTAAAATAGCTGTTGTTCCGACCAAACCAACAAATTCGCAAAGAGACTTATCATTAGCATATTCTCCAGGTGTAGCGGAGCCATGTTTGGCTATTGCTGAGAACAAAGAAGATGCTTATAAATATACTGCAAAAGGAAACCTTGTTGCTGTGATCAGTAATGGTACAGCAGTTTTGGGCTTAGGCGATATCGGCGCCCAAGCTGGTAAACCAGTTATGGAAGGTAAAGGTTTATTATTCAAAATTTTTGCCGACATTGATGTATTTGACATCGAAGTGGACACCAAAAATGTCGATGAGTTCGTCAATATCGTCAAAGCATTGGAGCCGACTTTTGGAGGTATCAACCTGGAAGATATCAAAGCACCGGAATGTTTTGAAATCGAACGCCGTCTAAAAGAAGAAATGAACATCCCTGTGATGCACGATGACCAACATGGTACTGCAATCATTTCAGGTGCAGCATTGATCAATGCCTGTGAAATTATTGGTAAAGATATTTCAAAAGTAAAAATCGTCGTCAATGGCGCCGGAGCAGCTGCAATGTCATGTACAGCAATGTATATTTCAGTAGGTGCTAGCAAAGAAAATATTGTGATGCTGGATAGCAAAGGTGTAATCCGTACCGATAGAGAAAATCTAGACAGTATGAAAGCACAATATGCAACAGATCGCGATATTCGCACACTGGCAGACGCTGTAAAAGATTCAGATGTATTTATCGGTCTCTCGGCAGCAGACGTCATGTCGGCAGAGATGTTGTTATCAATGGCTCCGAACCCAATTGTATTGGCGATGGCAAATCCAAATCCTGAGATTGCTTATGATCTGGCGATGGCAACACGTAACGATATTATCATGGGTACAGGTCGTTCAGATTATCCTAACCAAGTAAACAATGTATTGGGTTTCCCCTATATCTTCCGTGGTGCTTTGGACGTACGTGCAACAGCAATTAACGAAGAAATGAAAATTGCTGCAGTGCGTGCAATTGCAGACTTGGCGAAACAACCTGTTCCAGAAGAAGTAAATCAAGCCTATAATACCAGCAATTTAAAATTCTCGGAAGAATATATCATTCCAAAACCTACCGATCCGCGTTTGATCACTGAAGTTTCTATGGCTGTTGCAAAAGCGGCCATCGCATCAGGTGTAGCACAGACCGTAATCGAAGACTGGGATCAATACAGCGATTCCCTACGTAAACGTCTTGGTAAAGATGATGCGATTATGCGCAATTTGACCATGGCTGCTAAAAGAGATCCTAAACGTGTTGTTTTTGCAGAAGCAGACAATTACAAAACGTTACGTGCGGCACAGATTGTTAAAGAAGAAGGTATTGCGATTCCAATTCTTTTGGGTAGAAGAGATAAAATCGAACGTCTAATCAAAGAATATGCTTTTGAACTGGATGGCCTTGAAATTATCGACCCAGTTGCTGAAGTTGATAACGAAACGGAGCGCTCGAAGAAATTTATTGAGCATCTTTATAGCAAAAGGCAACGTCGTGGTATTTCGAAATACGACGCCCGTAAGTTGATGTACGACCGCAACTATTTTGGCGCCTCTTTAGTGGAATTTGGCGAAGCTGATACCCTAATTTCCGGTATGACCAAAAATTATGCAAATACAATCCGTCCGGCATTACATGTAATCGGTGCTAAACCAGGCAGCCGTGTCGCAGGTATGTATATGATGTTAACTAAAAAAGGACCAATCTTCATGGGCGATACAACCGTAAATGAAGACCCTACAGCACAAGAATTAGCAGACATTACGCTGTTACTGGATAAAGCTGTGAAACGTATGAACATTCAGCCACGTATTGCATTACTATCTTACTCTAATTTTGGTTCAAGTGAAGGAAAAACGCCAACAAAAGTAAGAGCAGCAGCGCAGATTCTACACGATCAACATCCAGAGATTATTGCTGATGGTGATTTACAAGCAAACTTCGCCTTAAACAGCGAAATGTTGACCGCAAACTTCCCGTTCAGCTGCTTGAATGGAAAATCGGCGAATACACTTGTATTTCCTAATTTGGAGTCCGGAAATATCGCTTATAAATTATTGCAAGAAGTTGGTGAAGCTGAGGCAGTAGGTCCAATCCTTCTGGGTATGAACAAACCTATTCACGTATTGCAACTGGATAGCTCTGTGCGCGAAATCGTCAATATGGTTACCATTGCCGTAGTAGATGTACAAGCACATCTTAAAAATTTATAGAATAGCTTAAAATCTTCCTATATTCGTATACTATGTACGAATATTTCATTGGAAAATTAGCATATAAAGCCCCCACTCATGTTGTTATCGATGTGAGTGGGATTGGTTATTATGTCCACATCTCGCTCTATACCTTCTCCCAAATCAAGGATCAGGAAAACTGTAAACTATTTATTTCACTTCAAGTTCGGGAAGACTCACACACGCTTTATGGCTTTGCAACAGAAGGCGAGAAAAAATTATTCGAAAATTTGATCTCTGTTTCTGGTATTGGCCCCAATACAGGCCGTATGATCCTATCGTCAAACACACCCGATGAGATCCAGTCTGCCATCGTCAATGGCCAGGTTGCCCTCATTCAAAAGATTAAAGGAATTGGCCCTAAAACAGCACAACGTCTTATACTGGAACTTCAGGATAAATTAAAAAAACAGGGCTTCGAAGCTTTGGCATCACCTATCCAATCCCAATCAGTTCCGGACGAAGCATTGTCAGCACTAGTGATGCTCGGATTCAACAAAGTCGCGGCAGAGAAGGTGTTAAATACCATTTTAAAGACCGAAAGCAATCTTTCCGTAGAGGATATGATCAAATTAGCATTGAAACGACTTTAAAGCATAAACATTTGCTGAACATATCCGATATTATTCATTAGATGACGGATACGTGCTGTTCATGCTGTAGCGTAAAAGATATAAAGGAACCTTCGGGTTCCTTTGTCATTTCCCGAACCTCAGTTTTGCAATACTTCGCGCCTTATTAACAGTGCTTCAAATTTGAAACATCAAAAAGATATTGCTATAAATAATAAGGAGCTGATAGGGACTTTATAGGGACCTCATTCGGACCTTATTCGGATAAAGCCCTATCAGCTCCGTTGAATGTACCTATAAACTAAGCATTAAAAACGCATCAAAAACGACTTCATTCAGAAGAAGTTATAAGGTCGTTATCTTCCCTTCACGTGATCGAAATAATCTGTACAACGAAAGAAGGTTTAGTGATAAAGCATCAGCTCACCAGGAGATACGAACATTTAAAAAGGCATATTTTTTTACCTAAATTTAGATACTATTCCCCGAAGTAAAATATCCCCTTTAACAGACTAAACAAACGATTGATCTAACCCAAACACGTTATTATCCAAACTACTTCTAAGTGCCCAAAAACACTTTCAACAGTGTTTTCATACCCTATTTGTTACATTTCCTCTTTGCTAAAACGTATTTATTCACCTATTTTTAGAACTTCTTATTTCAGTTATAATCTCACGCATGAAGAAACTATTTTCACTTGCGCTGGCTCTAAGTATAGGAGCAGCAGTATTTGCGCAAGAAAAGAAAGATGCTACCTTGAACATTGTGCCCTTACCGCAACAGGTTCAAATTAAAAATGGTACATTTAAAATCAACGCTAACACCAAAATCGCCTTTGATAGCGAAGAGGACAAAAAAGTTGCAACGCTGTTTCAGGATTTCCTAAAAAGCAACTACAGTCTCAATTTATCCCTAGTGAAATCAGCGAGCAGCAATACGATCTATTTCTCCTCCAAAAACGCAAAATCCACTAATGCTGAAGCGTATGAACTTAACATAAGTTCAGACCGCGCAACTATTAGCGGAAAAGCTGCCGGTCTATTTTATGGTATGCAATCGTTGATCCAGTTGCTACCTGTGGATAAAAAGGCCAGCATAGAAATTCAACAAGCTTCAATCCAGGATGAACCTCGCTTTGCTTACCGTGGATTACATCTCGATGTTGGCCGTCATTTCTTTCCAGTAGAGTTTGTAAAAAAATACATTGATATTCTGGCGTCTTACAAATTGAATACGTTTCATTGGCATTTGACAGACGACCAAGGCTGGCGTATCGAAATCAAATCACATCCAAAATTGACTCAGATTGGCGGTTACCGCAAGCAAACACTACTGGGTAACTACAAGACAGATGGTGATTATAATAACACACCTTATGGCGGTTTCTATACCCAAGACCAAATCAAAGAAGTGGTTGCTTATGCTAAAGCTAAATATGTAACAATTATACCCGAAATCGAAATGCCTGGGCATGCGTTAGCAGCACTTTCGGCTTATCCAGAATTGGGCTGTGGTGATAAGCCAGGACCTTACACGGCTGCGCAGACTTGGGGGGTCTTTGACGATGTTTTCTGTGCCGGAAAAGAAGAAACATTCAAGTTGTTGGAAGATGTCATTGATGAAGTCATTCCCCTATTCCCGAGTGAATATATCCACATCGGCGGTGATGAGTGTCCAAAAACAAAATGGAAAACATGTCCATTTTGTCAAAAAAGAATCAAAGATAACAACCTCAAAGATGAACACGAGTTACAGAGCTATTTTATCCAACGTATGGAAAAATATATCAATAGCAAAGGTAAACGTATCATTGGATGGGATGAGATCTTAGAGGGTGGTTTAGCGCCTAATGCGACTGTCATGAGCTGGAGAGGCGACCAAGGTGCGATTGATGCAGCCAATCAAGGTCACGATGTGATCATAACGGCAAACAGCTATGGTCTATATTTTGATCACAAACAAGGTCCTGATCAAAACAGAGAACCTTTAAGTATCGGCGGACTTTCCACATTGAGCAAAGTATATTCGTCAGATCCAATGCCTAGCAAAATTGCTGAAAACAACAAGAAACACGTTCTAGGTGTACAAGCAAATATTTGGACAGAGTATATTGGATCATCCAATAAAGTCGAATTTACAGTGTTACCGCGCGTTTTAGCGCTTTCTGAAATTGCCTGGACACAGCCAGAGAAAAAGAATTGGAAAAATTTCTCAGAACAGCGTGCAGCAAATCAGCTGGCTAAACTTGACCAAACCAATACATTCTATCGTGTACCGGAAGTATATGGCATAACAGATACCACCGTATATGCTTCGGAATATACGATCAGAGGCTTGAAACCATCTGTTGAAGGGGCCAAAATTTATTACACATTGGACAACTACGATCCTTCAGAATTGGATTTAGAATATACAGGTCCAGTGAAAATTACGGTTCCTAATAGTAAGGAACGTGTTTTCAAAGCCGTTGTTGTAACGCCTTCCGGCAAAAGAAGCAACTACATTCGGGTGAATATTATCAACACCAAGAAATAATAACATTTGCCTGATAAGAAAGCGCTAATATTCTGTTAACTTTGAACAGCGTATTAGCGCTTTTTCATTTCATGCAGGTTGGAACTCAATATGCCGTGAAGCTTTCCGGACAGGCAAAACATGCTTGGCAATTGTAATCCTGATAGCAAATGCATGATTATTTTTTTTACATAGATTTTTATGGCAGAGGATTTACAAATAGCTAAAGGTAGCAAAGAAGAACAATATCAAAATTTACTTCCTCAAATTGGAGGACTTTTGCAAGGCGAGCCGAATCAAATTGCCAATTTGGCTAACATCGCTGCTGCACTGAAAGAACAATTCAATTTTTTCTGGGTTGGTTTCTATCTCGTCGATGGAGACGAGCTCGTATTAGGCCCTTTTCAGGGACCCGTTGCATGCACGCGTATCAAGAAAGGTCGTGGTGTATGCGGGGGTGCTTGGGCAGAGGAAAAAACATTGATTGTTCCTGATGTGGGGCAATTTCCGGGACACATTGCCTGTAGTTCGCTCTCGCGGTCCGAAATCGTGCTACCCGTTTTTAAACAGGGGCAGATTATCGGTGTGCTGGACGTTGACAGCAGTGAATTAAATAGTTTTGATGAAGTCGATGAGAAATACCTTACGCAGGTATTACAGCTTTTAGACAGCGAATAAGTAAGCTCCACAAAAAAGAGTGAAATAGCGTCAGTATCGGCCTAGATTTGAAAAACGAACCGTATACTTACGCTATTTTTTTACATTTCAAGCTATCGACACCTGTTAATAAAAAAAAACATCCGATCGATACCTAAAAACCAAATCCTACCTGTAAAGTAAAACGGTGCAGATCATATTTTTTATCCATTTGTGTTGTTCCATACCCTATGCTAGTGTCTGGCAAACTTGCTGAGGGTCGCGTATAAGTATCCTTTCGGCTATAGTGCTGATACCGATATCCTGTTGCCAAAGACCAATATTTCGCTGAATTCTTAAATTTAAAGCGCCAACCCAGCTGTGGATTTACCAACAAGCCACCCTGATATTCATATTTTAAATTGCTCTCGACTAGATTTTTATTCAAGAAAGCAAAACTATAGCCTAAATCCAATCCTGCAAAAAAACTACGTTTTCTGTCAGGGAATTCCACATAATTTACTTTGGCTGAGAGTGGTAAAAACCATTTTGATCCTTCATTGTTTACAGGATACCTATCCACCCCTGTATTTAAACCCAGAGCGATATTTTCATGGAGCTGCACCCCATGGAATGTATGTAGGCCAAATCCAGATTCGAGAAAAGCAGGGCCATAAGTAATAACCGAAAATTCATTATGATTTGTATATTTTTTTGTTTGGGCATCAACAGTTAAATACCCGAGAAGAGCCAAAATGGCAATCGAAAGTCTTTTCATATCAGAATAAGGAAGCTCTTGAAATAGTGTCTTAATTGGGTCTAATAACAGGAATAATGCTCAATTCCTTCAATTTGGCCTTATTGCTATAATCATATTGATGTACACCTTTTTCTCCAACAATAATTAGCGATTTTGGTCCAGCGATAACATCCATACTCATCAGGTCTTTGTGAGTTTCTAAAAGCTTATTACCTATTTGACTAACATCACTGGCATCGAATGACTTCAACCCGAATTTTCCATCACAGATATACAGCGTGTGGTCCGATAGCGCCAGTCCGTAAGGATTCTCCAAAGTGAAGCTATGTTTCAGCATCGGTTTCGTCAAATCTTGGATATCGATAACTTCCAACAAATTTTGCTGCCCCCCACATACCACGCCTGCACGTAAGGTTACAAAGGCATATTTCTCATTGACAACGACAGGATCACAGGCACGAATATGTGTATAACGCGACAGCTCTACGGGAGCTGATGCCGTCGTGACATCATAAATCACCATACCTGTATTGGAGCCGATAAACAGGTTGTTTTTAAAGGGAAAAATTGTTTCGATGCCAGGACCTATTTTGATATCCTTTACATAGGCAGGTTTACTCGCATTCTGCACGTCAAAAAGGTGCAACATCGTTTGGTCCACGGCATATAGATGTTTATTGGCAATGGTAAATCGCGCCATGGATCCGCCCTGTCCCGAGCCCGAATTGGTCTCGTTATAGAGAGGTTCTTTTCGATCATAAGGTGAATATTTATCTTTTTGGCTATAGCTTACCAGGCTATCTCGGTATCCTGTAATGATGCGATCGGCAGTATTATTCAAGTAATCCATTTGAAGCAACATCTTAAACACATCCTTATTTCGTGTCAATAATTTTGGAGATGCAGGATTTTCGAGATCGAAGGTCAACAAATCTGTAAAACTATCCGCATACAGCTTTCCATCTAGAACCGCAAGATCCACATTGCCGGGAATACTTAAGAATGCCATCGCCACGGGTTTTGACGGATCAACATTATTAAAGATATGAACTCCTTTCCCTGGCTCATTTATAAACAAGTAATCTTGATAAATATAAATCTTTCCGGTTTGAACAATTGTCGTAGGGCCGCTTACGGGATTAGTTTTAGCTCGTATACTTTCCATTGTTTCGAATATGGGCACGCTAGCTAGATACATTCCTTTACTTTCGATTTTATCACAGCTCGAAAGCGCTATACAGCCTAATAGGATAAGCCAAATTCTTTTCATAAAATATAACTATAAGGTCAATTAAATTTATAATTACCATAGTTAACGATATAATTATGAATTCGCTACAAATGACTTTACTTTTTATGCCCCTAAGTTAGTCCGCACTTCCTACCCGATATTTTATACATGAAATTCCCAGACTTTCACTAGTTTGTCATCGCTGACGCTAAAGAAATATTGCGCATTTTCGGACCATGCTCCCGCATTTACAGATAAATGATGACCATCTTGCATCTTCTCGCGGCTCATATTTTTCAATAGTGCAAAATCGGCTGTGGACCAAAATTTCAACGATTTGTCGCGACTGACAGTAACAAAAATTGGTGCTTCAGGATGGGGATATATTCCATATACGGTAAACAGATGCGGTACAAACGAAAAATTAGTTGTCAATTGATTGGGGTCTGAAATCACCAATTGCGCATCCCGTCCACCGCTTAGCAATTTATTATGGATAAATGCCAGCGACGTAGCGGGCATGCTATGCAATTTTGCATCAGTAATAACATGAAAGTCAGTACTGTCCAAGGTATAAACTTTCCCATCTTTATCCCCCAATGCTATTCGTCCAAGTCCTTCATCAATTGCAATTGCGCGAATTGTTGTTGGGGATATTCGCTTCTCATAAATACTTTTATAAGTTGCCAGATCAATAACGTACAATGTTCCCTCTTCACCTACTGCCAGAAGTTCATTTTTCCAGGACATATTAGCCAATGCAAAAATAGCTTTGCTGCTTAGCTGTATACTTGCTACAAGTTTTTGCTCTTCGACATCTACAAAAAGCAGTTTACCCTCACGCAAGGCTATGGCCAGAATCGGCGTCCCCGGGATCAACCGTAAAGCATAAACCGATGAACTTACCGCACAGAGAATACGCTTAAATGCATTTTGCTCAATATCCCATTCGACAACGCCCTTATCGTTACCAGCCGTAAAAAAAGTATCTGCATAGTAGCCCTTCTCTACACAAAAAATAGGGTTTTGATGCCCTGGTAACGTCGATTTTAATGTAATATCCATAGTAATTCGCTAAAATGCCTTCTCTATTCGGAGCACCTGTTTTAAGCCTATTTTTTTATGTTATAGGACCGAATTCTCCGCTGACTGAGCTGTGATCCAGTAAAGATCAATACAGCAATACGTATTGTTAGTCGGTAGAAACAAGAAGTGCAGTATATCCACAAATATACTGCACTTCTTAGATTATTTTGTCATCTTAGCTTAAAGCCTTCTTTCCGCTTCAGATTTTGTTCAACGCTGATGCCGTCGTCCAAATACCTATTGATGTCTGCTCTCGAGGTTTTTCGCAATTGTTTCCAAAGAAAATCCTTTCTCACGCAACAATACGATCAAATGAAACAATAAGTCTGAAGTTTCATTAATAAAATCAGTATCCGTTTCGGTCAATGCTGCAATGACTGTTTCTACGGCTTCCTCGCCAACCTTTTGCGCAATCTTATTGATACCGCGAGAACGCAGACGATTGACATAAGATTCGTCAGAAGGATGTTCATAGCGATGGTTGACAATACGCTCTAGCTCCAACAGAAAGTTTTGGTTGAAGTCTGTATTAAAACAACTTCTGCTTCCTGTATGACAGGTAGGTCCCATTGGTTCTGCTTTGATCAAAACAGTATCCTTATCGCAATCAACATGGATGCTTTTTACATTCAAAAAGTTTCCACTTTCCTCTCCTTTTGTCCAGAGGCGATTTTTGCTTCGGGAGAAAAACGTAACGCGTTTCTCTGCTTGTGTCTTCTGCCAAGCTTCCTCGTTCATATAGCCTAACATCAACACTTCCAATGTTTGGAAGTCCTGCACAATCACTGGAACAAGGCCGTCACTTTTTGCAAAATCTAACATGATTTTAGTATTTCAATTTTTAATTATTTTCGAAGAGCCATGAGCCCAGTTTAATTTCTCAGGATTTCTTTCAGCAAGTTTATAACTTCCACCCCTTTGATTATCGATCTTTATTCCGCTATCCTATCTTACGACAATACCATTTTGGCGTAAGGTAGCTTTAAGATCGGGGATCAATATTTCACCATAATGGAAGACCGATGCCGCCAGGGCAGCATCCACGTTAGCTTGTTGAAAAACATCGACAAAATGCTGTTGATTACCGGCACCGCCAGAAGCAATCAGTGGAATATGAATCTGGTCGTTTATTGTTTTTAAAAAACCATTGTCAAAGCCATTTTTTGTTCCATCATGATCCATTGACGTCAACAGGATCTCTCCTGCTCCACGTTCTTGCGCTTCAAGGATCCAATCCGCTGTGTCCAATTCCGTCTTAATGCGTCCGCCGCTCAGATGCACAAAATTCTGACCTTCGATCGACCGGGTATCCACAGCAACCACAACAAATTGTGCACCAAAAGCTGCAGCCATCTGGTTGATAAGAGCAGGATTGCGTACCGCAGCAGAATTGA
Source organism: Sphingobacterium sp. 40-24 (assembly GCF_001899705.1). Classification (NCBI taxonomy): domain Bacteria; kingdom Pseudomonadati; phylum Bacteroidota; class Sphingobacteriia; order Sphingobacteriales; family Sphingobacteriaceae; genus Sphingobacterium; species Sphingobacterium sp. 40-24. The sequence goes on along the minus strand of NZ_MKWH01000060.1, from coordinate 69,610 downwards.
TGGATATTTTGTCCGCACCTGCATTCAACAAAATATCAGCATCTCTGATTTCATTGATACCACCGCCGATTGTAAAGGGAATATTCACTTGACGTGCGACTGCTTTGACCAGATCAATTGTCGTTTTACGCCCCTCATGCGTTGCTGTAATATCTAGGAAAACGAGTTCATCAGCCCCTTGTTGAGAATATTCATAGGCCAATTCAACAGGATCACCTGCATCGCGCAGATCCACAAAATTGACTCCTTTTACCGTCCGCCCATCTTTGACATCCAAACAGGGAATTATACGTTTTGCCAGCATTTTAAAATCTGATTAACGATTTTAAATTCCAATCTTTGATTTCATCGATCGAGATTCTATTTTCATAGATTGCTTTACCAACGACAACAGATTCTACACTACCCAATTCCTGAAGTTTCTGAATATCGTCCATTGAACTGATCCCGCCAGAAGCTATTAACTTGATAATCGGAGAATGGCTCAACAACTTTTGGTACAGTTCAACGCCTGCACCGCCCAATTTTCCATCTTTACTAATATCGGTACATAAGAACCTAAAGAATCCTAAAACCAAGCATTTATCAATATATTCGATCAATTTGATTGGCGAACTTTCCAACCAACCCGAGTATTTGATTACCTCATCCAAAACGTCGATTGCAATAACGATGTGGTCGGCATATTTTACTTTACCTTCGTTCAACGTAGCCAGCTCCTCCAAGAATGAAGGATTTGTGATTGCCTGTGTTCCGACAATAACGCGATAAATCCCTGCATCAACCAATTCCTTAACCTTTTCGATACTTCTTACACCACCGCCATACTGAATTTTCATATCTGTCTTTTGGATGATATCAAATAAATAGGCCTGATTGCTGAAGTCTCCTTTTGCACCATTTAAATCAATGATATGGACGAGTTCCGTACCATTTGCACGGTAGGTTTCGATTTGCTCTTCTAAACTAATCGCATACGTTGTAACGTCATTGTAGTTACCCTCTCTCAAGCGGACAACTTTTTTGTCCAAGACATCTATTGCTGGAATGATATACATAGTCGAATATTTTTAATCAATTTGAATAGTTGAAAAATTGAGCAGCAGCTGCTCTCCTGCTTTTCCAGATTTCTCTGGATGAAATTGTACGCCAAAGAAATTGTCTTTGGAAATTGCAGCCGAAAAAGGCTGTCCATAGACACATTTCGCCGCGGTATATGTCGCATCGAATTCGATAAAGTACGAGTGGACAAAATAAAAATAAGTCTGGTCTTCAATATGTGCAAATAAAGGACTGTTTGCTGGCACGGAAACACTATTCCAGCCCATATGTGGTACTTTACCCGACTTTTCGGCATCAAAATGTAAGGTCTTCAAAGGAAATAGCTTTAACATTTCGGCATTTCCTTCTTCTGAAAAAGCCGTCAGTAATTGCATACCAACACAAATACCCAACACAGGCTTTTTTAGCTTTTTGATATAGGGCACCAATCCCGATTCCTGTAGTTTGTCCATCGCGGCTCCAGCGTGGCCCACTCCAGGAATGATGATACGATCGTATTGATCGATCTCATCGGCAGTATTGACCATACCATAGGTAAGCCCAACACGATCCAGTGCCGCTGTCAAGGAGAAAATATTCCCCGCACCGTAATTAATAATTCCTATCATCTTACAATACTCCTTTTGTACTTGGCAATTGCATATGGTCGGCATCGCGTCTTACCGCTTTCTTGATAGATTTAGCAAAAGCTTTGAAAATCGCTTCGATCTTATGGTGTTCATTGTCACCTTCAGCTTTAATGTTTAAATTCGATCGTGAAGCATCTGAAAACGACTTAAAGAAGTGGAAAAACATTTCCGTAGGCATATCGCCGATCTTCTCCCGCTTAAATGCCGCATCCCACACTATCCAGTTGCGACCACCAAAATCCAATGCAACCTGAGCCAAACAATCATCCATCGGCAACGTATAGGAGTAGCGCTCAATTCCACGTTTATCCCCTAAAACCTTCAAAAAGATCTCGCCCAGCGCAATACCCGTATCTTCGATGGTATGATGTTCGTCGATATGAAGATCCCCTTTCGCCTTAATGGTCAAATCAAGTGCTCCATGTCTAGCCAATTGATCCAGCATATGGTCGAAAAACGGTAACCCCGTTTCGATGTCTGACTTACCCGAACCATCCAGATTCAACTGAATAAAAATATCAGTTTCATTGGTTTTACGATGATGTTCGGCAGTGCGCGTACCCAATTTAAGGAATTCATACACCGTCTTCCAATCCGTTGTCTCTAAAGCTATAACAGTTGAATCTATCGCAAGGTTTTCCAAAGCACCTAATTGATCGTTTGCACGCAGCCAAATTGCCTTTGCACCGAGGTTTTGTGCCAATTTAACATCGTTCACACGATCGCCAATGACGAAGGATTGGCTCAAATCGTATTTCGACGCATCAAAATAGGCTCCAAGCATACCAACTCCCGGTTTTCGGGTTTCCGCATTCTCGTGTGGAAAGGTTTTATCAATATGTTCCTCGGCAAACACTACGCCTTCTCCTGCAAACGTATCAATCACAAAATGATGGACTGGCCAGAAATTCTCTTCCGGATGGGAAGACGTTCCTAAACCATCTTGGTTGGAAACCAAGATCAATTCGAAATCCAGCTCCTTTGCGATACGTGGTAGATACTGCAAAGCACCAGGATAGAATTTTAATTTGGCAAAAGAATCGATTTGTTCGTCTTCAGGTTCCAAAATCAATGTTCCATCGCGGTCTATAAACAGTACACGTTTTAAGTTATCAGGCATAGTATTATTTATTGATTTGATTAAGTTTTTCTAACAATGTTTTATTTTCAGCCGGTGTACCGACCGTGATCCGTAGACAGCCTTCACACAGTTCGACTTTGGATCTATCTCTAACGATAATTCCATATTGAACGAGATAATCGTAAACTTCACGTGGCTGCTCCATCTTCACCAAAATAAAGTTGGCATCAGAAGGTGTAATATGCTGCACATAATCCAGTTCAAGCAATCCACGCACTAGTTGCTCACGTTCTGCTACTGTCTCCTTGATCCAGTCATTGACTTGATCAACCTGATCTAAGGCTTCCAATACAATATCTTGTGTCGCTTGATTAATGTTGTATGGTGGTTTTATTTTATTGTAAACAGCGATAATCTCCTTACTGGCAAAAGCCATACCCAAGCGTAAGGCCGCAAGCCCCCAGGCTTTGGATAAGGTCTGCAATACCACTAGATTGGGGTATTCAGCCAGTTCTTGCGTAAATGACTTGACAGCAGAAAAATTAATATAGGCCTCATCCACTACCACAAGCCCCTGAAAATTATTCAGGATTGTTTCAATATCCTGACGACGGATTGAATTTCCGGTTGGATTATTCGGAGAACAGATAAAAATCAGTTTAGTATGTGCGTCTATTGCATTGGCAATACCATCCAAATCCAGCTGGTAATCAGCAGTAAGGTTTACCTTTTTGAAAGCAACATCATTGATGTTCGCCGAGACTTCATACATCCCGTAGGTTGGCGGAACTAATATGACATTGTCAACACCAGGGGTACAAAATGCACGGTATAAAATATCAATAGCTTCATCACTTCCATTTCCCAAAAAGATATTCTCTGATGGTACACCTTTTATTTTAGAAAGTTTTGCTTTAACTTGATGTTGGAGAGGGTCTGGATATCGGTTGTAATCATGGTTTAAGGGGGATCCAAAAGGATTTTCATTGGCATCAATTAATATGGATGCCTCCCCTTTAAATTCATCTCTTGCGGATGAATAAGGTACGAGCTTCTTAATATTTTCCCGTAGTAGGTTGTTTAAGTTGAATGGATTATCCATTATAAAAAAATTAGAGCCGTAAACTTAGATAAATTGTTCATCATATGCAATATAATAAGCAATTATTCATAGGTGTTAACCCGTTTATCGTTGGGATATCAGAGAAAATTCAAAAAAATTAAACGGAAAACCACCGACCTTCCACAGAGAGTTCCGTATTTGGGAATACAGTTCTCGCTTCTTCCAATAGGGGATTTAAATCTCTGTACCGCGCTGAATAATGACCCAATAGCAACTTCTTTGCATGAGTTTCCTGGGCGATCTCTCCAGCCTCCAGCGCTGTGGTGTGAAATGTCTCTTTTGCGCGGTCGACCATATCGTGCAAGAATGTGGACTCATGATACATCAGATTAGCCTTTTGCACATAAGGCAGGTATTCCGGCGTCCGTACGGTATCCGAACAATACACATAACTGCGCGATAAGGGAGCAGGAAGGCTCAGGTCATCTGCAGTATATACTTTACCACTTTCATCGACGTAATCAAATCCTTTTTTGATCATCGGAAAATAAGCGGTGGGTATATTCAGTTCCTGTACGACATCGCCAAGCAATGTTCGTGCACGGGGCCCCTCATCAAAACGAAAGCCTGTACAGGCAATACGATGCTTTAATGGAAAAGTGCTTACTTTTAATGTTCTGTTTTCAAAAATGACCCCCGGCTGTTCGGGTGAAATCGGATGAAAAACAAGATTATAGCGTAAAATAGTCTCGGAATGCAAAAATTGCACGTCTAAAATTTCCTTTAACGCAGGTGGCCCATACAAATGGAGATCACTTTTTCGGCCGACAAGGTGCATCGATGAAAGCAGCCCCACCAAACCCAAATAATGATCCCCATGCAGATGGCTAATAAATATATGTCCTAAACGATTGCTTTTGATGCCGTATCGGCTAAGTTGCATTTGTGTACCTTCTCCACAGTCGATCAAAAACAATTGCTCATTAAAGTTCAACACTTGGCTAGTCGGATGACGATCAAACATCGGTGTGGCCGAGCTATTTCCTAATATCAGAACTTCAAACTTCATATTAATCCTCGATTACCCCCCGATACTCAGATTCCAATTCGTGTGCAAAGATTAAATCTTCCGCCACCTTTAAAGATGGTGCTATTTTAAGCGATTTATCCAAATGCGACACACGAACCATATCCATTAACGTTGGACAAAGATTAACCAAAATAAATATGCCCCCAACAGACTGACATAAACGATGGGCAAGCACACCTAAACGGATACCGACCTCGTCCGTTTGCTTAACGTGGATCATATCCAAAACGATATTCCGTTGTCCAATCGTATTCCGCAACAAAAACTCCCCTTTGAGTTTAGCGGCATTATCCGCGTCAATCACATCGACATGAGGTTCTATGACAATATAGCGATCGTGCTTATCAATGGTATACTTCATTAGTCTATCTCCTTTGTTTGAGGATACAATGTACTAATAATTTAGCGTTTTCAAGGCCTTTGCCACATTTCTTTCCACACGTTCCAGTACGTTTTCCTGATCTGGATACACAAACTTCTCTCCGACGATATGCTCGTAAAGCTCAATATAACGTTCAGAAATGGAAGCGACAATCTCATCCGTCATCTCCGGAACAACCTGACCGTCTTTCCCTTGGAAGCCGTTTTCAATTAACCATTTGCGAACAAACTCCTTCGACAATTGCTTTTGTGCCTCCCTTTTTTCCTGACGTTCCTGATAACCTTCCGCATAAAAATAACGGGAAGAATCTGGTGTATGAATTTCGTCGATCAGCACAATTTTCCCATCTTTTTTTCCAAACTCATATTTTGTATCCACCAAAATAAGCCCTCTTTGCGCGGCAATTTCGGTACCCCTTTGAAACAACGCTTTGGTATATTGCTCCAATTGAACATAATCTTCTTCGCTTACGATGCCTTTTTTCAAGATATCGGCACGTGAAATATCTTCATCATGTCCAACAGCAGCCTTTGTTGTCGGTGTAATAATTGGCTCAGGCAATTTGTCATTTTCTTTCAGTCCTTCTGGCAATGCCTCACCACATACTTCACGTTTGCCAGCAGCATATTCACGCCAAGCGTGTCCTGACAAGTAGCCCCGAATAACCATTTCCACTTTAAACGGCTCGCATAGCTGACCGATAGTTACACTGGGGTCCGGCACAGACACGACCCAATTTGGAATAATATCAGCCGTAGCCTTTAAAAATTTGGCTGCAATTTGATTCAACACCTGCCCTTTATAAGGAATAGGACGTGGAAGTACCACATCAAATGCCGAAATACGATCTGAGGCAACCATCGCCAAATACGTATCGGCAATCGTATACACGTCACGTACTTTTCCCCTGTAAAAAGCAGTTTGATTTTCGAAATTGAAATTTGTTTCTTTTATAGCATTCATGTTCAACGTAAAATTCAAATGTAAGTAATTGTTCATTTATGACTGCGTTCAATGGCATTCATAAATGCAGCGCATTTATTTAAGAGCTCGCTGTACTCGATTTGCCTTTTAATTAGGCTATTTGAACTATATCAGTCGGCACCTTTCGTACCCATGCCAAACTGGGATATCCCAAATCATACGTTTGCAGCATAGACCGATTAAATATCGCCATACGCTTCGAGGATGCGGCGAACCAATTTATGGCGAACCACATCTCCACCGCTGAGGTGGATAATGTCTATTCCTTCGATATTCTCCAATAGGCGAATTGAAGTAGACAATCCAGATTGATTTTTTTTCGGTAAATCTACCTGTGTCATATCACCGGTAACGATAAATTTTGCCGTTGGCCCCATACGTGTCAAAAACATCTTCAGCTGCATATCCGTTGCATTCTGAGCTTCGTCCAGAATCACAAAGCAGTTGTCCAATGTTCGTCCACGCATAAACGCTAGAGGTGCAACTTCAATGGTCCGATTTTCCAGGTAACCTTTTAGCTTTTCTGCTGGAATCATATCGTCCAATGCATCGTAGAGCGGTCTCAAATAGGGGTCTACCTTCTCCTTTAAGTCGCCCGGTAAAAAACCGAGATTTTCGCCGGCCTCGACGGCTGGTCTCGTTAGAATGATCCTTTTGATTTCTTTATTTCGAAGTGCCCGAACAGCTAATGCAACCGCCGTATAGGTCTTTCCTGTACCCGCCGGTCCGATAGCAAATAAGATGTCATTTTTCGAAATACTATCCACCATCTTCCGTTGGTTGGCCGTACGTGCACGTACAATAAGGCCATTAGGTCCATACACGATCGGTTCGGATCCAAAGGCTGCATGTTTGGCCGCAAGTCCTTTTTCCTGCTGAATAGAAGAACCTGCACTTGCTCCAAGGAGATTTTCAAAATCCAATAAAGTAATGTTGTTAAATTTCTCCAGATGAGCCATGACTTCCTTAAACGATTGCTCAAACAGGTCTAATTCCTTCGCGTCTCCCAACACCTTCATTTCACTCCCGCGAGCTACAATCCGCAGTTTTGGGAATTGCTTCTTCAAATAATCGAAGTGCTCATTGTCTGCTCCCCATAATATGGGCAAATTCAGACCATCTAATGCAATTAGTAATTCGTTCAAATTTTATCCTATTTAGAATTAATTAGATTGTAGCCATTACACAATATCGTTCCTGTATAATACTATTCAAAATTAACGTATTCTAACGAAACAACCAAGAAGATACGGCGTACAAACGACGATGATTTATAAGCTTATGGAGACAGCCGACAAAGGGGCACAAAGATTTCGTTATGCATAAAATCTTCGCTATGTTTGTGTATATCAATCGAAAAAAGACAGATTCAAAATAAGTTATCCAATTAACTTTATAAATCATCTGATAAATAGTAATTTTGTCCACTATTTAGATAAATTTAAGGGTATATTTAAGGGAATTCGACAGCAATTCGATCTAGGATTTAGATTATAATGGCAGTAATTACATTAACAACAGACTTAGGACACAAAGATTTTTATCAAGCCGCGTTAAAAGGTAGTCTTTTATCGCAGTTGTCCGGTGCCAATATTGTTGATATTACCCATGAAATTCCAGCATTCAATATCCCTCGGGCGGCCTTTGTATTAGGCAATGCTTATCATTATTTCCCTAAAGGAACCGTACATATTATCGGAATTAACACCCTGTTTCATGAGGAGTCGAAATATATCGGCATGAAATACAACGATCATTATTTCGTCGGGGCCGACAACGGTATTTTCAGCTTATTGTTGAATGGCAATGAACCCCAGGAACTGTATGAGCTCAACTTAATGCAGGACCTCCGGTACCTTCACTTTCCGCTCGCAGATATTCTTTCTAAATCCGCCTGTCATATTGCTAAGGGGGGCAAGCTGAAAGAAATCGGTACTTCAATGCAACAGCTCATCGAAAAAGTAACTTTGCAGCCTATCTTTGATAAAGACATGATCCGAGGCAATGTCATTTATGTTGATGCATTCGGCAACGCCATTACCAATATCTCGAAAGATCTATTCAATAAAGTTCAGAAAGGACGTCATTTTGTCCTCTATTTTAAACGTAATGAAACCATTACCAATCTTTCCTGGCATTACAATGAAGTCGGAGAAGGAGAGAAACTTTGTTTATTCGGTATTTCCAACTACCTTGAAATCGCCATCAATAAAGGTAATGCCAGCCAGCTACTCGGACTTCATGATGACGATTCCAATGTTATTCGTATAGAATTTAAAGATTAATTTCATAAATTCATTTGTCGTGCTTTCGCTCCATTTTTTTATCCTTGGTCAAACAGACCACAAGGCTAAAATTGTAGTTGTAGCTTCGTGGCAAAATAAAATTTTACCATCAACGTTAGTTTAAACTAGACATTTGATTAAATAGATCGTCCAAATACATGATGAAATTCTTAAAATTCCTACTTCCAATCGCCGTTCTATTTTGCTTCTTTGGACAGGCCAAGTCGCAAAACAACCCAGACTCCAGCTCTTTTGAGGTCCAACGAAGCCGTGTAAATGACCTACTCGATGCCCGTCAACAGAAATTCGGCGCCTATGACACGAGCCTCACTAAAAAAACAGGGCTTTTTGGCCTTTTCAAATCAAAAGGTGACATGCAAAAGAGCATTGATATCCTTAAAGATATTGTTATCACCGACAATAACATTTTCTTAGAGACTCAAAAACTATTGAAAATCAAAGATTTTGAGAAGGATAAATTCCAACAATTGGCAACAGATTACGACAAGCAGGTATCAGCCTATATCGGCACCATAAGTAAGCTTCAAAAAGAGAACGAGAAACTGCGGGCACAGATTGACAAAACATCAGGCAACGGAGGTATAGGCAATATTCTGCTCTATATCGCTTTACTTGTTATCGCCGTATTAGGATATTTACTGTATAAATTTAACGCGCAACTAACAGCTTCGAAACAACAAAATTTAGGATAAAGCAGCAGCAACAAGCATTTGCACAAGTACAAGCCACTTAAAACAGCCGTTTTAAATCAGAAAAAGTACGGTTTAGTTCAAAAAATTGACTAAAGTATGATAGCAAAATATTTTTAATCTCTTTACATTTGTCCTCGCAACAAAATTTGAAGTAGCGGATATGGCAAGAGGATTCAACAGCGGTAACAAACAAGAAGAAGATCTACCAAAACCAAAATTGAATAAAGAGCTCCTATTGAGAGCATCTAAATTGATGACCTATTTAAAACCTTATCGTTTTAAATTTGGGGTCGGCATGTTTTTCTTGGTATTATCCAGTTTGGCCATGCTCGCCTTTCCGGCTTTGCTTGGTGCCATGATTGATGCCGCGCAAGGCAAGCAAACTTATCCATGGCTTGCACCACATGTTTATTATATTGGTGGAATTGCCTTTATTATTCTGTCTTTTCTGTCAGTCGTTTCTTTTTTTCGTATCCGAATTTTTGTTGAGATTGCCGAACGTACGCTATCCGCGTTACGCAAGGATACTTATCTTAAGCTGATTTCTTTGCCAATTGAATTTTTCGCCAATCGTCGTGTTGGGGAATTAAACAGCCGCCTGTCTGCAGACCTTTCACAGATCCAGGATACGTTAACAACAACTTTGGCTGAAATCTTAAGACAGTTGATTAGTCTTTGTTTCGGTGTGTTCCTTTTGGTTTGGGTATCGCCCAAACTTGCCCTCATGAACCTTTGTATTTTACCGATTATCGTTGTAGCGGCCATTATTTTCGGAAAATTCATCCGCGAATTGTCCAGACAGGCACAGGATAAAATGGCCGAGTCAAATAGTATCGTTCAAGAAACATTATTGGGGATAAGCAACGTAAAAGCCTTTGTGAATGAGTACTTCGAGTTTAATCGCTACAGCAATCAAATGGATTCAGTGGTAAAGTTGGCAGTCAAAGGAGCTACTTTCCGTGGTGCATTTGCCTCTTTTATTATTTTCTGTATTTTCGGTGCGGTGATTGCTGTCATCTGGTACGGCGCAGCATTGGTTTCTATCCATGAAATGACTGTAGGCGACCTGACTACTTATATCTTGTATTCGATGTTTGTTGCAGGCTCCATGGGCAGTTTCCCCGAGCTCTATGCCAATATCCAACGCTCTTTGGGTGCAAGTGAGCGGATCTTGGAAATTTTAGATGAGCCCCAAGAACACCTCAATGTAAAACCAACTTGCAAGGAAGTGCACAAGACCATGACCGGAAAACTAAGCTTCAATCATGTTTCCTTTGCCTATCCAAGCCGCCCCGATATTGAAATTCTGAAAGACATCAACTTTACAGCCAATGCTGGCGATAAAATAGCCATCGTTGGACCGAGTGGAACCGGAAAATCAACAATAGCTTCATTGATTCTTCAATTCTACACAGCCAATAAAGGGGAAGTATATTACGATGACAAACCGGCATCCGATTTTGAACTTTGCGATATCCGCAACCAGGTCGCTATCGTGCCGCAAGATGTTTTGCTGTTTGGCGGAACAATACGTGAAAATATAGCCTATGGTAAGCTCGATGCCACGGAAGATGAAATAATAGCGGCTGCAAAACGTGCCAACGCACATCAATTTATATTAAATTTCCCCGAAAGCTATGACACCTTAGTTGGTGAACGTGGCGTTAAACTCTCTGGTGGTCAGCGCCAACGGATTGCCATTGCGCGTGCACTATTAAAAGATCCTGCAATCCTTATCTTGGACGAAGCCACTTCTTCCCTAGACTCAGAATCAGAAAGACAAGTGCAGGAGGCGTTGGAAGAATTAATGCGTGGACGCACCTCGATCATTATTGCACACCGACTATCGACCATTATTGATGCCGATAAAATTATCGTTGTCGAAAATGGAATCGTGTCTGAGAGCGGTACGCACTTTGAACTGCTCCAAAAAGAAAGCGGTCTTTATCAGCACCTCTATAATCTGCAATCAAAGCAGCAGAAAATTGATATGTAAAATTTTGTTAATTATTGATTCTTTTTAAACAAATTCACCCTGGGATTGTTCATTTGGTATCATACTTGATTATCATTTGAATATATAACAAAATAGAAGAATTATGAAAAATAGCAAAAATGGATTAGTGGCATTTGCTTTGGTAGGATTAGCTGCGGGAGCTGCTGCATGGTATCTTTTAGGAACTGATGATGGGAAAAAACAATTAGATCGTGCAAATGACGGCATTAAAAGCTTAACTAAGTCATTGAAAGATCTTTCAAAAAAAGAAGCTAAAAAGGCACAAAAACTAGCGAACAGAGCTTCGGCTGAATTAGACAATTTGAAATCAAAAGCACAAGCAGCTTTCAGCAAAGCATCGGATGATGCAGATGCACTGAAAAACAAAGCAAAAGAAGCCGGCAGAGAAGTTTTGGACCACGCTAACAATGCCGCTCAAAATTTGGCAAGCAAAATCGACAATACAACTGATGCTGCAAAATCCAAAATTTCTAACGCATAAGTAAAAAAACAGCTTTTTTAAGAATTGATGGTTTTGGTCACTCCCGTGGTCAAAATACATTTGTATCTTTGCTGCATATGACTTTGCTGCAACAGGTAAAAACTTTAATTCTTAAAGACATCATTCTGGAATGGCGTTCAAAATATGCTATTAACGGAATTCTACTATATGTCGTATCAACTGTTTTCGTCTGCTATCAAGCGTTCAAATCAGTTGATACGGCTACATGGAATGCATTATTTTGGATCATTATGCTCTTCGCTTCGATCAATGCAATCAACAAAAGCTTCGTCCAAGAAAACCCAAACCGGCAACTTTACTACTATTCACTGGTTGATCCCAGAGCGATCATTTTAGCGAAAGTCATTTACAATATGATGATGATGACCCTGCTGGCGATCATTGCATATTTTGTCTATTCGACGATATTCAGAAACCCTGTCGGTGATCCAACACTGTACTTCATTTCGGTCATCTTAGGCAGCATCAGTTTCGCCACAGTCTTTACCATGATCTCCGGGATCAGCTCCAAAGCAGGCAACAACAGCACCTTAATGGCCATCTTGAGTTTCCCTGCCATTATCCCACTGTTAATCGTATTAATCAAGCTATCCCGCAATGCAATAGAAGGCCTGGAAAGGGCTTCCAGCAGCAAAGAAATAATCGTATTACTTGCAATTAATGTAATCACCATCACTATTTCTTTATTGTTATTTCCGTACCTTTGGCGAGATTAAGTGTCAGAATTGAGAACAAACTAAATTCAATTTATCCATGAGAAAAAAATGGTGGAAAATATTAGCGGTAATGATTATCTGTGCGGTCATTATCAATGGTCTTTTGGGACCTGTTCCCCGCCTATTCATCCTTCACGAAAGCATACGCAACGTTTATTTTCATGTCCCAATGTGGTCGGCTATGTTCGTTATGTACCTGGTTTCTGTTATTTATAGTATCAAATACCTCAATACGGGCAAACAGGAGTATGATTTAATGGCCATTGAAGCCGTTAATACCGGAATAACATTTTGTTTTCTTGGACTTGCAACAGGTATGCTTTGGGCAAACATCACCTGGGGAGAACCTTGGCCAAACGACCCGAAGCTTAATGGCTCTGCCATAGCAACACTGATGTATCTAGCCTATTTGGTGCTCCGCAATGCGCTGGAAGAAGAACAAAAAAGAGCCAAAATATCGGCTGTGTACAATATCTTTGCATTTCCGATTATCATCGTGTTACTTTATATTCTGCCAAAGATGACAGACTCTCTTCACCCTGGAAGTGGAGGAAACGCAGCCTTTGGCGATTTAAAAATGAGCAGCGAGCTACGCCCTACATTTTATGCCGCGATGATCGGCTGGCCAATGATTGCAGCTTGGATTTGTTCACTTCGCTATAGAGTACGCCTGCTCGAAAAGAAAGACTTGAACGCATAATATTGAACGGCTAATACCGTACTTTATTTCTAAAATAAAGAAATCCGGTAAATCCCAATCAGTAAAAAACAGAATATTACATAAATCAAATAGCGTGTATCGAATCATACATAACAATGAAAACGACACGAATAATATTTTAAACAAATGAAAAAAATAACATTGTCAATCGCCTTACTACTCTTATCAACTTTGAGCACATTTGCACAGGATGATGTTGAGATGGCGACTGGATTACGTAGCGAAGGTAAGATCTACGTTGTTGTATTGGTCATGTTGGTCATTTTTCTAGGTTTGGCTTTCTTCCTTTTCTTGCTCGATCGCCGTATCAGCAAATTGGAAAAAAAGAATAAATAGCATTTTATTGATTGCATACGATGATTATAAGTCAGTTTAGAAATTATTCACCCATCAATATTTTATTTCTATCCATCGTGGGTTTTGTTTTATGCTTAGGCATATTTCTTCACCTTCCGGACAAACTTGATTCTGTAATCTTTGAGCCTGCCTTGGGGAATCTTTTGGGAGAAAATAACTTAATCAACTTCTCTCCTTCGACCAATGTTTTTATCACACTGATCCTGACGATTTCTCAGGCAACGATACTCAATCGCATCACAAGCCATTTTAACCTGCTGGGTAAACCCAGTTTCTTGGTTGCTTTGATGTACATGACACTGGCCAGCCTGTTTTTACCATTTTTGGTACTTTCACCCACACTGATCTGTAATTTCATTTCGATATGGATGTTAAGCAAATTGCTCTCCCTCTATCGGCAGACAGATGTTAAAGCCGAAATGTTTGATCTCGGTATGATTGTAGGTATAGGAAGTCTGATCTACTTCCCTTTTCTGAGTATGTTCGCCTTACTATGGATAGGCCTACTCATTTTTAGGCCATTCAACTGGCGCGAGTGGATCACACCTTTACTTGGCCTAGCAACGGTCTATTTCATCTTAGCGGTTATCTACCTTTGGATGGGTAAAATGGAGCAGTTTTATACCATTTGGCTACCGTTTACCTACAAATTCCCTACTGCTATTCGCATTCAGTTAGTCGATTATCTGGTACTCGTCCCAGTAATCTTTACGTTAATACTCTTCCTCTTGGTATTGAAAGACAATTTTTTCAAAAGTGTCGTGCATATTCGCAAGTCATTTCAACTGTTGTTTTTTATGTTATGCCTTGCGATAGTTTCTTTTTACTGGAATAAAAAACTAACGGAGGCCCATTTTTTACTTTGTGCCCCCTCCATCGCTATTTATATGGCTTATTATTTCACTTATGCCAAAAAGAAATGGTTTTTTGAAGTTGTATATGCCATCATAACACTGACCATAATCTACTTTCAGTTTTTCTAAACGACTGTACAATAAGTGTTTAACCTTTTTTAACAAAATCGGCTTAACAAGCTCGCAAAAATTGAATAGTTTTGTATGCGATTAAAAGCAAAGAACATTTAATATAAGAGTCAGATAACTCGAAAATTTCACTAAAACTAAATAAACATTAGTTTCTCAATTTTATAGATTGACCATGCAGAAACGCTTTACAAGCTCTCTAAGAAATAAATCACTCCAACTGTTGTTAGCAGGTGGAATTTTAGCTAGTTCTACTACCGCATTTGCACAAAAAACGACATCCGCATCACCTTATTCTCAATTTGGACTTGGTCAGATGCGTGAAGATTTATTGCCACAATATAGAGGGATGGGAGGTGTCAATACCGCTGTCCGGAGAATCAATGGCGTGTATAATACCAACCCAAGCAACCCTGCATCTTATTCTGCTACACAGTTTACGACCTTTGATGCTGGTTTATACGGGAACTACACGCAGTTAAATTCGACAACAAGATCGGATAATACCGCTGACTTTGCCTTTAGCCACATCACCATGACATTCCCAATGAAACGATTTGGTGGTATCAGCTTGGGTATTCTTCCCTATTCAGATATAGGCTATCGGACATCTTCAACGGGAACAGTCAATTCTGATCCCTATACGAAAGTTTTCACGGGCGAAGGTGGTTTAACTAAAGCCTATGCAGGTTGGGGGGTACGCATTGTAAAAGGTCTGAGTATTGGTGCCAATATGTCTTATCTATTTGGAACCCTAAATGATTATAGCCGTGTAGAGTTTTTGCCTTCATCCGGAGCATTAAATACACAACAACAAAATAAGCGCGAAATCCAAGGGATTATCTTTGATTATGGTCTGCAATACGAACAACCTTTAAATAGAGAATACTCGTTGATCGTTGGTTATTCAGGGTCGCTCAATAATGATATCAAAGAAAGAGCAACAATTTTTAATACACGGGTTACACCTTCAACGGATCCAGACAACCAAAATATCCCGTTGGATAGCACCTATGTTTCGGACCGTAGCAGCAGGCATTTGACGCTTCCGTTGCGACATAATGTAGGTATTACCCTTGCACGTAACAACCGATGGTTAATCGGGGCCGATTTTAAATATGCCGATTGGTCAAGATTTCAGACCAGAGCGGGTGAAAACGAACTACGGAAGAATTATGGCGTAGCGATTGGTGGTCAGATTACACCAGATGTTACTTCGCTTAAATATCTGAACCAAGTAGACTATAGAGTTGGTTTCAGGTATAATAAAACACAATATTTCTTAAGCGACCAGAATATCAACGATATGGCGGTTACTGTAGGTGTGGGACTGCCGTTGGCAAGAAATCAATTTTCAGGAGCTTTCTCTAAAATAAACTTCTCTGCAGAATTTGGCCAAATGGGCAAAATCAGCAACAGTCTCCTACGTGAACGCTATATTAACTTTAATATCGGCTTTACCCTCAATGACCGCTGGTTTAGAAAACCGCCTTTAGATTAATTAATACGATGGTACGCAA
Organism: Sphingobacterium sp. 40-24; assembly: GCF_001899705.1. Taxonomy (NCBI): domain Bacteria; kingdom Pseudomonadati; phylum Bacteroidota; class Sphingobacteriia; order Sphingobacteriales; family Sphingobacteriaceae; genus Sphingobacterium; species Sphingobacterium sp. 40-24. Next base: position 53,505 of record NZ_MKWH01000060.1, on the reverse strand, counting down.
GACATTTGCTTCATCCATATTCCAAAATATATCGCCCCTAGTATTCTTATTTTTACTAGGGGCGCTCTCATTGACCTCTTGCGAACCGGATCTAAAAGAGGTAGACCGCATTGCCAATATGAAAAAGGAAGAGGCGGTCGACATTTCGCGTCATGTCGATATTATTTATAGCGATTCCACACGGGTAAAAGCGAATCTCACAGCCCCTGAAATGCGTATCAAACACGATAGCACCGAAGTATACGAATTTCCAAAAAGCATAAAAATCATCTTTTACGACGACAATTTAAAGGAAACTCAGCGAATTACTTCCGACCATGCTATTCGGCGGGAAAAAGAAAAGACCACCGTATTTACCAAAAATGTGGTGGTTACTATGGCTGACGGTTCTGTCATCAAAACAGAAGAGATCATCTATGACGAAAGTAAAGCCGATAGCAACAGCAACATGACCTTTTATAATCATGTTCCCATTACGGCATTCTTTCGGGATAATCGCGGTAACTTACAAGGTTCATCATTTACTTCGGACAAGGATTTTAAACACGTCAATATAGCCAATGCAACTGGTTATACGGTGATCACCAACAACAGTCTTTTCCCTTCCTTAGGTAAATAACTATTTACAGGCCATAAACCAGATTCAGGTTTAGCTTAACAGCAGGTATAGATCCGAGACAATACCTCCAGGCAGTTTATTTATACGATTAAGTTGTTCAAAACGAATCATTTGAACTAAAAGAGCACAAAAAACTCCACTTTATACAAATAGTTTTCAAATTTGTTTTGTTACATTCAGGAAAATATTCCGTTTTTTTTTATAAAAATTGTATCTTGCACCGCATTTTGCTATGCTATGCATAAATTAACGAAATACAAGTATTTACACAATATAAACACAATAAGCAGACTATGGGATTAATGGGCTTTTTGCGTAACAAAGCTGGTGTCATCTTGACCGCAGCTATGGCTATCGCAATTTTAGCATTTTTACTAGGCGATGTCGTTCGAGGGGGAGCTCCTTTTTGGGCGAGACATCAAAATCGTGTAGGGGAAGTCAACGGAACTGAAATTGAATATCCTGAGTTCAGTAAGCAAGTTGAACAAACAGAGGAAATGTTCAAACAACAAATGGGCGGTGCAGTGACCCCTCAAATGCGGACCTACGCTGTTCAACAAGTATGGAATCAATTTTTATCAAGAGAAATCTTGAAAAAGGAAATTGAAAAAATCGGTTTGACTGTCGGTAAAGACGAATTAAATGATTTAGTGCAAGGTAACAACCCTTCACCTCAAATCGTTCAAGCGTTTACCAACCCACAAACAGGACAATTTGACCCGAGTCAACTGCGTGCTTTTATCACCCAAATGAACACATCAGGTAACCAACAAGTGGCTGAACAATGGGAGGAACTACTGAAAGGCGTTAGAGATGAGCGTTTAAGCAGCAAATATGGCGAATTGCTTTCTAATAGCGTATATGTTACTTCTTTGGAAGCAAACGAAGAATACCAAGAGCGTAATAAACTAGCAGACTTCAAATACATTCTTTTGGATTACGCTTCTGTTAAGGATGCTGATGCCAAATTGACTGATGCAGATTACCAAGAATATTATAATGAGCATAAAAGTATGTTCAAAACACAAGAGGAAACACGTGCGATCCAATACGTAATGGTGGATGCAAAACCTCTTGCAAAAGATTCATTGGCCGTAAAAGAGACCATCAATAAATTGAAACAAGATTTAATTGTTTCAAAGGATGACTCATTGTTCGCTTCGATCAACTCCGACAACAAATTTCCATTCACCTATGTAAAAAAAGGACAATTGAGTCCTTCATTGGATTCCGTTGTCTTCAATGTTGCGGTCGGAACAACTGTGGGACCTTTCTTAAACAACAATGCGTATGAAATTGCAAAAGTTGTTTCTACGATTATCAGTCCTGACTCTGTGAAAGCATCGCACATCCTATTGGACCCTGCTGCTGAAGGTGGCGTTGATAAAGCATTGGCAAAAGCAGATTCGATCAAAGGATTGATTCAAAAAGGAGACAATTTTGCTGCGCTTGCAGTTCAGTTCAGCAAAGATCCGGAGAGCAAAACAAATGGTGGTGAACTAGGTACTTTCACAAGAGGCCGAATGGTTCCTGAATTTGAAAAAGCTGTATTCGAAGGCAAAACGGGCGATATCAAAGTTGTAAAATCGCAATTTGGTGTCCATGTCATTAAAATTGAGAAACAATCAGGAAGTTCAAAATATGCAAAAGTTGCTATCATTGACAAAGTCATCAACAGCGGAAAAGAAACGTTGAACAATGCACATAGCAAAGCAACAGCATTCTTATCTGCAGCTACAGCACAGAACTTTGCTCAAGAAGCGAAAAAACTTGGTCTGGAAGCAAAAACAGCCTCACGCGTAACAGCGATGGACAATGTATTAGATGGCGCCGAAGCTCCACGTGATTTAATCAAATGGGCTTTCGAAGCTAAAAAAGGCGATATTTCAGATAAAGTTTTCGAGACTGAAACCTCTTATATCTTAGCAAACTTGGTCGACATACAGCCTAAAGGAACTCTTTCCTTGGATGCTGTTAAGAAAGATATCGAACCTGCGGTAAGAAATATGGTTAAAGCTAGAATCTTGAAAGATAAATTTGACAAGGCTTTAGCAGGTACATCTTCTATTGATCAAGTAGCACAAAAAGTTGGTAAAGCAGCTATTCACGTTGAAAATGTTGTCTTCGCAAATCCAGTTATTCCTGGTGTTGCATTAGAAAACAAAGTGGTTGGTACTGTTTTTGGGCTACAGCCAAACAAACCTTCCAAAGCGATTGAAGGCAATACCGGTGTATATGTTGTACAAGTAAATGGTTTTACCAATCCTGCCGCGATTTCGGATATCAACGGACAAAAGAAACAAATGCTTGCAGCGAAAGCACAACGCGCTTGGGGATCTATTTTCCGCGCTTTACAAGACAAAGCTGAAATCATTGACAATAGAGTGAAATTCTTTTAAAAGATTTTTAAGTAAATTTGTAGCCGGACGAATTATCGTCCGGCTTTTTTTTTGATGTAAATATGGATATTCAAACAGATATTGTCAACAAAGTTGCGCAAAGTGGGTTAGTCACAGTTGACCTGGCCAACTACCATCCTAAAGCAGACAATGTAGTCTATGATATTAAGGATAATCTCTTCCATGGCTTGATTCTTAAAGAAAAGGATTTCCGAGAATTCATTAAGACACACGACTGGTCGCAATACGAAGGTAAACATGTCGCAATTACGTGTACTGCCGATGCTATTGTTCCGACCTGGGCTTATATGTTATTAGCCAACAAATTGGAACCCTATGCGAAGACAGTTATTTTTGGGGATTCAGAGGAGTTGTTGCGTATGCAGTATGCTGCGGCAATCGAACAGATTGACATGGAACAATTTCGAGATCAACGTGTGGTTGTGAAAGGTTGTGGTGATATTTTTATTCCGGAGTCTACCTTTGTGCAGTTTACGGTAAAATTGAGTAAGGTAGCAAAGAGTATTATGTATGGTGAACCCTGTTCTACGGTCCCCGTATTTAAGCGGACACAGCCTAAATAACTCAGCTTAACATAAGTATAAGTCATCGTCCATGAAGGTCTCATTAACTTCAAAAGTTAAATTTATTTGAATGAAATTAACATTTCTTTTTCAAACAAATTTCGTAAACTTACGTACATGAAACTTATATCGACTTTGCTCCTTTACTTATCCGTTATCGTAAGTACTGCTTTCGCTCAAGATTTACCGCATTTAAAAGAATCGGCATTTAAAGGTGGCGAGAAATTAAAATATAAACTCCGTTATGGCTTTATTTCAGCCGCAACAGGGACATTAACCGTTGAGGATACCAAGGATGGAGCCGGAAACCCTTCCTTTCATCTATACGCTGCCGGCAAAACAGCTGGCGCCTTTGCCATATATACGGTGAGAAATGAATACAACTCGTATATCAACAGCAAGACATTTTTACCGTATTACTATACGGAAAACATTCGTGAAGGAGGATATAGACGGAACGATAAGGTGCGCTTCAACCAGGAGACAAATAGTGTTGTAGGCAACAAGGGGACTTTCAATTCGAAGGTAGATCAGACTTTCGACTTGCTTTCTTCCTATTATTTCGCCCGAAATCTAGATCTGTCGACTGTTAAACCAGGAGAATCTTTTAAGCTGACTTATTTTTTGAATGATGAGATTGCCACCTTAGGCATACAATATATTGGAATAGAAAAAATAAAAACGGAATTAGGCACTTTAGAATGTCTCAAATTCAGTCCTGAGATTAAACCAGGACGTATCTTTAAAAAAAATAGCAAACTTTATCTGTGGGTAACCAATGATGGCAACCGTATTCCGGTCAAAGCCAATGTAGATATTCTAATCGGTTCGGTAACACTGGAATTACTCGAAGCCAGTGGATTAAAATACAAATTGGGACAGAAAGCAAGCTACTCAAAATAATTAGAATGATTGAAGTAGGAAATGTATTGGTGCACGAAGATCTAATCAACAATGACTTTGTGTGTAATTTATCAAAATGTAAAGGAATTTGTTGTATTGAAGGCGATTCAGGCGCACCTTTATTGGAGAGTGAAAAGGCTATATTGGAGGAGATTTATCCCAAAGTAAAGCCCTATATGACCGAGAAAGGTATTGAAGCGATTGAAGAGCAAGGGAAGTATGTTGTCGATATTGATGGCGATCTAACGACCACTTGTGTTGATGGGAATAAAGAATGTGCCTATGTGACCTGGGAAAATGGCATTACAAAATGCGCTATCGAAAAAGCTTACGAACTTGGCGAGGTGCATTGGCGAAAACCCGTTTCGTGTCACCTCTATCCTATCAGGACAACACATTACCCCGAATTCGACGTACTTCACTATGACCGTTGGCATATCTGTAAAGATGCATGCTCATTTGGTAAAGAATTACAGGTCCCTGTATTTAAATTTTTAAAGGATCCTCTCATCCGAACCTATGGTGAGGAATGGTACAAAAATCTTGAGAAAGCAGTCGAAGAGTTGTAACAAAATCACTATCTTTAAGCTTTAACTATTTTGGTATTTCACCCCAATTCATGTCAAAATTAAGAGAGATCCAACGTCCTATTGCCCATGAACTTGAGGCTTTTGAAAAAAAATTCAAAGCTTCAATGAAAAGCTCCGTCCCCTTGTTGGATCGCATTACACAATACCTGATCAAACGTAAAGGCAAACAAATGCGGCCCATGTTTGTGTTCTTTTCTGCTGGGATATGCAACGGAATCAATGAATCCACCTACAGAGGAGCTGCTCTCGTAGAATTGCTGCATACCGCATCACTCGTACATGATGATGTGGTAGACAACTCCTACGAACGCAGAGGTTTTTTTTCCATCAATGCTTTATGGAAAAATAAAATTGCTGTTTTGGTGGGTGATTTTCTGCTGTCAAGGGGCCTGCTCCTTTCTGTAAAACATCAGGATTATCACTTACTAAAAATTGTATCGGAAGCTGTTGATCAGATGAGCGAAGGTGAATTGCTTCAAATCGAAAAGGCCCGTAAACTGGATATCGAAGAGTCTATTTATTTTGAGGTCATTCGAAAGAAAACAGCCTCGCTGATTGCCTCTTGCTGTGCCTGTGGATCGGCTTCTTCGAATGCAGATCAGGAGACAATCGATAAGCTCCATCAATTTGGTGAAAAGATCGGAATTGCATTTCAAATCAAGGACGATTTATTCGACTTTGGTTTAGATGACGTTGGCAAACCACTCGGCAATGACATCAAAGAGAAGAAAATGACCTTACCGTTAATCTATGCCTTGAATCAAGTGACTTCAAGTGAAAAGCGAAGGATCATTAATTTGATTAAAAACCATAATGAAGACACACACAAAGTGGCTGAAGTCATCGACTTTGTCCGCCAGAGTGGTGGGCTCGAATACGCTACAAATAAGATGCTGGAATACCAACAAGATGCTTTCCGGATCTTGGAAGACTTTCCCGACAGTGAATACAAATCGGGGTTGGAGCAGCTGGTAAAATATACAACAGAAAGAAAAAAATAAAATGAGTCACGAATTAATGTTTTTTGGCGGATTCCTCATCTTTATTGCACTTATGCTAGCAATAGATCTAGGCTTATTCTCCAAAGGCGACAAACCTGTTAGCCTAAAGATGGCTAGCATCATGAGCGCCATCTGGGTCTTATTCTCCTTGGGTTTCTATTGGCTTCTCCGTCACTATGGATTTGAATTGCACAATATCCATGACTTGGACCACCTTCAAGAAATCATTACCAAACACCACCACGATATTAAAATCATTCCCGGTGATTTAGCGGCGAGTCTCGAGCTCTACAACAAAAACCTTGGTCTGGAATATATCACCGGTTACGTTGTGGAATATGCCCTATCCGTAGATAATATCTTTGTGATGGTATTATTATTTACTTCTTTTGGCATTCCGGAGCGCTATTACCATAAAGTTTTGGTGTGGGGAATTTTGGGCGCAATCATTATGCGTTTCTTGTTTATTTTCCTTGGTGCAACCCTTATTGCTAAATTCGGCTGGATCCTCTATGTTTTTGGTGCTTTCTTGGTCTTTACAGGGGTCAAAATGTTTATCAACCGTAACCAGGACGAAGAAGTGGATCCACAGAATCACCCGGTCGTTAAATTTGCTTCCCGATACTTTAAGGTAACCCCCAAATTAGATGGTGGACACTTCTTCCATGTAGAGAACGGCGTGAAATATATGACACCGCTATTTCTTGTACTGCTGGTCATAGAATTTACGGATTTGATTTTTGCTGTGGATTCTATCCCTGCAATTTTCTCGGTTACCAAAGATCCCTATGTTGTATTTTTCTCCAATATTTTTGCAATACTTGGATTGCGGTCGATGTTCTTCCTTTTGGTCAATATCATCCACAAATTCCAATACCTCAAAGTAGGTTTAGCATTTTTGCTGGTCTTCATTGGTTTAAAGATGCTGCTGCATCATTGGTTGGCCGAAGTAGGTTTTACAACAACACATTCTTTGATCGTTATTGTCGGCATACTTGCATTGAGTATCATTGCTTCGCTGCTTTTTCCGAAAAAAGCTGAACCGACTGATTAAACGACTATTGAAAGCGTACCGACGGTCATTATTCGGCGAGAAACTCCGGTAATCCGCGCGAAATTACAAACGATACAGAACACCATGGTCAGAAAGAAATTTCTGACCATTTTTATGTGATATTATGCTTTATGCATATCCTATTCTCCAGCAAAAGATTGCAGAAAAACAGCAGATTTTTAAGAACAATTATTTTACAGAGGAATTTACCTTACTAAATTTTATTTATTTAATTTAGCACCACACTAAATTAACAAAATACTAACAATGAATTGGAATAAAACGATTGTACTAGCTGCTTCACTTTTCGCAGCTTCATTCCAAGTACAAGCACAAGACAATTTGATCAATGCGCTAAAAGCAAATCAAAATGACAATAGCAAATCTGGATTTACATTTACTGAAGTTATCAATCTTGGTAACACATCCATCAAAAACCAAGGTTCATCTGGTACTTGTTGGTCTTATTCAGGTAACTCTTTCCTGGAGTCAGAAATGATCCGTATGGGTAAAAAACCAGTGGAGATCTCACAAATCTATACCGCGCGCAACACGTATTTAGATAAAGCACGCACGTATGTACGCCTTCATGGCGGATTGTCATTGGGTGAAGGTGGTCAATTCCATGATGTGTTGAACTCTTTCCGTAAATATGGTACAATGCCGCAATCGGCTTACACAGGTCTTCACTACGGTACTACACGTAACAACTTTGGTGAAATGACCAATATGTTGGATGCGATGTTAGGAGCAGTAGTAAAGGGTAAAACGTTAACGCCAAACTGGGAAAAAGCCTATACCGCTGCGATGGATTCTTATCTTGGGGAAGTACCTGAGAAATTTGACTATAACGGTAAATCCTATACACCGCGCACCTTTGCAGATCAGGTAATCGGTATCAATCCGGATGATTACGTGGGTATTGCTTCGGTAACTGACCACCCATACTACAGCCAATTCGTATTGTTGATTCCAGACAACTGGTCATTCGACCGTTTCTATAATGTTAAGATGAACGATTTAACGGACATTATTGACAACGCTTTACAAAAAGGTTATACGGTAGCTTGGGCTACTGACGTATCAGAAAAAGGTTTCTCTTGGAAAAACGGTGTAGCTTATGTACCAGAAAAACCTTTCGAGGAAATGACAGATCAAGAAAAGTCAACAATGTTTGTTGGTCCTAAACCAGAGTTAAAAGTAACACCGGAAGAAAGACAAAAAGCTTTCGACAACTGGCAGACTACAGATGACCACGGTATGCATATCGTAGGTCTTGTAAAAGATCAAAACGGAAAAGAGTATTACATCGTTAAAAACTCTTGGGGTACAACAAATGACTATCATGGTTATTTATATGCATCAAAAGAATTTGTACGATATAAAACAACTTCTTTGATGTTACATAAAGACGGTCTAACAAAAGATTTAAAATCGAAGATAAATATCAAATAAGCGATTTATCAGTCCACGAAAACACCTCTGAAATTAATACATCAGAGGTGTTTTTGTTTTCAGATTAATTTAATAACTTAAACATAATTATGAATCTTTTGTTGAGTGAGTATGAGAAGTATAATCGCGTTATGCCTTACAATTTTATTCGGGAATTTGGCTCAAGCCCAGACTAAGGGAGTGAAATTTGTAGAAGGGTTGAGTTGGAAGCAGATAAAGGAACGGGCACAAGCTGAGAACAAGTTTATCTTCGTAGAGCTATTTGCAACCTGGTGTGGCCCATGCCAATATATGAGCAATGAGATCTTTCCCCTAGAGCAGGTGGGGCAGCCAATCAATCAGAACTTCATTAGTGTAAAAGTGCAAATGGATTCGACAGAGTCCGACAATGCCAATGTCAAAAAGTGGTATGCTGATGCGCGTGCTATTTCCAATGAATACAATATTCAATCCTTTCCCACATTTCTTATCTTTAATTCCGATGGGCAGGCGGTACACCGGATTGTCGGTGCAAATGATGCTCCCGAATTTGTTGGGCATGTGATGGATGGACTAAATCCCGAAACACAGTATTACACGCTGTTAAAAAAGTTCGAGAAAAGACCCCAAGATATTTATACGGCCAAGCAGATGCTGAAAGCAGCAAATATCGCTTACGATGAAAATACTGCACGAAAGGCAGAAAATACCTTAGCGAATTCATTGGGTACGGATGAGTTATTCAAAAAAGAAAATGTCCATATTTTATTGGCAGCTGCCAAATTCACCAATTCAAAAGCTTTTAATCTTATTCGCAACAATAAAGAGAAAATCGATATTCTATTAGAGTCACCAGGTATTGCCAACCGCACCCTGGCTAATGTTGTCGTCAACGAATTATTTCAGATTAAGATTGATGCCAAACATGAACCCAACTGGGATAGTTATCAGAATGAACTCGCTGCAAAATATCCAGACATCGATTTCATCCCGATGTTCAAGAAAATAAAAGCACACTATTACCTTCAGGTGAAGAATTACGTCGCCATGAAGAATACCATCAATGATTACCTTTCGTCAGAAGATTTTACCCCACACCAATTAAATACCTTTGCCTGGACTATTTTTAATAATAGCAGTGATACTGCATGTATTGAATCCGCGTTAAGCTGGAGCAAGAAATCCATCCTTGAGGATCCAAGCAGTGCATTTTTGGATACCTATGCAAATCTGCTCTATAAGAAAGGAGAGAAAGAAAAAGCCATAAAGTGGCAAAACAAAGCGATCGAAATGGCCAGTGAGGACGATCGTCCTATCTATCAAGAAACACTGGACAAAATGATGAAAGGAATAAAAACTTGGGAAAACTAAACCTATCCCGACCAATACGAACGATTAAATTAAAAATCCAAAATACCAACATTATGAAAAAATTGATTTTAATGCTATTTCTAATTCCAACCCTCCTATTTGCGCAGAGCGAAGGGGTCAAATTTGAGCATGGGCTCAATTGGAGTCAGATTAAAGAAAAAGCAGCTAAAGAAAACAAATTCATTTTTGTAGACTGTTTTACAACCTGGTGTGGCCCCTGTAAATATATGTCGAGTACCATCTTCCCACAAGCCAAAGTAGGCGATTTTTTCAATGCTAAATTTGTCAATGCAAAAATTCAGATGGATAAAACTAAGAATGACAATGAAGATGTAAAATCATGGTACGAAGAGGCCGATCGTTTTGCCAAAGAATATAAAGTTAGAGCCTACCCAACTTTTCTGATCTTTGACTCAAAAGGTACCCTTGTGCATCGTATCGTAGGTGGTGGTGAAGCGGACGATTTTATAGCGAAAGCACAAAAATCACTTGATCCAAATACACAATATGAAACACTATTGGCAAAATTCAATGCCGACCCAACAAATGTAAACATCGCCAAAAGTATGGCTATAGCTGCCAAAGAAGCTTATGATCAAGAGACACAAGCAAAAGCGGAAGGAGTCGTACTGGCGTCCTTGTCTACGGATCAAATCTTTACAAAGGAGAATGTTAGTTTATTACTTTCAGCGGCGAATGTTGTCGATTCTAAGGCTTTTAATTTAATCAAAGACAATCCTGCTAAATTTGATGCCGTTAGTGAAAAAGTGAAAGCAAATGACTTCCTCTCCCAACTGTTGGTTAGTAATGCAGTAAACACCAAAATTCGTGCAAAGGAAACAGTTGATTTTACGAGCATAGAAAAAGAATTGGCGCAAAAATATCCGACTGTGAATACAGAGAAAGCAAGTCTCGAAATGCAACCACGTTATTATGGTTATACCAAAAATTACCCTGGTTTAAGAGATAGCTTCAATAAATACATTGCAAAATATGGTTCAACCATTACCGCTGCAGAACTAAACAACATGGCGTGGTCCATTTTTGAAAACTGCAATGACCCAGCGTGCCTAAAAGCAGCAGCTGAATGGAGCAAATTATCCAACGAAAAAGAAAAAGATGCACCCATGTATTTAGACACTTTTGCAAACATATTATATCGCCTTGGAGAAAAAGAAAAAGCAATTAAAACGCAAGAAAAAGCGATCTCACTCATTACCGATGCTACTCAAAAAGAAGAATATGTAGCAACATTACAGAAAATGAAAAAGGGTGAAAAGACCTGGCAATAAGAAGATATTCGAATAGTCAATGAATAAAAAAAGCCGCAATCAAATTATTGATCGCGGCTTTTTTATGGAGAACAAGACAGACAATATGTTGAGTCTTTGACTGCTGTCCGCTTATTTTAATTCTTTAATACCCATATTCCAAAGGGCAAAAGCATATTTATCAACTGTACTATTGATCAGGACTTCTGTTGACCTTCCCGCACCGTGACCAGCTTTTGTCTCAATACGAATCAATACAGGATTATCACAAGCTTGTTTTGCCTGTAGTTCGGAAGCAAACTTATAGGAGTGCGCCGGTACCACCCGATCATCATGATCTCCCGTAAAGACCATCGTCGCTGGGTAGCAAACTCCAGTTTTCACATTGTGCACCGGAGAATATGCTTTCAGATAGTCAAACATTTCTTTGCTATCATTGACTGTACCATAATCATAGGACCAACCTGCACCGGCTGTGAAGGTATGATAACGCAACATGTCCAAAACACCAACCTCAGGAAGTGCGACCTTGGCTACTTTGGGATCTATTGTCATTGTTGCGCCCACGAGCAAACCACCATTGGATCCCCCCGATAAAGCGGTGTACTCGGGTGATGTATAACCATTCTCCTGAAGATAATGTGCGGCGGCAATAAAATCATTAAACACATTCAACTTATTGAACTGTCTGCCGCCATCATGCCATTTCTGACCATATTCGCCGCCCCCACGTAAATTCGGAACAGCATAAACACCGCCATTTGCCAACCACACCGCAACGGAAGTACTAAAGGCAGGTGTCAAGCTGATATTAAAGCCGCCATAACCATACACAATCGTCGGGTTTTTCCCATTCAAGACAATCCCCTTTTTGTACGTAATAATCATCGGAACCTTAGTACCATCTTTGGATGTGTAGAAAACCTGTTTCGATTCATACTGATCGGAATCAAACTTCACCTTAGGTTTGATATAAAGTGCAGACTGACCAGAATTCACGTCAAACTTATAACTTGAAGAAGGCGTAATGTAATTTGAAAAACCAAAATAAATTTCTTTTTCCTTTTTCTTGCCCGAAAAACCACTCGCTGTGCCTACACCTGGCAATTCTATTTGCCGAATCTTTTTACCGGTATAATCATATTGAATCACCACTGAAACCGCATCTTTCAAATAATTTGCAAAAAGATAACCACCTCCGGTGCTGATCGAAAGCACATTTTCAGTCTCTGGAATAACATCTTTCCAGTTCTCCTTTGCAGGATTCTTCAAATCAACTCTTACCAAACGGTTGTTGGCAGCCTTGTAGTTTGTCTCCAATAAGAAACTATCCCCAATATTGTCAACGACACCTGTATTGGCATCAAAATGATCTTGTAGGCAGACAATCTTGCTATTCGGTTGCTGGAGATCCTGATAATAAAGTTCATTTCCTGTTGTCGTATTTGCAGCGGAAATAATCAGGTAACGTTGATCGTCTGTTAATGAAGCACCGACATAACGTCTCGGTGTTGCAGCACCGCCAAAAACCAATTTATCTGTAGACTGAGCTGTTTTAAGTTTATGGTAGTATAATTTATGTTGGTCTGTTTTTTCAGAAAGTTCAGATCCCTTTGGCTTATCGTAATTCGAGTAATAAAAACCATCGTTTCCTTTCCAAGCAATACCAGAGAATTTGACATCTACTAATGTCTCTCCCACAGGCGCCTTATCTTTGGCATTCAGTACAATGACTTTCCGCCAGTCCGATCCCCCTTCAGAAATAGAATAGGCGACTAAGCTCCCATCCTTTGAAAACGAAACATCGGCCAATGAAGTCGACCCATCTTTCGAGAACGTATTTGGGTCCAAGAAAACTTCTTCTGCTCCTCCCTCCCCCAGTTTACGGTAGAGGACAGCATGTTGCTGCAAGCCATTATTCTTAAAAAAATAAGTGTACTCGCCTTCCTTAAACGGGGTTCCTATTTTTTCATAATTCCATATTTCGGTTAATTGATCTTTTAATTTTGTACGGAATGGAATAGCATTCAAGTAGTCAAAAGTCACTTTATTCTCTGCCTGTACCCAGCTTTTTGTTTCAGCTGAACGATCATCTTCCAACCAGCGGTAAGGATCGGCTATCTTTTCACCCCAAAATTCATCCACGACGGTTCCTTTATTTGTCGTCGGATATGTCAACTGTTGTCCATAACCAGTCGTCGCTGTACCTGCCATACCTATCATCATTAGGATAAGACCAAAATTCTTATTTATCATAAAACCTTATACTTGTTTCAACCAATCTAAGTTTTATTCACTTAGCATTTGAAAATTCAATTTGAGTTGAATATAAACAAATTTATCGACCTCTTACCTACCTCAGGCAGTTTTTTCTCTTCCTCGAATAATAACTAAAAAGCCTAGATTCATCACTTCCCGCTTGTCCTTTACGTTAGCATCCAAACTACCTAAATCAAAGCGAATAAATAAACAAAACATGGGCCGCTCATAGTAGCATTAGACACATTTCTGCAGCGTATATTTTTATCACAACCGAAATTTCTTTAGATTTATTTAAATCTTGAAAATACTATAACCATGTTTAAAAAAGTCATATACCTTTCTTTGTCGATTTCCATTCTTCAAATCGGAATAAGCGAAGCACAACAATTACCTATAGATCAGCAATATCGAGCCACCCCTACCAAGATCAACGATCTTGTCCACACCAAACTCGATGTACGTTTTGACTATACAAACCAATTTCTAAATGGCAAAGAATGGGTCACTTTACAACCCTATTTCTACCCAACAGACTCCCTCCGCCTTGACGCAAAAGGCATGGATATTAAACAGGTATCTTTGGTCAATGGCACACAAATGATTCCCTTGAAATATACCTATGATGATCACTCTCTACTGATTAAGCTCGACCGGAATTACCTTGCAAAGGAGCAATATACAGTATACCTCGATTATACCGCAAAGCCCAATTTATTGAAGGCGCGGGGCAGTGCAGCAATCAACGATGCTAAGGGGCTTTATTTTATCAATCCAGATGAACGCACACCCAACAAACCTCGTCAAATATGGACACAGGGCGAGACTGAAGCATCATCAGCCTGGTTCCCGACAATTGATCGCCCCAACCAAAAGACGACGGCTGAAATCTCCATGACCGTTCTTGACAATTACGTCAGTTTATCGAACGGTGCATTGAGCAATCAACAGAAAAATAGTGATGGTACACGTACAGATACCTGGAAAATGGATTTACCACATGCCCCATATCTATTTATGATGGCCGTTGGTGATTTTAAAATCTATCAGGACAAATACAACAATATCCCCGTTGACTACTACCTTGAACCGAAATATGCACCCTATGCCAAAGATATCTTCGGAAAGACACCGGCCATGATGGATTTTTACAGCAAGACTCTAGGCGTTCCTTACCCTTGGAATAAGTATGCACAGATTGTCTGTCGCGATTATGTCTCAGGCGCCATGGAAAATACAAGTGCAACCCTACATGGCGAACATGTACAAAAGACAAAACGCGAATTGTTGGACGATAATCAGGAGGGAACGATTGCCCATGAACTGTTTCACCAGTGGTTTGGCGATTTGGTAACAGCAGAATCTTGGTCCAATTTGACCATGAATGAATCTTTCGCTACTTTCGGCGAGGTTATCTGGCGTGAGCACGATGGTGGTAAAGATCGTGGCGATAAATCTAGATTTGAAAAACTCCAGTCTTATCTCAAATCGACAAAAAATGGAAAAAGTCCGACTTTAGCCCGTTATTATTATCATGATAAAGAAGATATGTTTGATAATATCAGCTATGCAAAAGGTTCTTTGATTCTCTATGCCTTAAAAGAACAAATGGGTGATGAAGCATTCTATCAATCGTTGAAAAAATACTTGACAGACAATTCCTTTAAAACCGGCGAACCGCAACAACTCCGTCTAGCGATGGAAGAGGTGACCGGAAAAGACTGGGCTCCGTACTTCAATCAATGGTATTACCAAGGCGGGCATCCAATTTTGAAAATCACGACAAGAAACGGAGAGAACAGTATCATCCTGAATGTAGCCCAAATTCAAGATTCAACCGTGCAGACATTCCAGCTTCCCTTAGCCGTCGATATCTATACGAAAAATGGGAAGATCAGACAGACCTTTCAACTCAACAAGCGGAATGCCCAATTTATGATTCCTTTACCTGCTGCTGTTGAATTTATTGATGTCGATCCCGAAAAAACACTCGTTGGTCAAATTCAAATCGATAAGTCAGATGCCGACTATCTGTATCAATATGAGCATGCACCTTCATTTGCTAACCGCGTCGGTGCGATTGCATACGCCTCAAAAAATCCGACAAATACCATCAGCCAGCAAATCTTAACAAAAGCATTGGCGGATACCGATGCGGATCTTGCTGCAACAGCAATTCAAGGGCTCGATTTAAGCAATCCCACGGTTCGCAAATCAACAGAAAAAACAATCTTGACACTTGCAGAGAAATCCGAAGCCTCTGTCATCCGCGCCTCTGCGATTCAAAAGCTCGCACAGACAAAAGATAAAAAATACAAAAGTCTAATTCTGAACGCTGTAAATGACAAATCTTATATGGTTATCGCAAGTTCAATCATGGCGATAAAAAGTGCTTATCCCGATCAACTTCAGCAGTCTTTGAAGCGCATTGATCCCGATGCCACGGAATATCTAAAGGCGCTCATCACCGAATTATCGAAATCATAGCAAATTATATTGTGGCGGCGAATTTTGTATTCGCCGCCATTTTTTTTTAGTTTTGGCCACATGTCAACAAGAACAAAAATTTATTTTGCCTCCGACTTTCATCTTGGATCTTACCCCTTGGAACGTTCACGGGAAAGGGAGCTGCAAATTATACAGTGGCTGGACCAGATCAAAACAGATGCTGCACAGCTCTATCTTGTTGGTGATATTTTTGATTTCTGGTTTGAATATGCCACGGTTGTCCCGAAAGGCTATATCCGCTTTTTGGGTAAATTAGCCGAAATTTCGGATCTCGGCATTCCCATTACTTTATTTAAAGGAAACCACGATATGTGGATGTTTGACTACCTCAAAAAGGAATTAAATGTTCAGATCATCGACAATGAGCTGGAATTAAAACTCAACGGAAAACACTTTTATATTCACCACGGCGATGGATTAGGTTCGGGTGATTACAAATACAAGGTACTCAAGAAAGTATTTCGGAGCCGTCTCTGCCAATGGTTATTTGCGCGGTTGCACCCAAATTTTGGAATCGGAATCGCGACACGCTGGTCCAAACATAGTAGGCTTTCGAATAATGAGGACGAAAAGTTTTTGGGTGAAGACAAAGAATGGCTGATTGGCTATGCAAAGGAGCTGGAGTCAACCCAACATCACGACTATTATATCTTTGGCCATAGACATCTTCCCTATGATGTTGAACTCAACTCCAATAGCCGTATTCTAAATTTAGGGGAATGGATCAATTACCATACCTATGCAGTATGGGATGGTGAAACTTTACGTTTGGAAAAATGGGCGAGCAAATCCTAATTTCTTTATCCGATTGCCTGAACGGTTACCACTTTCTAACGCCTGAAAGTGCTGTAAAATTGGAGCAGGTCAGTAAGAAAATCACAGCGAAAAGAAATAGCCTGCTGATCGAACAGGACAAAATTCAAAAAAATCTCTATTTTTTGGCTTCCGGATTAGCCCGCGTTTACTACGAGACGGCCAACCGTCAGATTACCTTGGATTTCGTTTCACCCGGTGGAACGCTCATATCCATGAATAGTTATGTCCATGATACCCCGGGTTATGAAAATATAGACCTTTTGGAGGACAGTGTTGTTTATCAGATAGACCAAAAGCAACTTTTTGATCTCTACGAAAGTGATATTGCCATTGCCAACTGGGGAAGAAAGATGGCTGAACTTGAATTTATCAAGGCCGAGCAACGAACCATGTCCAAGCTCTTTAATACTGCCCAAGAGCGCTATGCCGAGTTACTTCAAAAATACCCTCAATATATTCAACGGATCAAACTTGGTTACATCGCCTCCTATCTCGGTGTCAGTCAGGTTACCCTAAGCCGGATTCGCGCAAATATTCACACAAATTTTTAACATTTGTAAAAATTATTATCGCCCTAAAGCCGGATCTTTGTATCGAAACAAAAAATCAAAAAAGATATGAACTGGGTATTTTTAATATTGGGTGGATTATGTGAAATCGGCTTTACGACCTGCTTAGGTAAAGCCAAAGATGCGACCGGAAATGCGCAATGGCTCTGGTACGGTGCCTTTGTCGTATTCTTATTTGCAAGTATGGGCTTATTGATCAAAGCTACACAGACACTTCCCTTAGGCACAGCTTATGCTGTTTGGACCGGAATAGGTGCAGTAGGCACAGTTTTAATGGGGATCATCTTCTTTAAGGAGCCTGCAGATTTTTGGCGCATATTCTTTATTTTCACGCTGATTGCTTCCATCGTGGGACTAAAAGCAGTTTCCTCTCATTAATAGCAGGCTAGGTTGTTTAAAAGCAACAAAATTTCCTTACTTTTGTACACTCAATAGTAATCTAGGTCATACATTCCTAGAAGAAGCATTTTTGATATATGTTAGATAAATTACAAGCGATAAAAGAAAGATGGGAAGAAGTGGAAGCTGAATTGAGCAACCCTGATACCATGCAAGATATGAAACGTTTTGCCAAATTGAATAAAGAGTACAAAGATTTGGGCAAAATCGTGGATCAGTACCATATTTACAAAAATATGGTGAGTAATATTGATACCAATAAGGACATCATCATGAACGAGAAGGATCAAGAACTTCGTGAGATGGCTAAAGAAGAATTGGATCTTTTATACGTAGCAAAAGAAGAAAAAGAAGAAGAAATTCGCTTAATGTTGATTCCGAAGGATCCTGAAGATGCGAAAAATGCCATTATCGAAATTCGTGGTGGATCAGGTGGTGATGAAGCAGCCTTATTCGCTGGCGACCTTTACCGCATGTACACACGTTATTTCGAAACCAAAGGCTGGCGCAACGAAGTAATGGACGTTACCGAAGGAACTTCTGGCGGTTATAAGGAGGTGATCTTAAAAGTCATCGGTGAAGACGTTTACGGACAATTGAAATACGAATCAGGTGTACATCGTGTACAACGCGTTCCGGATACGGAGACACAAGGTCGTGTACATACTTCTGCAGCATCTGTTGCAGTTCTTCCTGAAGCTGAAGATGTCGATGTTGAGATCAATCCGGGTGATATTGAATTACAGACATCCCGTTCAGGTGGTGCTGGTGGACAGAACGTCAACAAGGTTGAAACAAAAGTGCAGTTGACGCATAAACCAAGTGGTATCGTTGTGGTTTGTCAAGTAGAACGTTCTCAATTAGCCAACCGTGAGTTAGCGATGGAGATGTTGCGGAACAAACTTTACGAGCTCGAGTTGAACAAAAAGAACGGCGACATCGCTGCAAAAAGAAAAACTTTGGTATCTACTGGAGACCGTTCGGCAAAAATTCGTACCTATAACTACCCACAAGGTCGCGTAACGGAGCACCGTATTGGAATGACGATGTACAACTTACCGGCAATTATGGACGGTGATATTCAAGGTATTATCGATGCATTGCAGTTTGCGGAGAATGCAGAGAAGATGAAAGACGGTCAAGTAGATTAGTTTTTTTTCAAAAAATCTTTGCAGATACGTAAACAAACGCTATATTTGCACACCTTCTGAGGAGAAGGGTTGAGGTCTGGTAGTTCAGCTGGTTAGAATACATGCCTGTCACGCATGGGGTCGCGGGTTCGAGTCCCGTCCAGACCGCTTCAAAAGAGAGAGAAATCTCATATGTTCTTTAACAAAATAAGTTTTTAAGATTTTAGGTCTGGTAGTTCAGCTGGTTAGAATACATGCCTGTCACGCATGGGGTCGCGGGTTCGAGTCCCGTCCAGACCGCCAACAAGAAAAGCATCATTTATAATTAAATGATGCTTTTTTTTTGCCTTAACAATACAACAACTATTATTTTTTCAATTCGTACTGAAGTGCTCCAGAAGGGCAATGCTTGATCTGTTCAATCAATTCCGCTGTACTGGCATTTTGGGCTGTGATCCAAGGCCTATCTTTCGGATGATACACATTTGGGAGACTCTTCACGCAAACCGCAGCATGTGCACAGCGTTCAGGTATCCAAAGAACGGTTATCTCTCCATTTGGATGTGGATATCTAACTATTTTTTCCATAATTCCATCTCTCTTTAGCAATTTATATTTTAAGAACTAATAACGATAAGAACAATTTTGTTTTAAGAATTGGCTTTTCGCTTTTTAATCATACTGCTCACCCGGTAGATCATAAAAATACCGATGATAGAGAGCAGAATCACACTCATCCCCAATGTAGGATAATGTTCCAAGGGGCTTTCTTTTGTTTCTTGAACAATGATTACACCTGCTAGCGAAGCTGCCACACCTCCTGCCAGCTGCTGCAACGATGAACTGATACTCATAAATGCACCCCGATCTTTCATCTCCGGAACAGCCGTGATCAAAGCGGAAGAAGGCGTCATCCGACTTAAAATGCCCGCCATCATTAAAATGTTTAAGATAACAACAATATAAAATGGAGTAACACCTAGGTTCGTGTAGATAAATACGACAACCATGAGCCAAAGGGAAGCGAACGCGAAAATCTTAAACTTATCGTAACGGTCGCTCAATTTCCCGACGATAGGCATAATAATCAATGAAGCGATACCCGAAATCATAAACAACATCGGCAGCTGCTCGTGGCTAACTTTGAGGTTATTGACTGCAAAAGCACTTCCAAAAGGCATCATCATATAACCTCCAATGGATAGCAAGGCTGTTGCAGCAAAGCCGATACGATATTCTCGCTGTGAAAAAGTCAGCCAAAGGTGCTTTAACGCAGATTGATGTTTCTGAAGACCGATATGTGCTGTAATCGGAATGAGTTTAATTGCAATGATAATGACAATAATTAAAGCCATCACGGCAATCCATAAAAAGGCACTATGCCAGCCCCAATTGTTTGCGATATACAGACCTATCGGAATGCCTAGGACCTGGCTGGCGCCAAAGCCCATCTGTACAAAGCCCATCACACGTCCACGTTGCTGAAGCGTAAAGATATCGGTGATAATAGCCATGGAGATCGAACCAATGACCCCTCCAAAGAGGCCTGTGATAATTCGAGCAGCGACCAAAGTCCAATAATCGTTGGCAAAACTACAGCAGAAAGTTCCGATAATAAAGCCAGAATAGAAAAAAAGCAGCAGCTTCTTTCGATCAAAACGATCGGCAAAGCCCGCGGTAAGCAGCCCCGAAGCACCCGCGCTAAAAGCATAGGCCGAAACCGCAATGCCAAATTGAGCTGGTTTGAGATCGATGGCTTTCATCAGGATATCCCCCATCGGTGACATCACCATAAAATCAAGCACGACCGTAAATTGTGTCATGGCCAATAAAAAGACCACCAGTTTTTGGTATGCCGTAAAAGGCGCATTATCAAGTTTATTTATTTCCATACTGTCCGGTTTGCCTCGGTTTAAACTGGCCTAAAAATACAGAAGTGCGCGAACATTATATGTAATAAGTTTGCAAAATTATCGCCCGAGACCTTACCTTACCTTACCTTACCTTACCTTACCTTACCTTACCTTACCTTACCTTACCTTACCTTACCTTACCTTACCTTACCTTACCTTACCTTACCTTACCTTACCTTACCTTACCTTACCTTACCTTACCTTACCTTACGTGAAACGAAACGATCGCACTATTTAATCTTATCCTAGGTCGCCAACAAAAAAGCCAGCACCTGTTTGACAGGTGCTGGCTCAATATGCGATTTAAAGCAAATTACTCAGCGATAACAGCAAATTCAGCTCCGGAAGCATAATCATCACCACGTTGGGAGTTAAGTCCTGTAAAGCGGATATAACGTCCTTTCACAGGCTTTTCGAATCGAACAGTTTTTAATTTTTTATTCCGTTCAAAAGATCCGGACATCACATCTTCCCAGTTCTTCCCATCTTTACTCACCTGGATCTTATAATCCTTGATATCACCATTCGGTCCATCCTGTCTTGGTAGAAAAGTGAAGCCCTTAATTGTTTTGCTACTTCCAGCATCAAAATCAACCCAATGTGGATACTGTGCTACGGTAACCGAATACATCGTGTGCCAAATCGAGGAAGGATCTCCATCCAATAGGTTCTTGGCATCCCCTTCACCAGTCTCCTGACTTGAAGCAAAAACAACCTCCATTGGAATGGTTTCGATTTTAGTGTATTGTTGTGTTACCTTCAATTTTTCATTTTGCTGATACCAAGCCGTTACTGTACCACCGGCGCGTAAGTCAAAAGGCGCTTTATAGACACTTGCCTTTGCATTGTTCAAACTGTATAATACGGTCTCATTTTTATTTCCCGATTGAATAGAAACTTCTCCATTTGAACTTCTTGCCAACGAAATGGGCGCGTCACCGGCAGTCGCTATCTGAGCCTTTGCTATCATATCATTGTTCTGAATCGGACGGATAATGAAACCGATAGCCGTTGGTACTGCTTTCACACGGTCCTTTTCTAACGGTGGCCCTTGTCCACAGCTATTACCACCAAGTCCTGTTACAGCTGCATCAAGATGCACGTGTACGCCCGAACTTTTTGGTAATTGATAAGGGTGCGGTGCAAAGGTCAACTCAAGCTCACTATAGTCCAAAGCGGATGTTGATAAATGCTCTTTCGCAATAAAAACAACTCCCTGTCCAGCATTATTTGTCAATGCTGTCCAACGCACATCCTCATTGTTACTCATATTTTGCGGATTAGGCCATGGCACAAACTGATCTTTTACAGTGCTTTTGTGCAATTCAATAAATTGTGCTGTCTTCCGATCAGCATAATTATTGATCGGTCCACGTCCATAATAACTATAATTGCCATACTCGGTCGGTAATTGCAAAGCATATCCCAATCGAGCTAATACAACACTTGCATTATTGGATGTAATACTCGACGACAATTCAATAGAGCCATCCTTATAAATTGTCCAGATCTGATTGCTTGTAAATTTAAAATCATCTTTGCCAAAAGGCTTATCCGTATGCTCTTTAAGCGTGTAGGTTCCCGAAGTTCCCCCCAACAAAGACGCGCCATATGGAGCTTGCGATTCAACCGTAAACGCCAATACAACTGTTCCATCTTTCTTGGTATAACTGTTTGAAGACAAAACCTTATGTTTAAGGTTATGTAATCCTTTTTCAAACCATTGTTGGTAAGCCCAGTTGTCATTGTCAACCGGAGCACGTAGTGCATCCAATTTTGGGCCTTCGCCATCGCGGATAACTTGTTTACCGGCATATGTTAGATTATATATCGAGCCTGTTTTATTGTCAAACTTCGCGATAAACTGATCTCCTTTCACCACCTGCAAATCACCTTCTTTGGAAAGCGACGGAGCCCCTCCTTGTGCAACAGCGGAAATCAACGGTTTATTTTCAGCCGCTTTGACAAACAGTTGTTCCTCCATTTGAACAAAACCTTTGGCCGCCCAAGGTCGATCTGTATTGAGAATAAACTGTACTTTTACAAAATACTCCGATCCCGCATCTAACTGCGCATAATTTATCGGCAATATAAGCTGCTTGCGTTGGCGCGCTGTCGGCAAATCAGCGGCACTGATTGTACCTGCACTATTTTTTACTTCTACTCCATCCTTATATAGCGACCATTGAACCTGATAATCGGATAGATCTTTAAAATAATTTTTATTGAAAAGCTCAATTTTCCCCTGTTGAATATCAACAGCCTTTACGCCCGCATTTTGGTACACTTTCTTGACCTCAAAATACTGTGGTTTAGGTTTCATATCGGCAAAGATCAACCCATTATTGACAAAGGTTCCATCATTGGGTTTGTCTCCAAAGTCGCCGCCATAAGCGAGAAAGCGTTCGCCGGTCTTCTTATCGTAATAATACATGGCCTGATCAATCCAATCCCAAATGGCACCGCCCATAAAGAAGTTGGTCGATTCGATGGCTTCCCAATAATCAATTAGGTTACCAACGGCATTACCCATGGAATGTGAATACTCCGAGATATGAAATGGATATTTCAATTTGTAAGTGCCTTTTACAGCTCCTCTTACCCAGTCTATTGAGGGGTATTGATTGGAGCCCATATCAACGATTGTATTGTTACGCTCGTATTGAACAGGTCTTGACGTATCGATTTTCTTGATAGCCTGATAGGCGGCCACGAAATTATCACCCGGACCGGCTTCATTTCCTAAAGACCAGATAACCACTGCCGGATGGTTGATGGTCGAATGCACCATCTCGATATTACGGGCTACATGGGCATTTTTCCATTCAGGAACATGAGAAAGAGACTCTTTGCCATAATAATATTCATGGCTTTCGATATTGGCCTCATCCTCGAGATAAATTCCATATTTATCGCATAAATAATACCAATAAGCAGGTTCTGGATAATGCGAATTCCGGACATGGTTGATATTCGCCCGTTTCATTAATTTCACCTCAGCTTCCATCTGTTCTCTGGTCACTACTTTGCCATGTTCAGGATTGGTTTCATGACGGTTGACGCCTTTCAGTTTCACCGTCTTACCATTGACATAATAATAACGTCCGGCCAAGCCAAATTCATCATCCGCAGCCTTGGTATCTTTAATCTCAACCTTTCTAAATCCAACATAGGTAGAAATAGTCTCAACCGTTTTGTTCTTTTTATCCTTCAATTCAGCCACCAAAGTATACCGATAAGGTAATTCGGCAGACCATTTATCCGGATTTTTGACGTTCAACGTTGCGGCGACGCTATTAGAAACTTGACCATCCAGGGCTGGCACAGCTGATGAAGCTTCTGTCTGATCAACAAGGGTATTCTCGTCACTGTATAGCTTATTTTTATAAAGTGAATAAACTACTTTATACCCTTCAGCTTTCTTATTACCCAGATTGCGTACAGTACTCGTAATTTTCAACGAACCATTTTCGTAATTGCTGTCCAAGTCTGGAATGGCCGCTAAATCGCGAATCTGAACTTTTGGCGTTGAAGTAAGCGAAACATCCCGAAATATCCCGGGCAATCTAAACATATCCTGATCTTCCAAAAAGGAAGCGTCCGAACTCCGGTAAACTTCAACAGCCAACACATTTTCAGCACCCTTTTTTAAGTAAGGCGAGATATTGAAAGATGCGACGTTTCTGGAATTTTTTGAAAATCCGACATATTTGCCATTTATCCACAGGTAGAAAAAGGAGTCTACACCATCAAAATTGATAAATACCTCACGACCGTCCCAATGAGTAGGTACTGTAAAGTTACGTCGGTACGATCCCACTTCATTACGGTAGACATAAGTTGTCCAATCTTGGGCTGGTGTCCGCATAACTCCACCGCGCCAATCATCGACCTTTACTTGATGATGAAAGATCACACGTTGGTTGGTATAAATAGGTACACCATATTTTAAGCTTCCATCCTTCTGTATACCATAAATATTCCAGCTCATAGGGACTGGAACAGATTCCCAGGCACCCACATTATAATTCGGATCATAAAAGTCCTTTGGTCGCTCTTCCGGGGTCTTTACCCAGTTAAACTTCCAGGATCCATTGAGCGAAAGCCAATAGTTACTATGCTCGGGAAGTACTTTTCGCGCACTTTCTACGTTCTGAAAGGAGAAGAACGACGCATGCGGCAACTCCTTATTAAGTGATAATAATTGAGGCGATTCCCATTCATTCCCTTTTGGAGCCGTTGTGGCTCCATACTGGAAACCGTCGATAGATGACGTAATCGTTTGCCCTATCGTGACGGTAGTGTCCAGCGACAGCAATGAGGCTAGAATCGTTGAAAAAATAACAGAGTTTCTTAACATAATGTAATTAAGCAATTTAGTCCAGGAAACCAAATGTAACTTCATTTTGTAGTAATAACAAGCAGATTATTAAAGCACTCGATTGCGAAACTTTTTCGATACAAAAAAGATCATATCGAACTTTAAAATTGTTCTATAGGTTCTCCATTTGAGGATCGTACATAAAACAATGTAAAAACGTAAAAAATTGACCCGGCGAAAAATAACGATGTCCTCCCAAAAGAAGCTGATTCCAATAAAAAACAAATGCTTTCGGTTTCAAGGAATAAGCCTTATTTTTGGGGATAGATTTCACTTTAAACAAATAAAAGTTTACGTTTGAAAATATTTCGAAGAATTTTATTTTTCAAAGGGTTACAATTTAAGCATTAAGGTATTAATAGGTGAGTAAATTCAGTAAATCAGTCCTGCTAGAAAATGATGAGCAAATCATTGAAGGCATCAAAGACGGCAACAGCTTGGCGATAGATGCTATCTACAAGCGGTACTATCCGTCTATAAGCCATATGATCTTGCAAAACAATGGAAGTGAGGATGAAGCGAAAGATATTTTTCAAGAAGCTGTCATTGTGCTCTACGATAAAGTTTCCAAAGGGAACTTTGAGCTCAGCAGCAAACTTAAAACATATCTTTACTCGATTTGCAGAAGGCTTTGGCTTAAGCAACTCAATCGTGCTGGTTTTGGCAACAGTGACATTAGCGGTTATGAAGATTCCTTATTTGAGGAAGAAGATCTACAACAGCATCAAGAACTTGAAAAGAAGTTCGACCAAATGGAACTTGCCTTAGAGAAAATGGGAGAACCTTGTAAGACAATCTTACATGATTTCTACATCTTAAACCATTCGATGCAGGACATCTGTGATAAATTTGGTTATACCAATACAGATAATGCCAAGACTCAGAAGTATAAATGCCTACAACGGCTGAAAAAAATATTTTTTTCAACAGATTAAAATTAGTGTAACACCATGGGAACAATGAATCAAAAAGAATTTTTCGAATTAGCAGACCAGTATCTTCGCGGCGAATTATCGGCCGAAGAAAAAGCTGCATTTGAATCTTTTTGTGCTGATCAGCCCTCCTATGCTGCCCAATTACAACAACACCGCGAATTTGTTGCCAATATGAAAGAAACCAGTCAACGGCTGGATTTCAAAAATGCTTTAGCACAATCAGCAAAAGAATACCATAAAACCCAAAACAAACCCGCAAAGGTAGTTCCTATAAAACAATCAGCGGTAATTTCACTTTGGGAACGCATCAAAGCAAGTTCTTTAGTGGCTGCAGTGGTAGCGGTATTTGCAGTATTTGGCACATTATGGCTGAGCGGTTATTACAGCAACCTCGAGAAAGCATCTTCCGATTACAGTGCATTACGTAGAGACATGAACAATGTCAAAAAGAACGTCAACGCACACAACGCTGCTATCAGGGATATCAATGACAAAAAATCTGTAAAAGGTACCGAAAGCCAGTTTGGTGCAACAGGATTTATGTTGACGACAGATGGCTATGTCGTCACCAATTACCATGTCATTAGCGGGGCTGATTCGATCTATTTACAAAATAGTAAAGGCGAATCGTATAAAGCACAAATCGTACACACCGATCCAAGCAAAGACTTGGCGATCTTATACATCGCAGATAAGACCTTTAAGAAAGCTAAAAGCTTACCTTACACGTTCAAAACGTCGACTTCAGATCTTGGTGAAGATATTTATACGATCGGGTTTCCTCGGGACGAAGCAGTATATGGTCAGGGATACCTAAGTTCATCAACAGGTTATGCCGGTGATACCATCGCTTATCAGATCTCCGTACCTGTCAATCCAGGTAACAGTGGCGGTCCGGTATTGGATAGCAGAGGTAATGTGATTGGTATTATTTCCGGAAAACAACGTGGCATAGATGGTGCCGCCTTTGCAATCAAAACGAAATCAATCTTGAACGCCTTAGCGGACATACCAAGTGATTCACTGGTTACCGGTCTTAAGATCAACAAAAAGAATAGCTTGGCAGGTTTACCAAGAACAGAACAAATCAAGAAAATGCAAGACTATATCTACATGGTTAAAGTCTATTAGGAGGCATTTAGAACTTATAAAAAAGGCAACGTTTTTCAACGTTGCCTTTTTTTGTTCTTTAATTCCAAGGGCTTACTCCCTATAGATTAGGCTGTGGCGTCGTTCTCAAATACGGTTTGATCTCTTTGAAGCCTTTTGGAAATTTAGCAGGAATATCTTCTGTCTTGATCGCTGGCACAACAATAACATCTTCACCATGCTTCCAGTCAGCGGGCGTAGCGACTTGATAATCGGCAGTTAACTGTAAAGAATCAATGACCCGTAAAATTTCATCAAAATTACGACCTGTTGATGCTGGATAGGTCAGCGTCAATTTGATCTTTTTGTCAGGACCGATAATAAATACGGAACGTACGGTCGCTGTTGCGGAAGCATTTGGGTGGATCATATCGTACAATTCGGATACATGATGATCTTCATCAGCAATAACCGGAAAATTCACTTCGGTATTTTGCGTTTCATTGATATCCTTAATCCAATTCAAGTGATCGTTTACATTATCGACGCTTAGCGCAATGGCCTTCACACCCCTCTTGTCAAATTCAGATTTCAATTTTGCCGTACGGCCCAACTCTGTAGTACATACCGGCGTATAATCTGACGGGTGCGAAAAGAAAACGACCCAGCTATCTTTGATATAATCGTGAAAGTCTATTTCACCAATGGTTGTTTGCGCTTTAAAATTTGGCGCTTCATCCCCTAATCTTAAACTCATAATCTTATTTTTTAAATGTGTTTAAATTATATAGTCTACAAATATAGTAGATTAAATTTAGCAAACAAGTAATTCTTCAATTTTTTAAATTGAAATGAAAAAACTAAACTTAATCCAATTGAAAGTAAGGATTTTACACTTATAAACAAAATGAAAACCAACATGCCCCTTGCTACTTGTCCGCCCTACCCTGGCCATTACTTTCCAAAATGCTTATAATGATTAGCTCAAGTAGTTTAAAAAGTAATTTGTTATATTACTATGCCTGCATAATATATATTTTGTATATTTGAGTATGTTGGTACACCGAGCTCATAAAATGATTGTGAGTTGGGAGGAAACTTTTTGACAGCAAACCTTATTATATATACGTTATCGGCTTGGTAACTGATGAACCAAAAAACTGAAATGCCATGAATTTTGAATTAAGCGAAGAGCATAAAATGATCCGCGACGCAGCGCGGGAATTTGCCCAGGAGCTAAAGGCTGGGGCAATCGAGCGCGATGAAGCCGCAAAATTTCCAACAGATTTTGTCAAGCAAATGGGCGAACTCGGGTTTATGGGTATCATGACCCCCGAAGCTTATGGCGGAGCTGGAATGGATACGTTGGCCTATGTTCTCGTGCTCGAAGAAATTGCCAAAATTGATGCCTCAGCGGCCGTTATCGTATCCGCCCACAATTCCCTGGTATTATATGGACTCAATGCTTATGGTACAGAGGAACAAAAACAAAAGTACCTGATTCCTTTAGCGAAAGGTGAAAAACTTGGTGCTTTTGCGTTGTCAGAACCTGAAGCTGGTTCGGACGCCTCCTCACAGCATACCACCGCCGAAGATAAGGGGGATCACTATCTCCTAAATGGTACAAAAAATTGGATCACCAATGGTGGCCATGCCGATATCTATCTTGTCATTGCACAGACACATCCTGAAAAAGGCCACAAAGGAATCAATGTATTGATCGTTGAAAAAGGGCTGCCGGGATTTACCATTGGTCCTAAAGAAAACAAATTGGGTATCCGTAGTTCCGATACCCATTCACTCCTATTTTCCGATGTTCAGGTTCCCAAGGAAAACCGTATCGGAGAAGATGGCTTCGGATTTAAATTTGCTATGAAAACACTCGATGGCGGTCGCATTGGGATTGCGGCACAGGCCTTAGGAATTGCTGCGGGTGCCTATGACCTTGCTTTGGCTTACTCAAAAGAACGAAAGACCTTTGGAAAACCGATTTCGGATCATCAGGCCATACAGTTTAAATTGGCCGACATGGAAGTTGATATCGAGGCAGCTCGACTTTTGACGTATAAAGCTGCCTGGACGAAAGACCAGGGGCTTCCTTACGGTAAAGAAGCTGCCATGGCCAAACTGCATGCATCTGAAGTTTCCATGAAACACACTGTCGAAGCTGTACAGATCCACGGTGGCTACGGTTACGTAAAAGAATATCATGTCGAAAGGTTAATGCGCGACGCAAAAATCACGCAAATATATGAGGGAACCTCTGAGATCCAACGTCTGGTGATTGCCCGTGAGATCCTGCGCTAAGGTCTCCGTCATGCAATGAACCCAAAAAGTTAAACACTTTTTTAGGACATTGCATGACGGAGAGCTTTATTAATCTAAAGACTCTTCAATTTGTTATCGATCATAGCAAGATATTGATAATCCTGAAAGGCAAAGCTTGCCGTTTCTGCCATCGCCAGATTCAAAATAAACTTTGCTTTACGAAGTAAATTCTCCTGATTGCCATCTGTAGCATTCAACCCATCAAATAACAACGTTAAAGCCAATGGATGTAGTTGCTGAATTTGAAGATCTGTTTTGAGATATGCCGAAAGTTTATTTTCGGAAAGATTTAAAAAATAGGTCCTACTCTTTTCGAAGAATTTCTCATAAGCATCTTCAAATACTGCTGGATCAGTCGGCTCCGTAAAAGCATCATGCCCTTCTGTCCATATGCGAAGAAATTTACCAATTTCTTCGATCCAATTCATCAATACATCTTTCTTAAAACTTAATCCCATGATCTATGCTTATCTGATCTGTCCATTTCCGCGGACAATCCACTTCTCTGTTACCAATTTTTCCAATGCAAATGGTCCACGGGCATGTAATTTTTGGGTCGAGATACCTATTTCCGCACCCAGACCAAACTCACCTCCGTCCGTAAAACGTGTAGATGCATTGGCATATACCGCGGCAGCATCCACTGTATTCAAAAATTGTTCAATATGGAGTTCACTGGAAGAAACAATACATTCCGAATGTTTGGAAGAATATTTTGCGATATGCTCCAAAGCTTCGTCCAAACTGGTGACCGTCTTTATTGAACACTTCAAATCTAAAAATTCTCTTCCAAAATCGGCTTCATCTGCGCGCTTTAAATTTGAAAAATGTTGACCCTGTAATACCTCATAAGCTGTAGGGTCCGCGAAAACTTCCACCTGAGCATCTTCAAAATAAGTTTTCAATTTCGTTAGGAACTCGGCAGCAACAGCACGATCGACCAAAACAGTATCTAAAGAATTACACACCGATGGCCTGGAAATTTTAGCATTGGCAACAATTTTCGCTGCCATATCCAAATCTGCTGTACGGTCCACATAAGTATGGCATACTCCTGCTCCAGTTTCAATAACTGGTACTTTAGCGTGTTCCCTGACATAATCGATCAGCGACTGTGAACCCCGTGGTATGATAATATCCACGAATTGGGTAGCTTCCAATAATTCCGAAACATGCTTCCTATCAACAGGCAACAGTTGCACAATAGTTGTTGCAATACCATACTGCTCCAAGACAGCATGGATCACTTTCAACAACGCCTCGTTGGTGTGTAACGCGTCCGAACCACCGCGCAATAGACAAACGTTACCCGACTGAATACACAATGCAGCAACGTCTATCGTCACATTAGGTCGCGATTCGTAGATGACCCCAACGACTCCGAGTGGAACCGTAATTTTCTCGATCTCCAATCCATTTGGCAATATCTTTTTTAGTAATAACTGATCTGTTGGATCTGCCAACTGAGCGATCTGCTTAACACTGTCAGCCAAACCTTTTAGACGATCGCTATTGAGCAAAAGACGATCCTTTTTGGGGTCGTCATCAGCCATACGATCCAAATCAATCTTATTGGCTTTTAATACATCAGTAGTATGTGCGATAAGACCTTCTGCGATGGCATTTAAAATAGTTATTTTGGTATCAGGAGCCAGTTGTTGCAAAATTTGTTTTGCTTTGGCCGCCGCCTGAAGTTGGTTTAAGATGGATTCACTCATAATAATACAATATCATTTGCATGTGCAATTTCTACATTTTTTTTACTGGTCTGGGACAAAGCGGATGAATCCATCTTCGCGCGGGCAACGGCAATAGTTAAGCCTTCTAGATTGACAATATTTAACACTTCTCCTTTTTCAAAATGCTCGACGATACGGGTTACCCCCACAGCGAGTAAACTTTTGTGCTTCAATAATGCTTCCTCCGCTCCACGATCAACCATCAATTCCCCTTTTATTAAACTTCCACTCGCGAGCCATTTCTTGCGGGAAGAGATCTTCTTACTTTGAGCCAGACACAATGTGCCAGTCTCGTGCTTAACCGCTTTTTGTATCGCCTCCTCGGTTTGCATACTAAAAATCACCACAGCAATCCCCATTTGATTGGCCAATCGGGCAAAGTTCAATTTCGAGGTCATTCCCCCTAATCCTACGGAAGATTTATCCTTCCTTGCCAGCCCTAAAATATCCCGGTCAATTGTTTCAATTTGCGGTATAATCTTGTTGTTTGCATCCAACACACCAGGAACGGAAGTGCTAAACAGTAATTTTTCGGCACCAAAACCAACAGCAATCAAGGTTGCCAGCTCATCATTATCTGAAAACTTCAGTTCTTTATTACTCACCACATCATTTTCATTTGCGATTGGAATAACATTGTTCCGCCACAATTCCTCATACGTATTTTTCAATTGTAGAAATTGATCCCGATTGGAAAAGTGATGTCGCTCACATAAACTCTGCGCCAATGAAATTTTAAACGGTCGGAAATAAGTAGAATACGTATTAATCAATATAGGGTTCCCAATTGCAGCAGCTGCTTTGCGTTCGGATAGCGTTCCTGTGTAGCTGGGCAGAAAACGTTTACCGGCAGCAACAGCACCTGAAGAGACCAAGACGATATTGTATTTCTTTTGTAAGGAAGCAATTTGCCTAGCGATCTCCAAAACAATACGTTCATCAACTTCTCCCTCTTTCGTGGTAATAGAAGCCGATCCAAATTTGACAACGAGAATTGGCTTTTTCATTTTTTAGTATGTTTTAGTTTAGATTTGAGCACTAATTTACTGAGAAGAATTTGATTTACGCAAAATATGTTAACAATTGAACAATATAGTTCAATCGTTAACCTTAGGAAGTACGGCCCAATCTATTAGGTCCAGGAGCATTCGTGTACCCGGCGTTTATCCCGTAGGAAATTTTACTTTGGCAGAATGCTGCGGAAAGCACAAAAAACAGTATTATGCTGTAGATTAAATGTTTCATATGTACCCAATTTATTTACAATTGCTACAAATATGGACGGTGGAATCTTAATTTATACGCTATTTAGCGTCGTTTAACAAATCTTAAATTGATTAACAATAACTAAAACCGACTTCCTTTACGAAGGGAATCGCTCTTCATAGAGCTTCTCCAAGGAGAACATTTCATCACGATATTTCGCTGCTTCCAAGAAATCCATTTCTTTCGCTGATTTATCCATTTTCTTCCGTACGTTATCGATCGCTTTCTTCAGATCCTTCTCACTGAGATACTGCATCACTGGATCAGCTGCAATGGCCTGCGACGGATCAGGTTCAACATAAATTTTAGGTTCAATACCCGAGAAATCAGCAACAGAAGTCTGCTCTAAGATCTCCTCTCTTGTTTTGCCCACAGTACGCGGTGTAATGCCATGTTCCAAGTTATATTTCATCTGCTTGTCTCGGCGACGATTGGTTTCATCTATTGTGACGCGCATGCTATCCGTCATTTTATCCGCATACATAATAACCCGACCTTTATCATTCCGGGCCGCGCGACCAATCGTCTGAATAAGCGATCGTTCGGAACGCAGAAAGCCCTCCTTATCCGCGTCGAGAATAGCAACAAGCGTGACCTCCGGCAAATCAAGCCCCTCACGAAGTAAATTCACCCCGACCAGGATATCAAATTCACCCAAGCGGAGCCCCCGCAAGATTTCAACCCGCTCCAAGGTTTTAATTTCAGAGTGGATATAACGGACTTTTAAGTTCAGCTTGGTCATATATTTGGAAAGTTCTTCAGCCATGCGTTTGGTCAATGTAGTAGCCAAAACACGTCCTCCCTCTTTAATGGTCTTATCGACTTCTTCCAAGAAATCATCGACCTGATTAATCGCTGGTCGTACTTCAATAATTGGATCCAGAAGTCCTGTTGGGCGAATGACCTGCTCAACGACAACACCTTCGGTCTGCTGCAGTTCGTAATCGCCCGGAGTCGCCGATACATAAATCGTCTGATTTGTCAAGGATTCAAACTCCGGAAAGTTTAAAGGTCTATTATCCAAAGCCGCGGGCAACCTAAACCCATGTTCTACCAAGGAAACTTTTCGCGATCGGTCACCTCCATACATCGCACGTAATTGCGGTAAGGTCACGTGACTCTCATCAATGACCAACAGGTAATCTTCCGGAAAATAATCCAGCAAACAGAACGGACGCATCCCCGGTTGTCTACCATCAAAAAAGCGGGAATAATTTTCAATCCCCGAACAATAGCCCAGTTCACGCATCATTTCCAGATCATAATTGACGCGCTCCTCTAAACGCTTCGCCTCCAGCATTAAGCCCTCGTCTTCCAGTTGCGTTTTCCGTTGCATCAATTCATCTTGGATAGCCCAGATCGATTCTTTGAATTTTTCTTTCGGTGTAACGAAGAGATTTGCTGGAAAAAGAGCAAGATCTTCCATCTTGTTGAGCGTTTTCCCTGAAATGGGATCGATCTCACTCAGTTCGTCAATTTCATCCCCAAAGAATGAAATCCGAATAGCATTATCCAAGTATGCCGGAAACACGTCCACTGTATCACCTTTAACCCGAAAGGTACCCCGTTTAAACTCTGTGGTCGTTCGCGAATATAAAATCTCCACCAACTTATGCAGTAAAGCGTTTCTAGTGACAGTCATACCGACCCCAAAACGAAAGATAGACCGGGAGAAATCTTCCGGATTTCCCATACCGTAGATACAGGATACCGAAGAGACGACAACAATATCACGCCGTCCCGACATCAATGACGACGTGGTTGCCAACCGCAGCTTTTCGATTTCCTCGTTAATCGCCAAATCCTTCTCGATGTAGGTATTTGTCGAAGCAATAAAAGCTTCGGGTTGATAATAATCGTAATAAGACACAAAATAGTTGACCGAGTTATTGGGAAAGAACTGTTTGAATTCACCGTACAACTGAGCCGCCAAAGTTTTATTGTGGCTTAAAATCAATGTCGGCTTTTGGGTTTCCTGAATCACATTGGCAACAGTAAAGGTTTTGCCCGATCCCGTTACCCCCAAAAGCGTCTGGTATTGCTCTGCCTGCTCTACCCCTGCTACCAACTGCTTAATTGCTTCTGGCTGATCGCCTGTGGGTTTGTACTCCGATGTCAATTCAAATTTCATATATTTCCTATTTCTTTAAGAAAACCATTCAGGCCTTTTCCAGCAAACATTGCACCACGAATTGCTTGAGCCCTAAGCTCAAAAACAGTTTTTGTAATCCGATGGTTTCAATCTGCTTCAAGACGATTTGTTGACCTGTGGTCCAGGCCATATCCTGCTATGGTCTTACACAAATTTACTAAAAATTTTACCATTTTAGCGCAAACTATAATAATACCATAGATGTTATTACTTTCAATTGATTATTTATTATCTTTAGCTTAACTGAACTAGCACACACGCCATGGTCACTATTCTATCTACCCAAAATAGCATTGCAAATCATTTTATTGCCGAACTGAGAGATATTACGATTCAACAGGATCGCATGCGCTTTCGTCGGAATCTGGAACGATTAGGTGAAATTTTCGCTTATGAAATCAGCAAGACGATGGCTTATAAACCTGTTGAAGTTGAAACTCCGTTAGGTGTGGCCAAAACCCATCTCTTGATGGAACAACCCGTACTCGCTACAATTCTGAGAGCGGGGCTTCCCTTTCATCAGGGACTTTTAAATGTATTTGATCATGCCGACAATACCTTCATTGCGGCCTATCGGCATACCAAAAAGAGCGGTGAGTTTGAAATTCATAAAGAATATGTCAATACACCAAACTTAGATAATCGTACAGTAATCATTGTAGACCCCATGTTGGCCACAGGAAAGAGCCTTGTATTATGCTGTAAGGATCTCCTGGCCGAATATGACATCAAGGAATTACATATTGTTGCAGCCATTGCATCCGAGGAAGGACTGAATCACGTTCAGGCTTTTGTACCTACGGCGCACATCTGGGTAGGTGACGTCGACCACGAACTGACCTCAAAAGCTTATATTGTACCTGGACTCGGTGATGCCGGAGACCTGGCCTACGGTGTAAAACATCATTAATGTGGATAAATTATTTAAAACTGAATTAACACTTAGATCATTGAAATTCAGTAAATTTATGTCAATGATGAAGTTTAATTTTTTTATATCTAATCTATATCGCTATGAGATGGCAAAAATACAATGGCGAATCCATTCGCTCCACGATTTTCGATGCTGTTGAGGAAGTCATTAAACGAGAAGATGCCCTAGGGAATAAGCTCAAGGTTTATATAGGCACCGATTCCCAAGTCAAGAGAGGCATCATCGACTTCGCTACAGTCATCGTCTTTCTCCGGGAACATAAAGGTGGATTTATGTTTATCCAACGGGACAAAAGGCATCACCGAATGAGCATTAAAGAAAGGATGCTGCTCGAAGTCCAAAAATCCATCGATATAGCCTATCAACTCTGCCCCCTCCTCGAAAAACACAAAGTAGACCTCGAAGTCCACGCCGACATCAACACCAATCCAAATTTCCAGTCAAATGTTGCCCTGAAAGAAGCCATGGGGTATATTATGGGTATGGGGTTTGTTTTTAAGGCTAAGCCCGAGTCCTTTGCCAGTACCAATTGCGCGAATAAACAGGTTCAATAACGGACTATAGGGCAGACTTTGTATATTTAGGGTGTAATTTTTAATACACCACATGCAGGATTTTTTTCAGCAGATTGCACGTCAATTTGCCCAGACCTCTTGGCTCGAATGGTTAGGTACCCTGACAGGCTTTCTTTGTGTCTATTTGGCCGCTAAGCAAAATATATGGAACTGGCCAATCAGTATCATCAGCGTAGCGTCCTACGCGATTCTGTTTTATAATGCCAAACTGTACGGAGATACTGTACTACAGTTCTACTTCCTGTCCACAGCTGTGTACGGTTGGTATTATTGGATAAGACGAAAAGAAGAAAAAAAGAAACCTATCGTCAAAGCCAGCAATGGGCAGCTGCTCCTTTGCCTCCTGGCAATCCTGATCCTAACACTATCAATCGGTTATCTCCTCGATAGCAAGACAAATTCCGATGTCCCTTATATTGATGCATTCTGCACCTCCGTAAGTTTTGTTGCTCAATTTCTGATGACGCGCAAAGTGCTTCAAAATTGGCTCTTATGGGTATTTGTGGATATTTGTTATATCCCGCTCTATATACACAAAGACCTTATGCTGACCGCAGTACTCTACCTTGTTTTCACGCTCATCGCTTGGAATGGCTATCGCGATTGGCAGAAAACCTATAAAAATTTTGCGTAATATTGCGTATCAAAACGATCGATGTGGGAAAAGATTTCATAAAAATTGCCGTTGTTGGCCCCGAGTCCACCGGAAAATCAACGATGGCACAATTTCTTGCCAAGGAATTTCAGACGGTATGCGTACCCGAGTATTCACGTTATTATTGCCAAAGCCTCAACAATAAATATACCCTGCAGGACGAAGTCAATATGTTTTATGGACAGGTAGCCCTAGAGGAAGCCCTGATCCCTTTAGCGCAAGACCAGCTCCTCATCTGTGACACCACCTTTCTTACGGTAAAAATTTGGTCAGATCATCTTTTCGGTCATACGCCGCAGGAAGTCACCGATAAAATTCAACAACATGTTTATGATCTCTACCTGCTGATGGATATCGATCTACCTTGGCAGGATGATCCACTACGGGATTTTCCCGAACAGCGCGAACACTTCATGGAGATCTGGAAAAGCGAATTGAACGCCATTAAT
Source organism: Sphingobacterium sp. 40-24 (assembly GCF_001899705.1). Lineage (NCBI taxonomy): Bacteria > Pseudomonadati > Bacteroidota > Sphingobacteriia > Sphingobacteriales > Sphingobacteriaceae > Sphingobacterium > Sphingobacterium sp. 40-24. The sequence continues at coordinate 16,182 of NZ_MKWH01000060.1, read as the reverse complement.
GCGAATTACCGTCTTATTTCCGGGCTCGGCGACCAACGTCTTGAAAATGGACTTCATGCGGTAAAAGATTTTCTGACATTGATTTGAGACAAGTGTCTTGACGAAGCAGCCTTTTACAGCTATATTTGTAAGCATAAAGTATAGCTGTTGTTTATACGGACTAAAAATACTTGCCCAGCGACAGAAAGCTTTATAGAAACAATTAAAATAGAATATTAACATTTTACTTAAGAAATAATGTATCCAGAATATTTAGTAACTCCAATGCGTCAAGAGTTAGTTGATGCAGGATTCGAAGAATTAAAAACTCCTGAAGCAGTTGATCAGGCTATCGCATCAGAAGGAACTGTCTTTGTGGTTGTAAACTCTGTTTGTGGTTGCGCTGCAGCAAATGCACGCCCAGCTGCAAAAGCTGCTGTAAAAAATGAAAAACACCCAGCTAAATTGGTCACTGTTTTCGCAGGTATGGAAACTGATGCTGTAAACACTGCACGTAACTACATGTTGCCTTATCCGCCATCTTCTCCAGCAATGGCTTTATTTAAAGACGGAAAATTGGTACACATGATTGAAAGACATATGATTGAAGGTCGCCCGGCACAAATGATTGCTGACAATTTAGTTGCAGCATTTGACGAGTACTGTTAATCACGTATTTTGATTTTTGAATTAAAAAGGCTGTCCAAGTTATTTGGATAGCCTTTTTTGTATTTGGATAATCCGTATTCGCATTACTTTTCCTTCAGGTTGCCTTTCACTACTTTACTGATGATCTACTGTCCCAATAATACGCGACAATTCAGCGTAGGTACTTCACGTAAAGCAATTCGATAAGTCAAAACCCCGAGTCCGCATCTCCAATAGATCTAGCCCCAAGCCTAGTTTCCGTTTATTCAAAGCTTTTTGCTATTTTTAGGTTATGAAAACCTTCCCAATCATCATTTTTTTGTTCTGCTTGACAATCATTTCATGTTCACCACAAACGAAAGTGGACCTCATTGTTTATCATGCGCAAATATATACTGTAGATTCGGCTTTTAGTATGGCACAAGCTTTTGCTGTTAAAGACGGTAAATTTATTGCCATCGGTTCCGATGAAGAAATACAGCGGAAGTACAAAGCAATAGAAAAAATTGATGCGCAGGGGAAGGCCATTTATCCGGGATTCTACGATGCTCATGCTCATTTATTTGACGAGGCCGAACTAATGGATCAAGTCGACCTAAACGGTAGCGATTCTTTCGAGGAGGTTATTCAACGTGTCAAAAACTACCAGCAAAAAAATCCGGACAAAACTTGGCTGATCGGTGGTGGCTGGGACCAAAATCACTGGAAAGATAAAACTTTCCCAACCAAGGACCTACTCGACAAAGCTTTCCCAGATATCCCCGTCTACCTCATGCGTGTAGATTATCATGCGGCGGTAGCCAACTCCAAAGCGCTAGAATGGGCCAAATTAACCAGTATTCCCACGATTCGTGGCGGTGTGGTCGGCGGGAATAATAATATCCCCAATGGCCTCTTGATCGACAATGCAATGGATCTTGTCAATAAGACAATCCCGGTTCCGAGTGAGAAAGACTACTTAAGAATGCTCAAGCGAACGCAAGACTCCCTCCTTTCCGTCGGTCTAACCACTATTGTAGACGCAGGTTTATCAAAAGAAAGACTCGATCTCCTAAAAAAATACTATCGCGAAGGACAGTTGAAAATTAGAGATTATGCCATGATCCTCGGCATTCCCCAAAACATAAAGTCATTTATCGATCAGGGTTTCTATGAAACGGACCGTTTCGAGATCAAAGGGTTTAAACTGCTCGCCGATGGTGCATTGGGATCTCGTGGCGCATGCCTCCTCGCACATTACCATGATGCCCCCACCCACGGCTTTCTCCTCCATAGCCCCCAGGAATACGAAGCCATGATCAAACAGATTGCCGAAAGTAAGTTTCAGGCAAATACCCATGCAATAGGCGATTCGGCCAATCGTATTATTCTGGATATCTATGGCAAATACCTCCACAATAATGGTGACCGTAGATGGCGCATCGAGCACGCCCAAATTATATCGCCTACAGATTTTGACAAGTTTCGAAAGTATCAAATCATACCATCTGTACAACCTACACACGCAACCTCCGATATGTACTGGGCCAAAGATCGACTTGGTGAAGAACGTATGAAAAGCGCTTACGCTTATAAGCGTCTGTTGGCAGAATATGGCAAACTCGCTTTGGGGAGTGACTTTCCGGTTGAACATTTTAACCCCATATATGGTTTCCACGCCGCTGTAGCACGTGTCGACAAAAAAGGCTATCCTAACCACGGGTTTCAGATGCAAGATGCCATAAGCCGTGAAGATGCCTTAAAAGGAATGACGATCTGGGCGGCATATTCTTGTTTTCAGGAGAAAAAACGAGGAAGTATCGAAGTGGGAAAAGATGCCGATTTTGTTATCCTCGAAAAGGATATCTTGAAAATTCCAAATGAGCAACTGCGAAATGTAAAAACAGAACGGACAGTAATTGCAGGTGAGACCCTGTTTAAAAGATAACAAGAACTGATATGCCTAGCCATACCCAATAAACTTATACCGCTAACGAAACAAGATAGCTAACAAAAGTATTGCTAACAAGTCAAACCTTTCTTAACCTGCATTAGCACAACCCTAGGGAGGATAATAACGAAAAGTTCAAATAAATTTTTATAATTACGAATGTTTCGTATATTTACGATATAAACATATATTTATGAAATATTCATTATCAATCCTACTGTCTGTGGCCACGCAGCTATTATTTGCACAAGAGCGTACTCCTGCCATCGCTAAAGTACATTACGAATTCAAACATGTCAATGACAGTACCCAACGGGACCAATTTTTACGCGATGAAACAGTGGTTTACCTGAATCAGCAGGGCAGCTACTATACGTCATATTCATCCAAACGCATGCAGGAAGAGGTCAAAAAACAGATGGAAGATCCCGCATTTTCCGGCAATCTAACCCTTACTACGCGCTCTTCGCCCTCATCATCATCTTATCTAATCAACCCCGATCAAAATAAAATAACAGAGGTAATATCCGTTGCTAGTGACCATTTCTCCATTACTTCACCATATCCCACACAGGATTGGGAAATCTTGGGAGATCGTAAAGAAATCGGTGGTTACAATTGCCAAAATGCGAAGGCAACATTCAAAGGCCGCACCTATATCGCCTGGTTTACAACCGAACTTCCATTTTCCTATGGTCCCTGGAAACTTCATGGTCTACCCGGACTTATCCTTGACGCACGGGACACAAAAAATGAAGTGATTTTTGCTTACGCCGGATTCGATAAAATTGAAGATGGAAAAACATTTGTCGAACTGCCACAAAATACCATCGCAAGTACGGCAGATGAAGTAAAGAAAATTCAGGAAGCCTTTAAGGCCAATCCTCAAGCCTACATGCAAGCGCAATCCGGAAAGAATAGAGCCATCAATGTAGGCTCAAACGGAAACATCGTTGCCGTTCGATCCGGTAATTCAGGTGGAAGCTCCCCTATTGGTGCTTTGGATCCATCCAAAATAAAAAGTTTCAATATTTCAAGAGACGATAAATACAAACCTTCGAAGGTTACCAATAATCCGATAGAGCTGACGCCTTAATGAAAGTATTTCTATGTTTATTTATAGTCGTTTTGCTTGGGCAAATAACCTTTGCCCAGCAAACGATTAGTGGAACGGTCCAAGTGGATAAGACACAGCATCCCGTACCCTTTGCCAGTGTCAACATCCTTTCAGACGGTAAAATCATCGCTTTCAAGCCGACAGATAAAGATGGGCGTTTCACAATCACATTGACAAAGGAATATGCGAGCCTTTACCTGCAGATCAATCACCTTACTTACGAAAAATTTGAACTCAAACTTGGCACACAGACATCCAATCTTCGGATCGCCCTCGTTCCAAAAACCAATCTGCTACAAGACGTCATTGTAAAGAGCAAACCTAAAGTGAGCCGTTCAAATGATACGATTTCCTACGACGTCGGATCTTTTGCCAAAGAGGAGGATCGCAATATAGGCGACGTAATCAAACGCCTTCCGGGCATGGAAGTTACCGAATCGGGGCTTATAAAATACCAGGATAAAACCGTTTCTAAACTTTACATTGACGGTGACGATCTGTTGGAAAATCGCTATGGTGTAGGTACACGGACAATCCCGCATAAAATGGTAAAGGACATTCAGGTGCTCGACAATCACGAACATTATAAGGTCCTTAAAAATAAAAGATTTACAGACGACGTCGCCATCAATCTCGTTATCAAAGAGGAAGCTAAGCTGAAGCTCACTGGACAGGCCAAAATTGGCGTCGGCACCCCCAATCTCTATGATCCTGAATTGAATTCAATCCTATTCAACAAGAAAGTAAAGATGCTGAATGTTCTCAACGGGAATAATACAGGTCATGATCTTTCCGGAGATATTATTGGAGCCAATCAATCCTCTTTACTGGCCAAGTTCGGCAGCTCGACTATCAACAATCTCCTGGCGACGAGCACAACAGGCAGTCCAAATATTCCTAAAAACAATTATTACTTCAACAATACCGGTTCACTGAACACCAATAACCTATACAACCTCAAGAATCTCTGGCAGCTAAAATCCAATATTCAGGTTTTATACGACAACGATAGGCAAAATAATGCCTCAAACACGCAATACCTGCTCGATGATGGTGACGTTTATTTTAATGAGCAAAATCACATGAAAACAGCGCGTTGGCTTGGCGCAGCCAGACTTTCGGCATCTACCAATACGGAAAAGAAATATGCGAGCAATACTTTATCATTTGAATATGAAAAAAAAGATATTACAGCGTTGCTGGCAAACTCCTCAGGGCAGATCGAGCAGTTCCAAAAACACCACATCAAGGGATTCAGCAACTTGTTCAGCTATATACCCCAACTTAAAAACAATGACATTATTGCAATCAACTGGTCTTTAAATTATGGCAATAAACCGCAGACATTACAGATCTATCCCGGTGTTTTTCCAGAAATACTCAACGATAGCATTCCCTATAAAAGCAGCCGCCAGCAAATCGAAGTTCCTTCCTTTTTTACGGAGATCAGTACAGGTTATCGCTTCAATAAAGGCAGAATCAAACAATATTATCAAATTGGCTTCAATACAGATCGCCAACATTTCAACTCACTCCTTACCATAGTAGATAATGAGCAACGTGTTCGAACATTGGGCGATAATACCCGTAATAATCTGTATTGGAGCAGATCCCAAGCGTTTATTACACCGCAATATTCCTGGAAAACAAATCGATTTGAAACCCAGCTCGAGATCCCGATCACCTATTTGTTTACGCATTATGAAGATGTCAGCCATCAACTGGCCACGTCCAAAAATTCCATGCTGATCAATCCTAATTTAAAAGCAAGATGGCAGATTTCACAAGAAGACTATCTTCAATTTAACTATCAATTTGCGCAGGATATAGGCAATATTGAAGATATATACCGTGGTGCCGTATTACGGAACTATAGAATGCTTAGCCAAAATAATGCAGCGCTAAATGAATCCAAAAAACATACGTTTAATCTCAATTATAATTTGGCCCGCACCCTAAAAGTATTATTTGCAAATGCAGGTATTAGCTATACAAGATCGCTTTCCAACACGATGTTATCGTCCGTTATAAAAAATAACATCACCGAAAACATATTGGTCAATATGGATAACCTGCAAGATCGATGGTCATCTCAGATCGGATTTGATAAATACATCTTCCCTTTGGCAAGTACCCTCAAACTAAAAGGAAGCATTTCTTACTTCAAATACAATCAATTGTTAAACAATGCGCTAGTGCCTACTCGAAGTATGAGCTATCTATTTCAGCCCAGTATTGAAGCTAAGGTATTTAAATCTTATAATATTTCCTATTCAGGACTATTCAATTGGAGCCAGAGCAAACAACAGGGCCTTGACAATGCGATCCAAAACAAAACTACCACCATGATGCATAACATAGGCTTTCCAGCCAGTCCCTTTAAAAATGGCTTTATGCGGCTAAACCTACGTAATCTTTCCACCTTTCAAACAAACATGAAGAATGCAAGTTATACCTTCATCGACTTTTTTACGCGCTATAAGATCAACAAGTGGAAAATGGATATCGAATTGGAAATGAATAATTTGGCCAATATCAAAAACTATCGCACCTACCTGATGACGGCCAATATGATTTCACAGAATGAATTTGAACTTCGCGGGAGAACAATTTTACTTCGTACAGTTTTCAACCTTTAAGACTCGAACCATCGGAAAGAAACAATTACGTTTTCTAGTGCTCGTCTATTGTTGTGCCCATAGACCAATCTCTTCCAATTGAAATCTCGCTATTTTAGCAGATTATCGATGATGAACAAGAGTAATAAGTTTTTCAACCCCTAGAGGCAAACCGTTTCATTTAAAAAAAAATAGAAAAAAGAAGCCTGAGCAAAAAAATCACCCAGGCTTCTTTTTATATCTTGCGAAAAATATTCTTTGTTAAAAAACTTAGAAATGTTTTCTATTGCATATCAAATAAATGTTTCTCTGCATGGTAAGAAGAACGAACCAGCGGTCCAGACTCCACATACTTGAATCCCATTTCCAAACCAATTTTCTGATATTTCTCAAATTGTGCAGGTGTAATCCACTCGATTACAGGATGGTGAGCTTTGGTAGGCTGTAAATATTGCCCCAGTGTCAAAATATGTACCCCAACGTTATATAAATCTTGCATTGCCTCGATAACATCTTCCTCTGTTTCCCCTAAACCAAGCATAATTCCTGATTTTGTACGGAGTCCAGCTTCAGAAATTCGACGCAGACACTCAAGTGAACGATCATATTTAGCTTGAACGCGAACTTCTCTTGTCAAACGACGTACAGTTTCAAGGTTGTGCGAAACAACCTCGGGACGTACTGCAATCACGCGGTCCAAATTATCCCATTGTCCTTTAAAATCTGGCAAAAGTGTTTCTAAGGTTGTTTCAGGACTTTCCCTTCGGATGGCATTTATTGTCTCCGCCCATATTATCGAACCACCATCTTTTAGGTCATCACGATCCACCGAAGTGATCACACAATGTTTTACCTGCATTAACTTAACAGAATTGGCAACACGATTAGGTTCATCCAGATCCACCGCCAACGGACGGCCTGTTGCTACCGCACAAAATGAGCAAGAACGTGTACAGATATTTCCCAAAATCATGAAGGTTGCCGTTCCAGCCCCCCAACATTCGCCCATATTCGGGCAATTTCCACTCTCACAAATTGTATGTAATTTATGCTCGTCTACAAGACTTCTGACATGTCTATACTCTTTACCAACAGGCAATTTGACACGCAACCAATCAGGCTTGCGTTGTGCAGGAGTTGCCGGAATAACTGGAAGTTCAATCATACAACAAAGTTAAGGATTAAAAATGTAATTTCTAACCGTCAATTTGTTGGTTTTATATCATAAAAAATGAGCGATTGCCGTCAATAATAGAATTATGAAACAAAAATTAGGATATTTGTGTTGATTATCATTAATCTAATAACAAAACTATGCGACTGAGCCGATCTTTATCCATGTTGTTACTTGGGGGTGCAACCATTTTTACAGCACAAGCCCAAACCAACTTTGACATTATACCCAAACCTTCGAAAATCACCTTGGCTACTGGAACATACGCTATCCCTGCACATCTTCAGGTTATTGTTTCAGATGAATTTCAGGAGGCGACACAGTTACTTACTGAACACCCCGCCATCAAAAGCCTCACTGTCGAAGTACTCAAGAAAAATAAAAAAGGCCCTAAAGAAGGCTTTCGCATTATTAAAGCTGTCGATGCAGATAATCTGAGTAAGAACGCCTATTCCATTCAAATCGATGAAAAAGGCCTGCTACTCAGGGCTTGGAATGTACCTCAGGTGATCAATGGGATTTACACGCTGGTTCAATTAGGCTATCTACAAGCCGATCCAAGTAAAGTAGCCTATGCGACTATAGTCGATGAGCCTCGCTTTGCCTATCGTGGCTTACACCTGGATGTATCGCGTCATTTTATGCCACTATCCTTTGTAAAAAAGTATATCGACATCATGGCCATCTATAAGTTCAATAACTTTCATTGGCATTTAACCGACGGAGCGGGGTGGCGACTGGAGATTAAAAAGTACCCAGAGTTAACACAAAAAGCGGCCTGGCGAACACATACGAGCTGGAAAGATTGGTGGAACAATGGTCGTCAGTATGTAGAAAAAGGTACGCCAAATGCCAGCGGTGGATTCTATACACAGGAAGAGGCCCGCGAATTGGTCGATTATGCTGCCCGCAAAGGAATCAATGTTATTCCCGAAATAGAAATGCCCGGACATTCGGAAGAAGTATTGGCCGTATATCCCGAACTCTCCTGTTCCGGAAAGCCCTATAGTCAGGGAGAATTCTGCATCGGCAATGAAAAAACCTTTGAATTTCTAAAAAATGTATTGGATGAAGTCCTCACAATATTCCCTTCCCAGTACATTCATATCGGCGGTGACGAAGCTGAGAAAAAGCATTGGGAAACCTGTCCAAAAGATCAGGCACTCATGCAGAAAGAAGGACTGAAATCTGTCGACGAACTGCAGAGCTATGCCATCAGACAAATGGATCAATACCTGCAATCTAAGGGTAGAAAACTGATCGGTTGGGACGAAATCCTACAAGGGGGACTTACCGAAGGAGCTACCGTCATGAGCTGGCGCGGTGAAGATGGCGGCATAAAGGCCGCAAATGCAGGCCATGATGTCATCATGACTCCCGGTTCACACCTCTATTTTGATTCTTATCAGACAGACCCTCGGACACAGCCTGAGGCCATCGGCGGTTACCTGACACTGGATAAGGTGTATTCATATGATCCTATTCCAGCGGCCATTCAAGGAGATAAAGCCAAGCATATTCTCGGAGCACAAGCGAATATATGGACAGAATATGTTCCTACCACCGAACACCTTGAGTATATGGTATTCCCACGTGCATTGGCTTTAGCAGAGGTCAATTGGACCAATAAAGATGGGAAAAGCTGGACTGACTTTCGTCGAAGACTGCAATCTCATTATAAGCTTTTACAAGATCTGAACGTCAATTATTACCGTCCTTCCTTTAATGTCGCTTATACGGCCACCTACAATGCAGCTAAAAACAACAATAAAATTATGCTGACAACCGAGCAACTAAAAACAGATCAGATCCGATATACCATTGATGGCAGTGAGCCTACAATCCAGTCTACGCCGTATACCGGACCATTTGAACTCAGCTCGACAGGCCATATCAATGCGGCTTATTTTCTAGATTCTATCAAAATTGGTCCAACCCTATCCTTTGATATTGACATTCATCGCGTTATCGGAAAAAAAGTAACGTACAACACAGCATGGTCGGGATATCCAGCACAAAAAGATTCTACCTTAACAAATGGAATCATGGGTGGTCTTTCCTATCACGATGGCCAATGGCAAGGATTCACCAGTCCGATTGATGTGGTCGTGGATATGGAACGTAGAGAAGAAATACACCAGGTAGCCATGAATTTTATGCAGATGATTGGCCCGGGCGTTTACATGCCCGGAGAAATGGAAGTCCTGCTTTCGGATAATGGCCGTACCTTCAGATCGGTAGGAACAATCAAAAATGATATATCCGATAAAGAGTCCAAGTTGACTTTCAAAAGGTTTGAACTCAAACTTGACAAAGCACAGCAGGCGCGTTATATAAAGATCAAAGCCAGCAATCCTAAAAAAGGTTACTTGTTTACAGACGAAATCATCGTTTATTAAACACATCTGGACAGTTTTCTAAACCTGCATGTTTTATTGACTTGTGGTTTCTCATTAAAGCATCAATGAGTTCAAAACTCACTGTTATCGGAAAACAACAACCTTCATGATTTCACAGCACCAATAGCTCTAAAATCATGAAGGTTCTATACTCGTTTTTGTTTTTCAGGACTACTTTTCCAATAAACGGCATTTAATTTTGAAATATTATTAAAATAAATACTTAATTTTCAAAATTTAAAATGTAACTTTGCACTCCGACAAAGCAGTCGGAATGACCCTTCCCCATGAGCTATTTTTGATTGTCTTTGCTCAGATTTACAATAGGAAATTTAATTTTTTGAACTAGATATAATGCCAAGAAACACTTCCATTAAGTCGGTTTTAATCATCGGATCAGGTCCCATCGTTATCGGTCAAGCTTGTGAATTTGATTATTCTGGATCTCAAGCATCCCTTTCATTGAAAGAAGAAGGTATTGAAGTATCCATCATCAACTCAAACCCTGCAACAATCATGACGGACAAAGTTGTTGCGGACAATGTCTACTTACTTCCATTAACTTGCGAAAGTATTGAAGAAATTTTGCAAAAACACAACATTGACGCTGTACTTCCTACCATGGGTGGCCAAACGGCTTTGAACTTATGTATCGAAGCTTCCAACCTAGGCCTTTGGGAAAAATACAATGTAAAAGTTATCGGTGTTGATGTTGCTGCCATTGAAAAAACTGAAAACCGCGAAGAATTCCGTCAATTAATGGTTGATATCGGTGTGGGCGTTGCAACATCCAAAATTGCAAACTCATTCCTTGAAGGTAAAGAAGCGGCACAAGAGATTGGCTATCCGCTTGTTATACGTCCATCTTATACCCTTGCAGGTACAGGAGGTGGATTTGTTCACAGAAAAGAAGATTTTGACGCAGCCTTAAATAGAGGTTTACATGCATCACCAACACATGAAGTTTTGGTTGAACAAGCTGTATTGGGCTGGAAAGAATTTGAGTTGGAATTACTTCGCGATACCAATGACAATGTTATCATCATCTGTACTATTGAAAACTTTGATCCAATGGGTATCCACACTGGAGACTCGATCACTGTTGCACCAGGCATGACATTATCAGACAAATGTTATCAAGATATGCGTAATCAGGCTATCCTGATGATGCGTTCAATTGGTACATTTGCGGGTGGTTGTAACGTTCAGTTCTCTGTAAACCCAGAAAACGAAGAGATCATCGCCATCGAAATCAATCCACGTGTATCACGCTCTTCCGCTTTAGCATCGAAAGCAACGGGTTATCCAATTGCGAAGATTGCAGCTAAACTGGCGATCGGTTACAACTTAGATGAATTACAAAATCAGATCACAAAGACAACATCCGCATATTTTGAACCAACATTGGATTATGTGATTGTTAAGATCCCTCGTTTCAACTTCGATAAATTCAAAGGAGCAAACAAGGAATTAGGTCTACAGATGAAAGCGGTAGGTGAAGTAATGGCAATCGGCCGTACATTTATCGAAGCTTTACAGAAAGCATGTCAATCCTTGGAGACTGGCCGCGCTGGTTTAGGTGCTGATGGTCGTCAATGGAGAAACCTTGACGAAATCATGGATAGTCTCGAACATCCAAGTGGTGACCGCTTATTCCATATCAAAGATGCTTTCGAATTAGGCGTTCCTTTGGAATCGATCCGTAAGGCAACACGTATCGACAAATGGTTCTTGGTACAGATCCAAGAGTTGGTACACCTTGAGCAAGAATTACGTCGTTATCAATTGAATAATATCCCGCGCGACTTCTTCATGACCTTAAAACAAAAAGGTTATTCAGATGTACAAATTGCATGGTTATTAGGAAATGTAACCGAGGATCAAGTGTACGATCGTCGTAAGGAGTTAGGGATCAACCGTGTTTACAAAATGGTCGATACTTGTGCTGCAGAATTCCCGGCACAAACACCTTATTACTATTCGACATTCGAAGAAGAGAACGAATCCATCTCTTCAGATAGAAAGAAAATCATCGTTTTAGGTTCTGGTCCAAACCGTATCGGTCAAGGTATCGAGTTCGACTACTCTTGTGTACATGGTTTATTAGCTGCTAAAGAATGTGGTTACGAAGCGATTATGGTTAACTGTAACCCGGAGACTGTATCGACAGACTTCAATATGGCTGATAAATTATACTTCGAGCCCGTATTCTGGGAGCACGTACGTGAGATCATCGAATTAGAAAAACCCGAAGGTGTTATCGTTCAGTTGGGTGGACAAACAGCTCTTAAAATGGCTGAGCGTCTAGAGCAACTTGGCGTAAAAATCATCGGTACTTCATTTGAGAATATGGACTTGGCGGAAGACCGTGGCCGTTTCTCCGATTTATTGAAAGAATTGGAAATTCCATATCCAAGATACGGTGTAGCAACTTCAGCAGAAGAAGCATTACAAGTTGCAAACGAAGTTGGCTACCCAGTATTGGTGCGTCCTTCTTACGTATTGGGCGGACAAGGAATGAGTATTGTCATAAATGACGAAGATTTAGAAAAAGCTGTCGTTAACTTATTGAAAAATCTTCCTGGAAATCATATTCTGATTGACCACTTCCTGGATCGTGCAGAAGAAGCTGAATCAGATTCGATCTGTGATGGTGAAGATGTACACATCATTGGTATGATGGAACATATCGAGCCTGCAGGTATCCACTCTGGTGACTCATCGGCGGTATTACCTCCATTTGGCCTATCACAAGCTGTTCAGGACAAAATGGAAGAATATTCTATTAAACTAGCAAAAGCATTGAACGTAAGAGGTTTATTAAACATTCAGTTTGCTGTCAAAGGTGAAAATGTGTATGTTATCGAGGCTAATCCACGTGCATCACGTACAGTTCCTTTTATCGCTAAAGCTTATGATGTTCCTTACATCAATATCGCAACTAAAGTCATGTTGGGTGTCAATAAATTGAAAGACTTTACGATTGAACGTAAATTACAGGGTTACGCGATTAAAGAACCTGTATTCTCTTTCAATAAATTCCCTGAAGTAGACAAGCAATTAGGCCCTGAAATGAAATCAACTGGTGAAGCAATTCGCTTTATCAAAGATCTTCACGATCCTTATTTCAGAGAATTGTACAATCAAAAATCAATGTTTTTGAATGCACAATAAGGCATATCAATCAAATAGAAAAGGCTTGCAAATGCAAGCCTTTTCTATTTGATATCTTTCACACAGCGAAATCCAACATTATTTGTAGGACTGTTGACCTCCCCTTTTCCTCTGCTTCCGGCTTTATACCTTTCACAATATTGATCGTTGCAAAGAAATGACCCGCCCCGTTGAACGCGTTTTTCAAGGTTTGGCTCCTGCGGATCATAAGAATCCTGTGGTCCTTTGGGATTCACTGTTGTACTATGCTGATAGTAATCGGGCCTATAAAAATCAGCACACCATTCCCACACATTCCCTTCCATATCATACAGTCCCAACGCATTTGTCTGAAATGATTTTACAGGTGCAGCCCCCTCAAACCCATCTTCCTTTGAATCTTGCACAGGAAATTTTCCCTGATAAATATTTGCGGTCCATTTACCATTAGGCTTCAAGTCCTTTCCCCAATAATACAAGTCGTCGTTTGCATCATTACGTCCCCTAGCCGCATATTCCCATTCCGCTTCCGTAGGCAATCTCTTGCCTGCCCATTTCGCATAAGCTGCAGCATCTTCATAGGCAACCTGAACAACGGGATAATTCATTTTGTCCTTTATTGAGCTATTCGGTCCCTCGGGATGTTGCCAGTTTGCACCAGGGACATACTCCCACCACATCAGGTAATTATTTAATGAATTAAGTTCTTTGGGCTTAGAGAACACAGCCGATCCCGGGACTAACATCTTGGGATCCACTCCCGGAAAATCTTTCGGATCCAACTCCCGCTCAGCAACAGTTACATAACCCGTCTCCTTTACAAACTGCGCAAACTGTGCATTTGTGACCTCATGTTCATCCATATAAAATGAATTTAGTTCAACCTGATGTAGGGGCTTACTATCTTCAAAATTTGAACTTCCCATTAGAAATTTGCCCCCTTCGACCAATATCATTTTGTCCGCATTCTTGCTTTTTAGCTGGGCAATTTGGGATTTTATCATACCAGCGCGCGTAGGTATATTTTCCCCAACACAACAGGAAAGTGTATCCTTGGTGGAAAATAACGATAAACAGGTAATTAGAGTCAGATTGAATAACATAATTAAAGATAAACATAAAAGGGGAACAATAAAAAGTTCCCCTTCAATAAGTCATTTTATAAAGGAGGGCTATACGCCCAATTCTATATTTTCTTTTTTCGCTGATCTCGAACGGATAGGCGTATTTCCGCCACCTTTTAACGTGATTTCTACCGGCGTATTATTTTTCCATGCACCTTTTGTGAAATCCGGGACATCAACTGTTTTACAGTTCTTTTCGACAGATTCGAAACTCAACGGTACGATACAACTCCATGAAGCAGCGTCATAGACATCCTGATCCAAAGGTAATCCATTGCGCAAACAATCAATTAGACGCCAGTCCATCATAAAATCCATCCCACCGTGTCCACCGACCTGCTTTGCCTGCTCACCAATATATTTTACCAATTCTGGGGTGTATTTATCATACAGTTCCTTCAATTTCTGTTCTGTAATGAATTCATGACCAAAAGCAATATTCTCCGTAGGGTACTTTTGTGCAAACCCTTTGGTACCACTCAGTGTATGTAGCCTAGAATAAGGTCTAGGAGAAGTAACATCATGCTGCAACATAATCGTTTTCCCTTTGGCCGTACGGATAAGCGTTGTATTCATATTACCACGGTATTTCTTTCCTACAAATTCCTGAAAAAAAGAATCCTTAGCGGCTAACTCTTTCGCTTTCTCTCCCATCATAAAATCACTGGAAGACATCGCCACAAGATGATCCATTTTATCCCCTCTATTGATATTTAAGCATTGTGCCACAGGTCCAAGTCCATGTGTAGGGTACAGATTTCCATTTAGTTTTATATTTTCTCTTAGGCGCCACATGTTATCATAGCCATTTTTTGCAAAGTTAAGATCAAGCAAATCGTGAATATAAGCACCTTCGGCGTGAACGAGCTCGCCAAACAAGCCTTGGCGCACCATATTCAATGTCAGCATTTCGAAGAAATCATAACAGCAGTTCTCCAGCATCATACAATGCTTTTTAGTTGCCTCGGATGTTTTTACCACATCCCAACAATCCTTGATTGTCAAGGCGATCGGGACTTCACAAGCCACGTGATTACCCGCTTTCATCGCCGCAATACTCATCGGAGTATGATAATCCCAAGGCGTACAAATATAGACCAGATCAAGCTTCTCTTCTTTCAACAAGGATTTCCAGCCATCTTCACCTGAATACGTTTTAGGAGCTGCTAGACCTTTCGATGTAACAATTTTTGTTGCGCGCTCCACCCGGTCTGGATGCTTGTCACAAAGTGCGACAATTTCGCATCCCTCAATAAAGGACAAGCGTTCAACAGCACCAGGACCGCGCATACCCAGTCCTATCACCGCTACTCTGACTTTATCGATTTTTGGAGCTGCATAGCCAGACATATTAAACGACGCGGCTGCCGTATTGGCATTGACCAAAGTAGGGAGTGAAACAGCCAGCGATGACAATATTCCGGCTTTTTTAAGAAAATCTCTTCTAGAATCCATAATTTAAAGTTCATATAAATTTAAAGGGACCAATTGGTCCCTCTAAAAAATCACCTATTTTAAAACAAACTAAACAGTCAATAGAAAAAATCCTTTTGGATCGGATTTTATAGTTGGTTCTATTTAAAGAACTTAATCTCTATAACAATAATATAACACTTTTTTCTAAATAAAAAATGAAACTTGAAAGCAATCGTTTGCTTAATCTACACAAACGATTGCTTAAATTTTTATCTTCGTTGTTTTTCAATCGATATTCTGCAACCACAGAGTTTTTAATAATGAAATTCCGAGTAGAATAATGGCATTGCTACAATATAATCCAGCAATGATTACTAATGAATGCCGAGCTGCATTTGTTATCGTTAAGCAATTGTAACTTCACAGAGACCTAGCTAGAGGTATAATGTTATCGGGTTCCTGATCGGGATATGTAGATGAGAAATAGTATGTGGATACAATGATATCTGCCTTATTAAGCTTAATAATAGTGTAGGGATCATACCGAAAGTTTGGGGGGTAAAGTTTTTAAGCATACAGTTTCATTACTCTATATAAGAAGAATGTGGTGTCTCTTACGCCCCG